>CAYWST010000489.1:0-3793 GCA_964461075.1 uncultured Solibacteraceae bacterium | reverse complement strand
TGCCGGCGGGAGTGGCGGTGCTGACGTGTGGTGTGGACGTGCAGGCCGACCGGCTCGAAGTGGAGTTCGTCGGCTGGGGCCGCGGCGAGGAATCCTGGTCCGTTGGATACCAGGTGCTGCCGGGCGATCCCTCCGCGCCCGCTGTCTGGCGGTCTCTCGACGAACTGCTGGCGCAGCCCTGGCCTCATGAGCGTGGCATCACGTTGCCGGTTTCGGCATGTTGCATCGACTCGGGCTTTCACACACAGCAGGTGTACGAGTTCGCACGAGGCCGATTCCACCAACGGGTCTTCGCGATCAAGGGCAAGGCCGGACCGTTGCCGGTGTGGCCCAAGCGGCCGAACCGCAAGAACGGGACGTTGCTTTACACCGTAGGTGTGGACAGCGCCAAGTCGACGGTCTATGGACGCCTGAAGATTGTCGAGCCATCGCCCGGCTTCTGCCACTTCCCGGCGGACCGGAGCCAGGAGTACTTCGAGCAACTGCTGTCCGAGGTTCTGGTGACGACCTACTCGCGGGGGGCACCGGTGCGGGAGTGGCGGCGGAAGAAAGGAACACGTGGCGAGGCCCTTGACTGTCGCGTCTATGCGTTCGCCGCCCTCCAGGCGCTCATCTCGATGGGACTTTCATTGGAGCGGGAGGTTGACCGCCTGGATGCCATCGCTGCGCGGCTGACGCCTCCTGATGTGCCGCGGGTCGCGCGCAGCCGGTGGATGCAGGAGTAAAATGCCAATTTACCAAAGAGATGCAAACCGACGTCCAATCCACCGGGCTCTCGGCTCAAAATCGCGTGCTATTCTTCGAACGAAATTACATGGCGCTACGGGATCAGCCTCCCATGAGATGGATGCGCAGGCTGTTCGAGAGACTCACGGAGGGATGGCATCCAAACCTCATTGACCTCCCCACCGGGGCCGGAAAAACCGACGTTACCGTCATCTGGATTTTGGCGCTGGCATGGTATGGGCTGGAGCGGGGTTCACGGAAGCCCATCCCTCGCCGCCTCGTGTGGGTTGTGAACCGGCGCGTACTTGTGCAGCAGGTTTTTCGCTTAGCCCGGCAGCTTGACGCCAGGCTGTCGGCAGACAGTAGCGAGATCTCTGAACTACGGAAGGGACTGGAGTCCTTAAGCGGAGACCAGGCGGATATCTTTCGCGTCGTCCAACTTCGAGGTCAATTGGTAGATGACCGGGAGTGGTCTGTTGCCCCGTCAGTACCGCATCTCATCATCGGTACAGTTGACCAGATCGGCAGCCGCCTCCTGTTCCAAGGGTACGGTCTCGGCAAGTGGAGCCGACCTTTGCAGGCAGCACTCCTGGCAGTAGATGCTTGGATCTGTGTAGACGAAGCCCACCTCGTACCGGAGTTCTTGCTTACGCTTCGTCAAGCGCGACAGTTCGTTGAACAGGCCGATCGAGATATTCCCGCGGCGCTTTCACTGATTTTCGAGCGTCTTCCTTTCTGGCTCACGGAACTGTCCGCCACTCCATCCC
This sequence comes from uncultured Solibacteraceae bacterium, assembly GCA_964461075.1. Lineage (GTDB taxonomy): Bacteria > Acidobacteriota > Terriglobia > Bryobacterales > Bryobacteraceae > JACADU01. The sequence goes on along the minus strand of CAYWST010000489.1, from coordinate 2,300 downwards.
TGCCGCCACCCAGCGCAGATTCGATCTTCAGACTCATTCCTGACGACGAAGATGATCCACGCCTCGGTGATCGTCTCGTAGCCGCACAAGCACGCCAGGTGAAGATCAGATGGATTACCGGGGACGAAAAACCCGACCAAGTAATTGGGGCGGAGGCTGCAGCGCTTGGCGCGGGGAACGAAACCGTCGCGGTGTTCGTACGCGAGCCAGGCGTCGCGCACAAGATCTCAAAACATCTTCAGAAGCAGTTCAAGGACCGGGTTCTGACAATTACGGGGCGACTTCGCGGATACGAACGCGACCGGATTGAGAGACACTCCGTTTTCAGGCGCTTCCGTCCGTCTGACGAAGGCGAAGAAGGAGGCGAAGTCACGGAAACCGCCTTTCTCGTAGGAACTGCTGCGGCAGAAGTTGGCCTTGATGCTGATGCATCAGCGGTTCTTTGCGATTTTGCCTCGCTGCCCACTCTCCTTCAGAGGCTTGGGCGGCTGGACCGTCGTGGCAGGCTCAGCCGACGTTCTCGAACTGGGCAGTGTGCAGCCCCGACGATGACGATTTTCGTCAAACCGGATGTGACACCGCGCGACGTTCGACGGCGGATGATCCAGTTGGCGCGAGCCTTGCATGCCGAAGCGCTGAACAAACATGCCCCTTCGGCTTCATTCTTGGTGGGCGCTCACTGGAACATGGCCACCTCAAAGCAAGCCGGCATCAATTCGAACGGCGTAGGACCAGTTAATGCCGATGGAAACGAGACCGGGGGAGACGGAGGTAAGAAGCCAAAACGTCTTGATCCAGCCAAACTTGTTAGCGTAGCCACGCGAAGGGTCTTACTGGGTGCTCAGTCCGGTGCACAAACCACCCTTGATGCTCGCTCACCCACCTCTTGGCTAAAGCATAGGCTGGCTCCTCTAACGGGTGGGCCCGTTGCGGTACCAGTCCTGACTTCCTCCCAAATAGAGCACTGGTCGGGGACCACCAGCCCACAAAACTACTTCACGCCTGTGCATCCGTTTCTCTACGGCATCCTGCCCGACGAGGAACGCACTCCTCTGATCGGTGTCGCTTTCCGGGTGGAGATGGACGTGTTAGCAGCATTCCGTCCTGAAGATGAAAACGAATCAGGCGAACAATCCATCAGGGCACAGGTCGAGGAAATCTTCACGATGTTTCCGCCCTGCCGCGCCGAGCTCCATTACGTTCCGATTTCCGCCGCCAGGACGTGGCTCGAATCACCAGAGGCGTCGAAGATTCCTGTGGCCGTATTTGACGGTGAAGAATGGCGGGCCGCGTTGGACCACAACGCCGAGTTCATCCTGAAGCCCGATGCAATTCTGGTTCTGCCGACATTGGCGAAGGGCCACCGTAGTCTCAACGAGCTACTGGAGGATACAGGCGATGTTGCCACTTGTGACGTGCTTGAGGGAGTATCGACCCAACGTCCTTCCTATTGGCGGCAAGTGAAAGAAGTCCACCCTGGTGACTATCGGCTGACTTCAGGAGACGGAGCTTCGCGAATTGAGCCGGTGAACACAACTGGAGAATCGCAACCACCAGGCTGTGCTTCTGTTGGTGACCGACCTCCCGACCTGCCCGCGGGTAAAGTATGGCGGCCATGCGTGAGTCAAACATTCGACGTCGGTACCGCTGAATTTCGATTTGTCTACCTTAAAGTGAAGAATTTGGTGCAATCACCGCAGTTCTTGAACGACCATCTGAGACGCGCGGAAGAAGTGGGCGGCCGGATAGCGGAGACCGTAGCCCCAGGAAGCGAGTTCCTACGTTCTCTGATCTCCGAGGCATCGAGCGTGCATGACCTCGGGAAAAACAATCCCAAATGGCAGTCGGCAATGGGGAACAGGGATCTGGCGAATCCTGTGGCGAAGCCAATGGTTCCACGGCCAGCAAGGATGGGCGGATTCCGGCACGAATGGGAATCTCTTCTGAAAGTGACTGAACGACCGCCCAACCTGCCGCCGACAGTTTCCGATTCCGAGAAGCAGATCTGGATGGATCTGTGGTGCCACTTGATCGCATCTCATCACGGGCACCTTAGGCCGTGGCTTGCTGACCACATCTTGGAGAAACATCCGTTCTCGATGCAGCGGCAATCCGCGATACGCATTCAATCCGCCGAGCGTTTTTCCCGACTGCAGCGTCTGCTCGGCCCCTGGCGGCTGGCCTATCTGGAGGCATTGGTCAAAGCTGCCGATACGGCGGCGAGCAAAGCGGATGAAGAAGACGATACCAATGAGCAGTGATCGTCTCCTTTAGTTGTCTTTCCCGTTGGACGAGCGAAA
>CAYWST010000488.1:0-3814 GCA_964461075.1 uncultured Solibacteraceae bacterium | reverse complement strand
ACAAGAAGGGGGAGCCGCGCCACAAGGCGCTACGTCGCGCAGTGGAAGAAAGCGGGCGGATCGCTTCCTGGAGCGGCGGGGAGCATCACCCGGCAGGCAGGGATCAATGGCGGAAAAGGCTTTGTGCTCGTGTCGCACACAGGTGAGCTCTTTCCGTCGGGATTGCTCAACGTGCCGGCGGGCAATGTGAGGAGGACGAGTACCGCAATCTGTGCGGAGGGTCGCGGTCGCGGGCGTACGCGCTGACGGGAGACTATCTGCAATCGGATCCGAGGTGCGTCTACATCCCGCCGAGATGGAACGGGGCGAGCGCCATGCGCTCGGCGTAGCGGTCTTCGAAGCCCGGCAGGGAAGCGAACTCGACGTGGCGGCAGATGGAGATGAGGCGGGCGAGCCGCGCGTTCCGCTGAGAGGGCTCCAGCAGAAGCGCGCGAGCGCCGCGCAGGGCGGAGTTGCCCACGGGCGTGACAGGAACATCCTCGGGAAGAAGACCGATGGCGCGGGCGGCGGGGACGTGGATGGAATTGCCGAAGGCTCCGGCGAGCCAGATGCGGGAAGGAACAGAGGCCGATTCACCGGTGAGGAGGGCGAGGCCCGCGGCGATGGCGCCTTTGGCGAGCTGCAATTGGCGGATATCGGCTTGAGTGACCGCGACCGCGGCGGAGAGGCGCATAGGCTGGCCCTGGCCGAGGCGGCCGTTGGGGCGGAGAGCGTTGAGGGCGAGGCCGGCGGCGACGGCGTCGACGAGTCCGCTGCCGCAGATACCGCGCGCGGGGACGCCGCCGATGACACGAATGGAATAGCCGTCATCGGAGGCGTGAACGGCCTCAATCGCGCCGGACGCGGCGCGCATGCCGCAGGAGATCCCGCCGCCTTCGAAGGCGGGCCCGGCGGCGGTGGAAGCGCAGACGATTCCCGCCTGCGAGCCGACGAGAATCTCGCCGTTGGTTCCGAGATCGATCAAGGCAGTCAGGGCCGGTGAGCGATCCAGGGCGACGGCGACCGCACCCGCCGTGAGATCGCTGCCGACAAAGCCGCCGAGGCAGGGAAGAAAGGTGACGCGATGAGGGCCGGCGGAGAACTCAGCCTCGCCGAGCTTTGGCGATTCGAAGGGGACGGCGGCCAGAGGAGCGACGCTGAAGCCGCAGCAGAGGTGGTGCATCGCCGTGTTGCCGCAGGCGAGCGCTTCACGGAATCCTTCGCGCGGGGCGAGGCGCGAGAGCATCTGCTCGAGCGCGCCGCGGATGAGCGCGCCGAGTTCGCCGGGATACTCAAGGTCGTAGCGGATGCGGCTCATGAGATCGGCGCCGTGGCGGGCCTGAGGATTGATGGCCGTTTCACTGGCTTCGACTTCGCCGGTGGAGAGGTTCACGCGCTGGACGACGAGGGTGGTGGTGCCGAGGTCGATGACGGCGCCAAAGCCATCACGGGGCTCGACGGTCATGGGGGTTGTATCGGAGAGGATGACCGGGGCCCACTGTTCGACGTCGAGCGTGACGGCTCCGCTGGAAGCCGCCTCGCAGCCGAGGCGCCAGCCGGCGGCGAGTTCATCGGGAGAGAGGACATCGCGCATGAGCGGCGTGACGGGGACGTCGCCGGCCAGGACGCGGACGCGGCAGCCGCCGCAGCCGGTCTCGCCGCCGCAGGGGAACTCGACGCCAAGGTCGAAGAGACGGTCGCGCAGCGGGCGCGCGGGGTCAGGCTGCAGCGTGAGAGCGGGCAAAGCGGGCCATGGCCTCGACGTTGGCGAAAGGTGTATCGCGGGGGACTTCGCAACCCGCGGCGACGATGTAATTGGCGCTTCCCGCCTGGCGGAAGCACTCTTCGAGCGCTTCGAAGACGGATTCGGGCGTTCCGTCGCGGAGACACCGGACGGGGTCGATATTGCCCGAAAGAGGCTGGCCGGGGGCGCAGGCGGCGCGGGCTTCGCCGAGCGAAGTGAAGTAATCGAGATCGATCATGTCGGCCCCGGCGCGGCCCATGCCGGCGACGATGCGGCGCGTGTTGCCGCAGATGTGGAGGCGGCTCCGGCCGCCCATGGCGCGGATGGCGGAGAAGATCCGCTGCTCGCGGGGCAGGACGTGTTCGTTATAAAGCCTGGGGCCGATGAGGGAAGCGGCGGCGTCTCCCAGGCCGATGATGTCCGCGCCGGCTTCGATCTGAGCGCGGGCGAAGCCGATGGCGGTCTCCACGACAAAGTCAAAGAGATCGTTGACGAACGGCTCGTCGTCGGCGAAATCGGTCATCAGGGAATTGAGGCCGCGCAGGTCGGCGCCGAGAGCGCACGGGCCTTCCACCCAGCCTTCCACGAGGAGATCGTCTCCGGCTTCGCGCTTGAGGATTCGAACGGCTTCGACGCGGTCGCTCATCCGGCCGGGTTGAGCCGGGTCGGGCGGCTTGAGGGAGCGGAGGCGGGACTTGTCCTCGAGCAGCGCGCGGCTTTCGATGATGGCGGGCGGCTGATCGTCGAAGTACTCGACGGCGCTGCCGAGGTCGGCGGCCTCGCGAGCGGGATCGCTAATGGAGGAGACATAGTCGAAGCCGAAGCGCGCGGCTGTCTTGAGTTGAGCTTCGGCCATGACCGCGCCGTTGGTGGCGTAGTCTCGGTAGCGGACCTTCGCGATGTCCGCGGCGAACATCATGGTGATGGGCATCAACGGCAGAGAGCCGGCCGGTTTCCCATCGAGCACGGCGAGAATCCGTTCGCGTCCAGTCATGGCTTATTGTCCGGCGGCCTGCCGGATCTCCTCCACGCGGATGATCTGGTCGTCCCAAGTGGCCCGGACACGCTCACCGGGTTGAACGACGAGGAACTCCTGCTCGCGCCATTCGCCGGTGAGGAGGCGGCGGATCCAGGCGAGGTCGCCGGCGATCTTTTCGAAGCGCCAGCCCTGTTCGGCGGCCTGCCAGCGGGACTCCTCCTCGAAGCGGTTGTCGGCTTCGAGACCGGTTTCGATGAACGCGAGACGGTGATAGGCGGTGCGATAGCGGGTGAGCTCGTCGTAGAGGTAGCGGCCGTTCTCTTCTCCGTAACGGGCGACGAGTTCTTCGAGAGAGAGTCCGGAACCGGTGCGATTCTGCGCGATCTGCTGAATGGACTGGCCGCGTTCGAGCCAACCGGTTGAACGGTAGTAGGTGCCCGGGTGATTCTCGAAGTGCTGCTGGTAGCGTTCGCGGCTGCCGAGGAGCAGGGCGATGCAATCATGGGCGCGGGGGAGGACGAGCGGCGTGTGCCGGGCTTCCAGGCCGTGGAGGCCCATACCGCAGAGGCCGTAGCCGAGCGCGATGGCGTCAGCGGCGCCGGCAGGGACGGCGTCGACGCGCTTCTGGATCTCGTTGCGCATGGGTTCGCCGCCCAGGTCGTGGATACCTTTGGGGAGGAACTCGATGTCAACCTGATGCGGCGAACGCGCGGCGGCTTCGCAGAGTTCGCGGAAGAGGACTTCGCAGCCGATGAGTTTCAGGCGCAAGGGGCGTTTCTCCTGGAGTCGCGCTGCTTCCGCAGCGCGGCGATGAACTCGGGACCGGTCCCGCAGCATCCGCCTGCAAAGGAGGCTCCGGCCTGTTGGAGAGCTTCAAAGTGAGAGGCGAAATCCGCCGGGCTGGCGTCGTAGAGGACGCGTCCCTGCTCCATGCGGGGCAGGCCGGCGTTGGCCTTGATCCAGACCGGAAGCTGACACGAGGAGCGGAAGCGGGCGGCGAGCGCGGAGAAGAATTCGATGCCGGCGCCGCAGTTGGCTCCAATGGCGTCGGCCCCGGCAGCGGCGGCCGCGGCCGCGGCTTTCTCGGGCTTGAGGCCGGTCATGGTGCGGTC
>CAYWST010000487.1:0-3816 GCA_964461075.1 uncultured Solibacteraceae bacterium | reverse complement strand
CAAAGCGAGCAGGTGGTTTCGCATTCCGCACATCCAGTTCGCTGTAGGAGGGCCGCGTTGGTTCGCTCAGAGGGAGAACCGTCCGGTCCAGGGCGGCCTTTGACTCAGGCCTGGTTGCAGTACAACCTGCCATCAGTAGACAGACTATGGCGCCGATAACGGCGCGCCACGCTGCGTGGGAATTGATTCGTATTGTCATTGTTTCATCCGTGATCGAGCACCGCCGTCTCGGCACATATTGAATGCAACCAGCATGCCAACCCCCAACCGCTCCGAGACTCAATCTAACTCGTTGAGTCCTTGAGATCGGCAGGCGAACAGCGGTTCATTCGCAAGGCTGATGGCGTGGCCTGGCGGGTTGGAATGAGTTCCTCGGGTTGAAATGCAATCCCCATTCACCATGCGCCAGGGAGTCACTCGCCTGTTGCTCGCTCCGGTTCCGCCGTGACCACAGCCACAATTCAGGGCTTGTTTCGACGGCCACCTGTGTTCCTCCCCGCAGCCCCCTCGCTGCTTTTTGCCGGATGGATTCCGCGGTGGATTCCGTCCTCCGGCTGAATTGGCAGGCTGCGTGCATGGGCCAAGTGGATGAGTACGCTTCAATGTGCCGGAAGGTGTGCCGCCGCGTAATGAACACAAGAGGCAGCGGATCCCGGATCCGCGGCGGCTCTTCGAAGTTGGCGGTTCGCCCCATGCAACTCGCTCTGACTCTGATCATGGCTTGTACGGCTTGGGCCCAGGGGACGCCTTCGGTGGAGAAATCCGAGCAGGAGAAGACGCCGGCACAAAGAGAGAAAGAGCCCGAAGGAACGTCTGCGTTTGAAGCTGATTTTGTCGCCTCCGACGTGTTCCGATCAGGGTCCTATGTGCAGCCCATTTGGCGAGGACTCGGGTTCGAAGGCCACTATTTTGGCGGTGAGGCTGCCGATGTCGGCTTTACCGGAGGCTCCTACACCATTGGCATCGGCGGGCTGAAGGTTGCACTCGGCGCCGCGGTGGCGTTCGGCAGCAACGAATTCACCACGATGCCCGCTTTCAGCTTTCGATGGGACTACGAGAAGGGTTGGTTCGTCACCCAGGGGCTTGCAGTGCAGGGCTTCCGGCAAACGCCCATGTTCCAGGAAGAAGAAAGCGAACATCACGAGACGCCGTCTGAACCGGCGCCGTCCGTGCGCCCCACGATCACAGATGGCAACCACCTGAGTGTTCGCTGGAAGCGGCTTACGATCGGGGGCGCCTGGGAGCACATCCACTTCCGGGAGGGCGATGAGTGGAAAGGCGGCGGCCGCCTCGCGTTGCGGTTGTTGCCGCGGGTTTCGGCGGTTCTCTATGTGCTTGGTCCAGGGCAAGCTGAATGGCGTGGCGGAGTCGTCATTCACCCGCGGCCGCGTTGACCTGCGACACAGCGTTTTCCTCAATCGCCAGCCGCGCCTTGGCTTGAGCCGTACTCCACCCGTTGTTGCGGCCGGATACCCAACTTTTTCATTCGGCCGTAAAGCGTCCCTGCGTTCATCCCCAGCAGCGCAGCTGCTCCTTGCGGCCCCTTGACGTGCCAGTTTGCTCTTTCGAGGACTCGAAGGATGTGCGCCCGCTCCGCCTCAGCCAAGGTCTGATTGTCCGGTGCGGGGGTGGAGTTGGCCTCGTCGAGCAGTCCGACAGTGAGGGTGTCGCCCGGAGTGATGATCGCAGCGTGTTCGATGACGTTCCGCAACTCACGCACATTGCCGGGCCATCGATAGCGCTGCAGGGCTTCCATCGTCTTGCGAGGCACTTGCGTGATCTTCTTGCCCATCCGGGTGCAAAACTCTTGAAGGAACGCCCAGACCAGCAGGGGAATATCCTCCGCCCTCTCGCGAAGCGGAGGAACCAGGATGGGAAACACGTTGAGCCGGTAGTAAAGGTCCTCACGGAACTTACCCAGCTTGACTGCCTCCTGCAGGTTGCGGTTCGTGGCCGCGATCACCCGCACATTCACTTTGATGGTCCTGGAACTGCCAAGGCGCTCGAACTCCCCCGATTCCAGCACCCGAAGCAGCTTGGCCTGGAGATCCAAAGGCAATTCGCCTATCTCGTCCAGAAAAAGTGTCGAACCGTCCGCCACTTCAAAGCGTCCGATTTGGCGGGCCATGGCGCCCGTATAGGCGCCCTTTTCCCGCCCAAAGAGCTCGCTCTCTACAAGCCCCGCCGGCAGCGCGGCGCAATTCACCTTCACCAATAGACTGTCCCGGCGGGGACTGAGCCGGTGGACGGCCTGGGCGATAAGTTCCTTGCCCGTGCCAGTCTCGCCGCGGATGAGAACCGAGGAGTCCGTCGGCGCGACTTGCTCCACCATTCGCAAGACCTTCCGGATACTGGCGCTCTCTCCAATGACGGGACCTTGGTCCCCGGTCATCCGCATTTCGGCCTTGAGGTACTCACCCTCCGCCTGTAACCTGTCCTTCAATCGTTCGATCTCGGCGTAGGACCGCCGCAGATCTTCCTCAGCCTGCTTGCGCTTGGTGACGTCCTGCAGAACTCCGATCAATAGCATTGCGGTTCCGTTCGCGTCGCGCCGGGCTACGTCGACCCGATGGTGAATCCATCTCTTCCCCTCCACCGGGTGCTGGTAGCGATACTCCACATCAACGCGGTCGAGCGAGCCGTGCAGGATCTGGTTCCTGATGTCCAGAACCATCGAGGAGTCGTCCGGATGCAGCCGCGCCTGCCAGAAGTCGGAAAACTCGATACCGCCTTGCCAGTCCGGTGGCAGTCCCAGGATGGATCGCGTCCGCGGATCCGAGAATACCTGCCTCGCGGAGAAGTCGAACTCGTAGTATCCCAACTCGGCAAGTTCGGCAGCCTGCTCGAGACGCACCTTACCCCTCCGCATCTCCTCCGCCATCTCCTTCAGTTCGGCAGTTCGCCGCTGGACTTCCCTTTCCAGGCTGTTCCGCAGACGCCCCAACTCCAGATGCGCTTGAACTCGGGCAGCCAGTTCTTCGCGCCGGAAAGGCTTTGAGACGAAATCGACCGCCCCCATCGTGAGACCCTGGATGCGCTGCTCAACGTCCGAACTCCCGCTGATGAACATGAGCGGAATCGAGCGCGTGGACTCAGATGCTTTCAGCCGCCGGCATACCTCCAGGCCGTCCATCTCGGGCATACGAAGATCGAGCAGGATCAGATCCGGTCTGTGGGCGGCTGCCGATGCCAGGGCAAGTTTGCCGCTGTTGGCTGCCCGCACTTCGTACCCCTGCGCATCGAGGATGTCCGTCAGCAGCTTGAGCGAGTCGGCCTCGTCGTCGACGACCAGGATCACGGGTCTAACATCGTTCATGGAGTGGATTCAGACTTAGCGTACCTGATCTTGCCTCAGGGTGCAGATGCCCCCATTCCTGGCTCCGGCCCTTCTATCGCTCTTCAGGTGCTCACAGAATCAAGGATTTGGCTCATCTGAGCCCTACCGGTTCGGGTTTGGGTAGAGCAACACCACCTGGAACCGCAACGACCAGACAGAGCCATAGGTGGGATGAACGGCATTACCGAACGCGGCGATGCTCCAATTCACCGGCTGCTTCCCCCACTTTTGGATCCGCCCAACCCCGAGGCCGAAGGGCACTGTCCACTTTTCTCCCGAACCTGCCCGCCAGTTTGACGTGATGATGGGCGCACTCGTCAGGTAGTAGCCTTTTTTCAGGTTGTAGTTGACGAAGTACTGCATTGTAAACTGGTTGACAGACTCGCGATCTTCGTCGCCGGCATACGACCAGATATTGCTCGTCAAAGTGCCAATCGTCCACTTTCCGGGCTGCACCAGCAAGACCACACTAGGTCCGG
>CAYWST010000486.1:0-3820 GCA_964461075.1 uncultured Solibacteraceae bacterium | reverse complement strand
CTGGTAGGCGGCATCGGCGTCATGAACATCATGCTCGTCTCCGTCACCGAGCGCACCAAGGAAATCGGCGTCCGCAAAGCCATCGGCGCACGAAAGGCCGACATCATCGTTCAGTTCATCATGGAGGCCATCACGTTAACGGGCATTGGCGGAGTGCTCGGCGTCATCATCTCGGTTCTCATGGTTCTGCTCATCGGCGCGCTCGTTCCGTCTCTGCCCTCGAGTGTGCCCGGATGGGCCGTGACCACCGGCCTGCTCACCTCCGTTAGCGTCGGCCTCTTCTTCGGCACCTGGCCCGCCGTCAAGGCCGCCAACCTCGACCCCGTCGAAGCGCTGCGCTACGAGTAATCAATAGCCGTTGTCGAGCAGATCGCCGAGAGTCAACGGCGCCTTGGCCTTGAGGTCAAGCGAGGCGAGCATCTTCTCAACGTACTTGGCCAGCACATCGGTTTCGAGATTGACGGCGTCGCCCGGCTTCCTCTCGCGCAGGTTTGTGTTTTCGTAGGTATATGGAATCACCGCCACCGAGATCCGCCCGGGCTCGGCCCGCGCGATGGTCAGGCTGATTCCGTCAACGGCCACTGAGCCTTTGAAGACGAAATAGCGTTCGAGTTCGACGGGCACGCTCACGTTGAGCCACCAGTCGCCAGCGCCGAGCTTCTCCAGCGATTCGATCCGCCCCAGTCCGTCCACATGGCCCTGCACAATATGGCCGCCCAGGCGGCCTCCCGCAGCCAGCGCGCGCTCCAGGTTCACCACCGCGCCCGCGCGAAGCGCGCCCAGGCTCGACCGCTCCATCGTCTCCGGCGAGACGTCGGCGGAGAATGAACTCCTCGTGATGCCGGCAGCCGTCAGGCAGACTCCATTCACCGAGATGCTGTCGCCCGTCCTGATATCGGAGCACACCAGCGGGGCTTCGATCCGAATCCGCGAGCCCGCGCCGCGCGGCTCGATGCCGGCAAGCCTGCCCAGTTCTTCGATGATTCCGGTGAACATAGCTAACCAGCCGTCCTCGGCGCCAGAACCGTCCGGTCGAACCAGGCTTCCACAACGTACTCGTCCGGCGGAATCGGATGCAGCTTCAGATCCTTGAACTGAATGGCGTCCACTCTTCGCCGGCGCCCCAGCCCTCCCGCTACGGGGAGCGACTGCATGCCGCCCATGATCTTCGGCGCGTAATAGAACAGGATCCGGTCCACCACACCGGTCTCCAAAGCGCTCCAGTTCACCGTGCTGCCCGCCTCAATCATCAGCGACAGATACTTCCGTTCGGCAAGCAGCTTCACGACCTTATGAAGACTCGTGCGGCCGCTTTCGCCGTCGGCAGCGACAACCTCAACGCCCCGTTCCTCCAGCGCTTTGCGCCGCGCGGCCGGAGCCACCGATGCGCACACCACGAGGACGTCGCCGCGGCAGGAGCGGACCATCTTCGAATCGAGCGGCATGCGAAGCTGTGAATCCAGAACGATTCGCAGCAGCGGCCTCGCGCGATCCAGCCCGCTGCGGTCCGTCAACAGGCAGTCGTCGCAAATCACGGTTCCGATCCCGGTCAGGATCGCATCGTGCAGATGACGGACCTGCTGCACGTGGGCGCGCGCGCGCTCCGATGTGATCCAGCCCGAGTTATCCTCGGGAGCCGAAATCTTGCCGTCCAGCGTCAAAGCCGACTTGAGCGTCACCAGCGGAAGCCCCTGCCGCATGAAATGAAAGAACGGCCGGTTGAGTTCTTCCGCCTCCGCCGCCAGCGCCGGATCGACGGCCGTCTGAACGCCGGACTGGCGGAGCCGGGCGAAGCCGCTGCCCGCCACGCGCGGATTCGGATCTTCAGTGATCGCCGTCACACTCGAAACGCCGGCCGCGATGATCTCCTCCACACAGGGCCCCGTGCGCCCCTGATGGGAACAGGGCTCCAGGGTGAGGTACAGCGATGCGCCCCGCGCCCGCTCACCCGCCTGCTCGATCGCCAGGACCTCAGCATGCTTCACCCCCGCCCAGGTATGGAACCCCTCGCCGACGACCTCGCCGTCTTTCACCAGCACGGCTCCAACCGCCGGATTGGGAGAGGTCCGGCCGAGCCCCCTGCGGGCCAGGTCCAGCGCAAGACGCAGGTATTCGGCGCTCATGATTCAAAGAGGGAAGAGATAAACTTCCCGGGCTCGAAGGGAAGAAGGTCGTCCGCCTGCTCGCCGACTCCAATGTAGCGGATGGGCAGATTGAGTTCTCTCGTAATCGCGATGACAATACCGCCTTTGGCCGTGCCGTCGAGTTTGGTGAGAATCAGCCCCGTGACGCCCGCCGTCTCGGTGAACTTGCGCGCCTGCTCCAGGCCGTTCTGGCCCGTTGTCGCGTCAAGAACAAGCCACACTTCATGAGGCGCGCCGGGCAGCACCCGCTCCGACGTGCGCCGCATCTTCTCAAGCTCCGCCATCAGATTGGATTTCGTGTGCAGCCGCCCCGCCGTATCCACCAGCAGGACGCCGGTCTTCCGCGCACGCGCCGCCTGCAGCGCATCGAAAACCACGGCGGAAGGATCGGCCCCCTGTCTCTGCCGGATGAACTCCGCCCCCGCACGCCCTGCCCACACCTCAAGCTGTTCAATGGCCGCGGCTCTAAATGTGTCCGCCGCAGCCATCATGACCGTCCTGCCTTCCGCCGCGAAGCGCGCGGCCAGTTTGCCGGTCGTCGTCGTCTTGCCTGAACCGTTCACGCCCACCATCATCACCACCATCGGCGGCTCCGCGGGCCATGCCACCGGCCTGTCGGAAGCCTCCAACACGCCGAACAAGCGCTCCCGGATCAAAGCGCGCAGCTCAGACGGGTCGTTCACCAGATGCCTTTCGACCTTCTGGCGAATCCCCTCCAGAATCTCCGTGGTGGTCCGCACGCCGAGGTCGGCGGTAATCAGCGTGTACTCGAGTTCCTCCAGCAGGTCGGCGTCGATTTCCTTCTTCCCGAGAAGAACGTCCTCGACCTTCGTCACCAGACCGGCCCGCGTTTTCTGAATACCCTGTTTGAGACGGTCGAGCAGACTCAACGGGCCGCCGCCTCCGCCCTGGTCGCCCTCGCCAAAGATCGCGTATCGCATTGTGTTGGGGTGAACTCCTATTGTAGACGGGCGGCGGCCGTCCCCCACATCACCCCGCGTTACGAGTTGCACCCGGCGCGTATCGAGGTTTGACCATGAACACGTAGGCGGCGATGCCCATCGCCAGCACCATCAGAATCGCCTGCATCGGCGCGTCGTAACTGCCCGTGCTCTGAATCAGAAACCCCGTCAACGCGGGCGCGATCACTCCTGCCACGTTGGACGCGAAATTCTGCACGCCGGCGATCCGCCCGATGGCCGCCCCCGGCATCAGCGTCTGTGTCAACGCCCAGTAGTTGGCTGTCGTCAGGCCAAGCCCGGCGAGCGAGAACATCGCGAACCCGATCGCCGCATCCCTCGACGATGTCATACTGCCGAAGATCTCCGTTGACGCGATCGCCAATCCGGCGATGGTGAAAGCTTTCCGGATTCCGACCGAATCGCCGCCGCGCCGGACCATGTGATCCGCCAGCGCGCCTCCTCCAATCGAGACGGCCGCGATCCCGAGAAAGCTGAACGTGGTGAACAGCCCCATCTCGGACATCGTCATGCCCAGCCGCTCGACGAAATAGGAGGGTAGCCAAGTGAGATTGAAGTATGTGAAGTAGTTGTAGGCCGCGGTTCCAATCAGGATGCCGTAAATCGCCGGAGTTCCCCAGATGCGTTGAAACTCCGCTCCGCCCTTGGCCGCGGCTGCGCCTCGCGCAGGCGCATCTTCCTTCACCAGCATGAACC
>CAYWST010000485.1:0-3822 GCA_964461075.1 uncultured Solibacteraceae bacterium | reverse complement strand
CCGAATCGCGTCCTTCAGGGAGGTGCGTCCATGAATAACGGCAAGGTCAAAGTCGCCACCGTCTGGCTCGACGGCTGCTCCGGCTGCCACATGTCGTTCCTCGACCTCGATGAGCTGTTGCTCACCGTCGTCGAAAAAGCAGCCATCGTTTACGGGCCGCTCGTCGACGCTCAGGAGTACCCCGAAGGCGTCGATGTCTGCCTCGTCGAAGGCGCCGTCAGCAGCCAGGACGACCTCAAGCTCGTCCAGAAGATCCGCCAGCGCACCCGCATCCTCGTCGCGCTCGGCGATTGCGCGGTCACGTCCAACGTCCCCTCCATGCGCAATTGGGTTCCCGTCAAAAAGCTCCTCGAACGGGGCTACATCGAAAACGCCAGCGAGACCCTGCAAATCCCCAAGCAAGGCGTTCCTCCGCTGCTCAAGCACGCTTCGCCCGTAAGCGCCGTCGTCCAGGTGGACGCCCACATTCCGGGCTGCCCGCCGCCGGCCGCCGCCATCGGCAAGGCCGTCCTCGATCTTGTCGCAGGCCACCAGCCGCAACTGGCCGGCATGGTGAAGTTCGGATAAGGAGCCGCCATGAGCAACAAAATCACGATTCATCATGTGACTCGCATTGAAGGCCACGCCAAGATCGACATCCATCTGAACGGCGACGGCAAGGTCGAAAAGACCGACTTCCATGTTACGCAGTACCGCGGCTTCGAGAAGTTCGTCGAAGGCCGTCCCTACTTCGAGATGCCCGCCATCACGGCGCGCATCTGCGGCATCTGCCCGGTAAGCCACCTGCTCGCCTCCTCCAAGGCGTGCGACGCCATCCAGGCCGTCCGAATTCCGCAGGCGGCCAAGCTTCTGCGCGAACTGCTCCACATGGCCCAGTTCACCCAGAGCCATGCCCTCAGCTTCTTCCACCTCTCCGCGCCCGATCTGCTGCTGGGCTTTGATTCCGACCCGGCGCTGCGCAACGTCGCCGGCCTCATCGAAAAGCATCCCGAAGCCGCCCGCGACGGCATCGCGCTTCGAAAGTTCGGCCAGCAGGCCATCGCCAAACTCGCCGGCGAGCGCATCCACCCCAGTTGGACCGTCCCCGGCGGCGTCAACAAACCCCTCAGCGTGCAGGTTCGCGATGAGATCCTCAGCGAGATCCCCATCGCCCGCTCCATCCTCCGCCGCACCCTCAAGATGTTCAAGCACGTCCGCGACGGCTTCAAGGACGAGGTCGAGAGCTTCGGCACCATGCCCACCATGTACGCCGGGCTCGTCTCGCCTGCCGGCGCGCTGCGTCTTTACGACGGCATCATGAAGTTCGTCGACGCCGAAGGCAAGCCGCTCGCCCATGTCGAGGACCCGCTCGAATACTCCGACGTCATCGGCGAAGCGTCCATGTCTGACAGCTATCTTAAGTCGCCATACTTCAAACCCATCGGCTACCCGAACGGCGTCTATCGCGTCGGGCCCCTAGCCCGCCTCAACGCCGCCGATTCCTGCGGAACGCCTGAGGCCGATGAAGAGCTCGCCGATTACCGCGAGGCCCTCGGGCGCATGGTTCACAGCTCCTTTTACTACCACTGGGCGCGGCTCATCGAGGCCACCTATGCGGTGGAGCGCATGGAGCAGCTGCTCAACGACCCGCGCATCCTCGACACGCACGTCCGCGCCACCGCCGGCGTCAACTCGAATGAGGGCGTCGGCATCATCGAAGCCCCGCGCGGCACGCTCATCCATCACTACAAGGTCGACGACAACGGCGCGATGCTCTGGGCCAACCTCATCGTCGCCACCGGCCACAACAACCTCGCCATCCGCGAAGGGGTCAAGCAGGTCGCCCAGCGCTTTGTGGATGGGAACGCTCTGCGGGAGGGCGCGGTCAACCGCGTCTCCGCTCTCGTGCGCGCCTTCGATCCCTGCCTGAGCTGCTCGACGCACGCCTTCGGGCAGCCCGCAGTCAAGCTGCGATTGATCTCGGCGAACGGCGAACTGCTCGACGAGCGTTAATCGGTCGAGTAGTTGATCTCCAGTTTCCGGACGGCGCGCGTCGCTGCATAAAGCACGAGCGCCGTCACGGCCAACAGGCCGAGGACCGCGGCGGCGGGGCTCACTGGTTCGGCTGGAGCGATGAGCAGTCTCAGCAGGGCCGGCACGTCATTCTCAATGGGCGCCGGCGTCGGGCATACCGACTGCAGATAGAACAGAACGCTCAGCTTCTGGAGGATGTCCGGCAGGAAGCCGTTGATGCCCTCCCAGATCAGGATGACAACGGCGGGGATGATCGGGTTGCGCAGCAGCAAACCGGCGGCGAGAAAGACGCTGCCGTAGCCGACGCAGCCGAGCGCGGCGGCGAGCAGGTATCTGGCCAGGTGCATATAGCCCGGTCCGGCGAGATAGGCGCTCACCGCGCCGGAGGGTTGCGGCCACAGCATCGCGCACCACGCCAGCAGCGCGCCGCCGGAGAAGATGACCGCGGCGGCGGAGAGGCCGGCCAGGTACTTGCCGAGCAGCAGCACGCTGCGCTTGACCGGCATGAGGAACCAGAAGTGCAGCGTCTTGTCCATCATCTCGCCGCGAAAGAGGTTGATGAAGATGCCGAGGCATCCGAAGAAAATGGCAAGACGCAGGTAGAAGTATTGGAAGACGCCGGCGAAGGCCTCGCGGTCGCCGTCAAAGTCCTTGACGGGGCTGATGCGCACGTCCTGGACGATCCCGTCGCGGGCGAAGACGAACGCCCGGCGGCTGCCGTCGTAGTACTGAACGTGGCGGTGCTCTTCTTCAATGCGGTCGCCGTCAGGGCCGCGTTCGCGGCGGCGGATGGTGAAGTCGCGGTCCTCAACCGTCTTCGGCAGCCGGCTGACCAGCTTGTCGATGTTCTCGCCCTTGGTAATGGAGTCCATCTCCCGGGCCGAGATCGCGCCGCGCGATTGATAGCGCTGTTGCTTGTAGCTGAGCTCGATGGCGCGGCCGAAGAAGATAAAGGCGGGAAAGATGGCGAGGATGTAGATCCAGAAGGAACGCTTGGAAAAGAAGGCTCGGCGCATCTCGAGCCGGGCGATCGTCCAGGCCTGCTTCAGTTCCGGGGCGGTGATCATGAGCGGCCTCCGATCAGATACTCGTAGAGTGCGTCGACGTTCTCGTCAAAGGGGAGGACGCCGTCGATGTCGTTGCCGAGCAGGGCGATGCGCGAGAGCGCATGGGCGAGCCCTTCGCGGTTACGCGTCATGACCAGAAGCCCAAGGCCGTCCTCGCTGATCTTGATCTCGGCGATGTGGTCTTCCTGGAAGAGCAGGGAAGCGACGCGCGAGGGGTTGGAGCACTTGAGCAGGTACTGGCTGGGGTGTTCGGTGATCTCCTCGCGGACTCCGCGGATATGGCCTTCGGCGACGACCATTCCGTTGGCGATGAGGATAACCTGGTCGGAGAAGACGTCGACCTCCTGCAGCACGTGCGAGGAGAGGATGACGTGCCTTCCTTCGGCGGCGTACTGGCGGAACAGGGCGATGGTTTCGGCGCGGACGAGCGGGTCGAGCCCGTTGAGCGGCTCGTCGAGAATGAGGATCTGAGGCTCGTGCGCCAGCGCGGAGGCGAGGCGGACCCTTTGCCGCATGCCTTTGGAATAGGCGCCAACCTTGCGGCGGGCCGCGTCGGTGAGCGAGACGCGCTCGAGCGCGGCCCAGGCCCGCCGCTCGGCTTCCCTCTGCGGGAAGCCGTGAATCAGCAATCCGGAGAGAATGAAGTCGAAACCGGTGACCCCGCGCGGCGCGGCGTCGTACTGGGTGGCGTAGCCGAGCTGCTTCATCAGCCCCGTGGGGGCATTGCGCAGGTGAAGGGGCA
>CAYWST010000484.1:0-3823 GCA_964461075.1 uncultured Solibacteraceae bacterium | reverse complement strand
CCGACGTTCCGAACATTCCCGAAAAACCGCTGCGGTTCTGCTTGATCGCCACCAGCCCGCTGATCGGAGCCAGCAGCTTCACTTGCGCCAGCCTCATCTTCTCCCGGTTGATGTCCAGCAGGTTCCGGTTCCGCCTCTCGCGCAAAACGTTCAGCTCGGCCTGCGCCTGCTCGCGGCGGCTCTTCACGTCGCTCTCGAGCTGCTTCAGCCTGCGCCGCGCCTCTTCAAGATTCAGCAGATTCTTCTTCTGGTCGATGGTGGACAGCAATTCATTGCGCTTCACTTCGAGCTCGGCCCGGCGCACCGAATAGCGCGCCCTCAGCAGTTCCACTTCGTCCTGGTTGTTCCGGATCGCCAGCTCCGCTTGCTTCTGCTTGGTCTGCTCGTCCACCTGTTCGAGCTCGAGTTCCTTCTGCTCGAGCCTCGCCTCCACTTCCGCGTCGTCGAACTCGACCACCAGGTCTTTCTCGCGCGCCAGCGCGCCTAGCGGCGCCAGCCGTGTCACCTGCACCGTCCCTCCAAGATTCGGCGCCGTCAGCGTCGCCGTCCTCACCGCGCGCAGTTCGCCGCGCGTGAAGCTCCTCACCACCACGTCGCCGCGCCGGACCTTCGTCAGCGGAATCGGCTTCTGCTTCGACTGCATGTTCGAAAAGAAGTGATAGATGCCGTATCCGCCGCCCAGCAGGACGACGATCAGCAGCAGGCGCGAAACAATCTTGCTCATCTTTTCTCTCCGCCTTTACAGCTTCTTGGCGCGCTTTGCCGCCTCTGCCGGGTTCTCCAGTGCGATCCGCTCCCCATCCCGCAGCCCGCGCTGCACGACGATATCGGTGTCGTTCCGCTTCCCTACCACGATCTCACGCGCGACGAAACCCTGCCCCCGCTGCACCCACACGTGCGGTTTGCCATTCTGAACGAAGCTCGCCTTCGCCGGAATCAGCAACGAGTTCGGCTGCGCTTCGATCAGCACGGTCCCCGTGGCGCTCATGCCGGGGCGAAGCCGCGGATCCACGCTCTTCAACGTCGCCCGCGCCGGAAACGTCTTCTCGTTCTGGCTGCCGAAGCCGCGGTATTGGATCTGCGCGATCGGGCTCAGCCAGTCCAGCGTCGCTTCGAAATCTTTGTCCTGGATCGCGTCCACTTTCACCGTCACGCTCTGTCCCAGGACGATCTTGCCGCGGTCCACTTCCTCGAGCTTCAGGTCGATCCTCATCGAAGTCAGGTCGGGAATCTCCGCGATCGCCGCGCCCGTCCACGCCCGGTCGCCTTCCTTGAACGGCGGCGGCGTCGAGCCCCATGAGCCCTGCGCCCTGAAGTTCGGCATGATGTTCACCACCCCGTCGATCGGCGCGCGGATCACCATCCTCGTCAGGTAGCCCTTGATCCGCTCCATGTCCCGGACTGTCTTGTTCTTCCGCATGTCCAGACGCTCCAGGTCCGCTTCCTGCGTCACCTTGTGCGCCTTGATCGAGGTCTTCACCTGCCCGAGCGACCCTTCGGCGATGCCCACGTTGATGCGGTTCTTCGCGCCTTCGATCTCGGAAAGGATTTCCGCCTTCGACGCCTCAAGCTCTGAGCGCTGCACGTCGTACTCCGAGGTCATCAGCGTCATCGAGTCCTGCTCGTCCACAATCTTGTGGCTCGCCTTTGTTTGCACGATCTCGCTATCCACCGTCCGCACGCTCGTCGCCCGGTCCAGGTAGTAGTTCTCAAGCGCCGCCGCGTCGAACTCCACCACGACGTCGCCTTTCCGGATCGCCTTGCCCGATTCCGCCAGCTTTACAATCTTCGGATCCGGCACCTGCGGCGCGGAGAGAATCGTTGAGTTGATCGACTTCAGCTCGCCTCGCGCCTTCACCGTGATCGTGAACTCGCCGCGGCGCACGCCCACGGTCGCTACTTCCACCGGCTTCGCAGCCGAATATCTGTAGGCCGCGTAGCCTCCGCCGGCAAGCAGGCACAGCAGAAAGACCCAGCCGATCACCTTCGCCCGGCCGTTGCTCTGCCCCAGCCGCTTTCCGCCTTTCAGATCCTTAGACATCCATCTCTCCTTGCCCGGCCGCGATTCTCCTGCGGGCCGTCCCCTTCGGCTGCTGCGAAGCGGGCGGAGGCTCCGCCGCCAGCACCTCGCCTTCGCGCACACCGGACTTGACCACCGCATGGACGTGATTCTTCAGCCCGAGTTCCACCTCGCGCCGCTCAAACCCGCCCGCGCCTCTGACGTAAACAAAACTCTTCCCGTTTTCCCCCGTAAACACCGTCTCCATCGGGACCACCACGCTGTCTTCGCTCGACTCCACGACGACGTCCACGCTCACCGTCAGATCCGGAATCACTCTCGGATCCACCTTGTCGAGCTTCAGATAGACCGGAATCTCCTTCAGATAGTTCGCCCGGAATCCGCCCGTGCTCGCAATGGCCCCGATCGACACCACATGCGCCGGCAGCACCAGGTCCGGGTAAGCGTCAAAGTGCAGCGTTGCGCTCGCATTGATTCGCAGACTCTCCACGTCCGTCTGATTCACCCTGGCCGCCACCAGCATCGAGTTTGTGTCCACGATCCGCGCGAACATCTGCCCGGGAAACAACTGATCCCCCTGCTGGATCTGCGCCATCTCCGTTCCGCGCCGCGTCGTCTCCATCACCAGCAATCCTTCCATCGGCGCCGTCACCAGCATCTTGTCGACGTTCATCTCCGCGCGCTTGAGCTCGCTGCGCGACTGCGCCATCTGAAGATCCGCGATCCGCCGCTGCGTCCGCTCGGTCTCCCGCTGATAGGGGATCTCACGCTGAAGTTGTTTCAACCTCGCCTCGGCCTCTTCCAGTTGCAGCTTCAAAACCTCGGTATCGATCTGCGACCGCACCGGAATGGTCTTGATATCCAGTTTCGCCTTCTCCACCGCGGCCTTCGCCTGCTCGATCGACAGTTCGTGCGCCCGCCGCTGAACTTCCAGATTTGAATCCAGGCTCTTATATGAGCGCTCATTCTGCTCTACGCTCGACCGGTAGTCGTCCAGCCGGATCAACTGATACTGCCGGTCAAACTCCGCCACTACCTGGCCCTTGGTCACGAGCTTGCCCGCCGGAGCCACGCTCTGCAGCACCTGCATGAAGTCGCTCATCCCGCCGCTCATCGAGCCGGCATCGGGTCCGCCGAATCCGCCCTGCCCCATCGAAGCGGCCGCGGCCGCTGCTGAGCCCCTTGCGGAACTCGACGAAGACGCCCTGCTCGAACTGCCTGCCATGCTCGCGCTGCTCCGCGCCGCGCTCGATGAGGATCCGCCGCCAAACCGGTTCGATGCGCCTCGGAACGATGACGCCGACCCCGATGATGCGCCGGCGCCGCCCGCGCTCGATCCGCCGCTCATCGTTGAGGAGGCCGATGTGTCGCTCGAACTCGAACTGCTCCCACCGGTGAAACTGCCCGCCACCGCCACCGAGGACGACGACGATCCGCTCCCTCCCGATGAGGAACCGCCACTGCTCGATCCGCCCCGGCTGCTCCCGCCGCTGCTGCTGCCTCTATCCCCGCCGCCCGACGAGCTGACCGTGACGCTCATCCCGCCGCGTCCCCCTGAAACCTGCACCGTCGTCGTTCCGCCCCGCCCGCCCCTCAACTGCGGAACGATCAGCGACGAATACCGCTCCGGCGTCGTCACTCCGGTCAGCCGGATCGTCTTCTGCACGCGTCCCTTTGTCGCCTGCGTCGTCCGAAACGCAACCGGAGCGCCGCCGCCAGGGCCGCCTGTCGCCGGCTGCGTGCTCACCAGCCGCCACGCCCACCACCCCGCGCCAGCCGCCGCCAGCACCACCAACCATAACC
>CAYWST010000483.1:0-3826 GCA_964461075.1 uncultured Solibacteraceae bacterium | reverse complement strand
CAATTCCACCGCAGCACCGCGACCAACGCCCGCCTGGCCATTCCGGCGACCGCCGCCAAGCCAAACAACGTCTACAACCAGTTCGGCGGCAGCTTCAACGGGCCCGTGCGCATCCCGCGCCTTTTTGACGGGCGCAACCGGACCTTTTTCCATTTCGGATATGACGGATCCCGCTGGGTTCGAAACAACCCGCAACTCGGCACGATCCCCACCGCCAGGATGAAAACGGGTGACTTCTCCGAGCTCCCCCAGCGGATTTACGATCCCGCTTCCGCGCCCACCGCCGCACAGCGCACGCCTTTCCCCAACAACCAGGTTCCCGCGGCGCGATTCAACTCCATCGGGCGGCAGATCGTCACCCGCTTTCCGGATCCGAATCTGCCCGGGCTTGGCAGCAATTTTCAGGGCGTGTTTCGCGTCCTCACACCCGTGGACAATTATGGGGGGCGCCTCGACCAGATCATCAATGACAAGCACAGGTTCATGTTCCGCGTCACCTGGGTGGATTCCACATCCGACCAGACCTGGGTGCTCGGTAATCCAGATTCGCAATCCTCCATCATCAGCTTTCCATCTCGCAGCTACGTCACCAATTACACATGGAGCCTCTCTCCCGCATTGCTGTTCACATTCGCAGGCGGCTACACGAAGTTCCACCGCACCATGGTCGACGCCTCAGGCAACACCCAGGGACCTGGGTACTTCGGCTTCTCCGTCTCCCCCGCTACCACCGGCATCACCAACCTCCGGCCTACGGCCAGTTTCGACATCTATCGCTCTCTCGGCGCGGGCGGGATTCAAAACCAGCTCTTTGAGTCCTGGCAAACCAATCCCATGCTCTCCTGGTCCCGCGGCACTCACACGCTCAAGTTCGGTGGCGACCTCCGCCGCCTCTATGCCGGCGGACAGTTGACGGGCGGAGCACCCAACGCGAGCATCGGCTTCAATGCCCTCCAGACCAGTCTCGGCGCGGCCGGCAGCGGCAACTCCGCCGCCTCCGCTCTGCTTGGTCTGGCCAACAGCTTCAGCATCTCCCGCCCACCTGAGCTCCGCATGGCACGCAATGTCGCGAGCCTATATTTACAGGATGATTGGAAGGTCACCCGCTTCCTCACCGTCAATCTCGGAATCCGGTGGGATATGGAAGGCGGCTCGGCGGACGCCCTCGACCGTGTGGGCTTCTTCAATCCCGAACTGGTTCATCCAACCGTCAACCGGCCCGGTATCTTCCGCTACGCCGGCCGCGACGGCAACCCTCGCGACATCACGCGCGGCGACTACAACAATGTCTCGCCTCGCGGCGGATTCGCTTTGGCTCTTGGCAGGAACAGGAAATCCACGCTGCGCGGCGCGTTCGGCATAAACAACGGCCCTGTTCCAATGGTCGGGCCCTACGCCGCCGCCGTCGGGTACGAGCCCATCCTGCAATTCGTGAATCCTGGGGGAGGTAACCCGGCCACGGTCCTGGCCAGCAGCTACACCATGCCGGAAGCCCAAGGGCCGCTCGGCGACGCAGCGTATCTTGGCCAAGGCTTCACTCAGCCTTGGAATCGAGACCTGCTGGTTCCCCGCATCTACCAGTGGAACTTCGGCCTCCAGCGGGAACTCGGACGAAACACCGTGATCGAGGCGCTCTACACCGGCAACCGGGGATCGAAGCTGATGGCCGGATTCAACAACAATCTCACCAGCCAGACGCTCATCGCTCAGGCCATCGGCCTCACTCAGTCTACCGGCCAACCAACCGCAGCTTTCAATTACCTCAACGAGCGGGTTCCCAATCCGCTTGCCGGCCTGGTTCCCGGTACGCTCGGCGCGGCTACCGTTACGCGGGCCCAGGCATCCGTACCGTTTCCCCAGTTCGCCGGCGTCAATTCCTGGCAGAACAACCGCGACTCGGTCTATCACGCGCTTCAGTTGACGGCGCAGCGCCGCTTCGCGGGCGACCTCAGCTTCCTGTTCGCCTATACCTTCTCCAAGCAGATCGAAAATGTCAGCGCCGACGCCGGCGGTGTGGGCGATGCCAACACCGGCGTCTTCCAGAATCCGTATGACATGCGTGACGCCCGTGCCGTCGGGTCATTCGATCGAACGCATATGTTTACAGGAACCGTGTTGTACGGTCTCCCTTTCGGAAAAGGGAAACCCCTTGCTAATCGAGGTTGGGTCGCGGCCGTCGCCGGCGGCTTCCAGATCAACTTTGTCGCCATGCTGCACACCGGCGGGCCCCTAGCAATCACACAAGCCAATACCAATGGGCTTGGCGTAGGCGGGGCCCGCCCCGACGTCCTCGGGAATCCGCTCGCCGCCGCCGAATCAGTTCGCGGCCGCCTGGCGCCGAACGGTAACGTCATCTGGTTCGACCGCGCTAGCTACGCGCTTGTCAACGGGCGATTCGGCACTGCGCCCATCCGCGATCCCCGCCTCCGCAACCCCGGCTACCAGCAATTCGATATCGGCCTTCAGCGGGACTTCAGAGCCACTGAACGCGTCTTTTTCCGCCTCAGGGCGGAGGCCTTCAACGCCTTCAATCGAGTCAATCTGCTCGCGCCAGTTCAAAACATCAACGCGCCGGATTTCGGCCAGATCAACGCCTCCAACGACCCGCGCATCTTCCAGTTCGGGCTCGAATTGCGATTCTGACCAGGAGACGCTTCCCATGCCTGCCTGGACTCGTAGGGGATTTCTTGCCTCCGGCGTCGCGCTCGGCGGCCTCTCCGCCTCGCCGGAAGCCGAGTGTGACGTTCTCGTCGCCGGCGGCAGTTTTGGCGGTGTCGCCGCCGCTCTCGCTGCAGCGGACTCCGGACGGCGTGTCATCCTGACTGAGGAGACCGGCTGGATCGGCGGGCAGGCGACCACGCAAGGCGTCCCACTCGACGAGCATCCCTGGTTTGAGGAGCGCGGCCGCACACAAACTTACGCCGGGTTCAGGTCCCGCGTCCGCGACTACTACCGCCGCAACTATCGGCTGATTGAAGCCGCCCGCCAGGATCCTCACTTCAATCCGGGCGCCGGTTGGGTCAGCGCCTGCTGTTTCGAGCCTCGCGCCGGCATCGCCGTGCTCCATGAAATGCTCGCCCCCCACCTCAGCGCAGGCCGGATCCGCATCCTTCCGTATCAGCGGCCGGTGGCCGCGGACCGCATTGGAGACCGTTGCGCCTCGGTCGCCTTTCAGGATGTCCGCGACGGCCGCAGGCGCAATATCGCGGCGAAGTACATGCTCGACGCCACCGAACTCGGCGACCTCCTTCCGCTCGCAGGCGTCGAATTCGTCACCGGGGCCGAGTCGCGGCAGCAGACCGGCGAACCATCCGCCCTGGAAGGCCCGCCCGATCCGCTTCGACAACAGCCATTCACGCACTTGTTCGCAGTCGATCATTGTCCCGGCGAGGACCACCGCATCGCGCGCCCCGCGAGCTACGAAAAGTGGCGTGGCGGTTTCAAGAACCTGGTCGGCATCGCCGAAGCCAAGGGCGACGAAATCCAACTCCGGATGCGGCGCCTCTTCGCGCCCGAAGGGCCACGGTATGCCTCGTGCATATGGAACTTCCGTCGCGTTCTGTGTGCCGCCAACTTTATCGGAATCCCGAGCGACGCCACTATGATCATGAACGGGAACGAATACCGCGGCGGCCCCATCCTTGGCGTTCCGGAAGATCAGGCCCGCGTGCGGCTTCAGGAAGCGCGCGAACTGAGTCTGAGCGTTCTGTACTTCTTCCAAAACGAGATCGAGCCCGGCTATGGCGGGAAACCTGGCTATCCGGGCATCCGTCCGCGAGGCGACGTCTTCGGAACCGAAGACGGTCTGGCCCAATACCCGTACATC
>CAYWST010000482.1:0-3827 GCA_964461075.1 uncultured Solibacteraceae bacterium | reverse complement strand
CGCCGAACGCGGGGTACACGTTTACGGGCTGGAGCGGGGACCTGAGCGGGACGGCGAACCCGGCGTACGTGACGATGACCGCGAATAAGACGGTGACGGCGAATTTCGTGGTGTCGGGCGGAACTTATCAACACACGATCACGTCGAGTCCGGTGGGATTAACCCTGCTGGTCGACGGGGTGCCGTGCACGACGCCGTGCACGCGCGACTGGACATCGGGGTCAGCGCACACCATCGCGGGCGCGTTCCGGCAGCAGGTGGCCGGCACGACGTACTTCCTGTCCTACCTGGGCGGCGCCGGGGTCCAGCAGAGTGGGGCAATCTGGTCGTCCGGCACACTGAGCTTCCCGGTGACAGCTCAAGGTTCGGCGACAACGCTGACCGCGGTGGCCAATTCCAATGGGCTGCAGGCGTTGCGGGACTGCCTGGGTTGGTCGGCCAGCAGCAACTGCGTGCTGGCGGAGGGGACGCATCAAGTTGGGAGCACGATCAATGTCCTGCGGCCGAACGTCACGATCAGAGGAGAGAGTGCGGATCGAACAAAGAGCCGGTTGCAGCGCAGTTCAGGGCATACGTACGAGATGATGAAAGTTGACGTGGCGCCGCCGGCAGAGTCCATCGCGATACAAGACTTGACGTTCTGCGGCGGATCTGTGCTTTCCACCCCCGGTAACGGCTGTCCTGCGCCAACATCGACAACTTGCGGCGCTTGGCAACAGGCGATTCATGCGAACCGGCTGAGCGGACTTCCGGATCCTCCGGGCACTTGGATCTGCACGGACCTGATGATCTCGCGGGCCGACACGCAGAGGAGACCGGGCAACCCGTTCTCGTACACAGGGCCGTACAGCGTGACGATCTCGAATTCGGCTTTTGAGGGTTCTACGGGCCATGCCGTCGCGGTCTACCCGAGCGCTCCTCAAGAAGTGAACGATGTCTATATCACCGCGAGTGCGATCAATTCGTCTGAAGTCACTGGGCTTCTGGTGGGAGTCAACGGGGAGGATTACGTCGATCATCGGGCATGCGATGGCAACTTGAACTTCAAGGACGATCCGGCAGTGCACGCCCCGCGCAATATTCGAGTCGAAGGCAACAACGGCCCAGTCAACGGATTCCGGAACAACTTCACTGGGGCTCTCGGCATCAACGCGGCGCGCTGGTTCGCCTTACGCAACAATACGTTCGTCAACAACTACATCAACCCGCAGGCAGGGAACGAAGCAGGCGGGACGGTCTTCTTCGATCAATGCACGGACACGGTGCAGATCTATGGAAACGCGCTCAGCGGACCTGCCTACGACCAGACCGATGGATTGGAACTCTGGGGAAGGAACATCAAGGTTGGAGCAGTGGGTTTCCCTCAGAACACGATTTCCAACTACCTCTCCGATGGAATCAGCCTGAACAGCGTCATCGGCGCGGAGGTGAGGAACAACACCACGTCAGGTAATGGTGGGCTCTATCAACAAGCCGGCATCCTCGTCTTCAGCCGGGAGGCTCCAGGACCATGTACTCCTCTATTCCGTGAAACTGAAGACGTCAAGATCATCGGGAATACATCGGGGCAAACGTATGGCGTTTCTTTCGTCGATAAAGAGAACAGCACAAACTTCATGAACTCGGTGGAGATCAACACAAGCGGATCTGTCAGGTTGGACCCCTACGTAACGCTGGATCCAGGGAGCACGATTGATGTCACGCCGTTCACGACGAATCCTGACGACGATCAGTTGTTCCCCAGAGCCCTGCCCATCCACCCGGAGAAGGGTCTAGCGGCTCCGATTCGCCCAGTGCCGGCCAAGTGCACAGCGTCCGGCAACAGCCGTGAAGTCTTCGCATTGGCGGCCGGCGATGTCGATACCACAAAAGGGGCGGGCAACATCCTATCGCTGGAGGCGATCTTCAGCGTCGCCGGGAACGATGAGACAGGCGAAGGAGGGCCCGACAACGGCGCTCAAGGCTGCCGCTTTATCTTCTATCCGCCGGAAGATCCGACGGCATGCACGTTGAGCGCGTGCGGAGATTTGTATCTTGCCGCGAATGATGGGATCTTCTATTGGGATTCCTGGTCGACTGTCGGCAGCAGCGGGACCGACTTGGCCAACAGCTACTGCAAAATCCGTGCCGGATCTGCGGAATCGAAGGCCACGATGCAGGGCAAGGTGCTGAAACTGACATTGGACGTCGAGTTCTTGAATGCGATCAAGAAGCACATGTATGTGAAGACCGAGAACAGGGACCACCGTTACAGCAATGGCGGCGCGTGGCGCTACTGGGGCTGGTGGTCGCCGGCTCCTTAGGAGGAATTGACTTGATGCGATTTCAACTGGTGGTCATGCACTTGTCGTTGTTGTTGACGGTGCTGGCTTCGCTGTGCCATGCCGGACAAATCAGAGGAAGGGTAGTTTCGGAGGACGGGACAGGAATCGGCGGATCGTTCGTCACCGTGGAACTGCTGCCTCCGTTTCCGAAGAGGATCTCTCGAACTGATTGGGGCGTCATGACGGACAGCGCAGGCTCCTTCTCGTTTGACCGTCTGCCCATTGGGAAGTTTCGGGTTTGTGCTCAGGTTCCCAAGGGCGCATGGCTGAACCCTTGCCAATGGGGTTCAAGGCCGCCGCTGATCATTCTGACGGCCGCGCAGCCGACGGCCATGCCTTCTGTTGTCATGAGGAAGGGAGCCGCGGTACCGATCCGGATCGAAGATCCTGGACAGCGTCTACTCCAATACGAAGGTAAGGCCGCAGGCGCCCATCTCTTGATTGGAGTTGGAAACGATGCGTTCGGGTTCATGACGGCACGGCTTGTTTCGCGCGATGCCAATTCCAAGACGTACGAAGTCGTCCTTCCTTTCGACTCGCCAAGGAATGTCGTTATCAGAAGCCCTGGCTTCCGTCTGACCGATGGCGCAGGGGTTGCGTTGCCGCAAACCAAGGCCAGCATGGTCCCGGTGATGGTGCCTCTGGGGCAGAAACCCGGCGAGATACGCTTGACATTGTCCGGAGGTGTGGCGCCATGAGATGCCTATGTAGATTCCTGCGGCTGTCCGCACTACTTTGGCTCACCTTCGCTCCGCATGCCAGCGGTCAGCTTACGATGACTGAACGCTGTTGGGTGAGTGTCGGCACTCCGGGTGAGAACCGGATCGTATTTCGTGCACCAGCAGACTCCTTCGACCTCCCACCGCCACAGGGCGTACGGGTAAGTTCTGGTTCAGGGCCGGGGCTCAATTTCAAGTTCGTCAGCGCTCAGAGCGGCACTGCTCCTGCTTTCGTTGTCGTCTCACCTTCCAGTGGGGTGACGCCAGGCTGGGTCTGGGTCGCACTGGACCCCACCGTTGTCCCATACTTGCCGGCCCGAACCAATGGGATTTCCCTTGTTTTTTCACCCTCCGACGAGCCGGACAAATTCTGTATCAATCGTGATCCTGCCATCACCCTAGCCCTAATTCCCAGCCCGCCCCCCAGTGTGACATCGGTGACGAATGCTGCGACATCCGGGTCGGACTTCTCTCCTGGCACGATCATTTCGATCGTTGGCAAGCACTTGAGCACGCCACCCATTTCGGCTCGCTACGATGGGGCTGGATTGTTCCCAACAACTCTTGGGAACACGGTGGTTCTGCTGAACAGCACGCCGGCTCCGTTGCTTTACGTCAGTCAGGATCGCATCGAAGCCGTCATTCCGCATTCTCTGGCCGGCGAATCGGCGGTCGATCTTCTTGTCAAACGCACCGCCACATCGAGCACCTCTCAGCCTCTCCGCCTGGCGCTGCAGCAAACATCCCCTGGGGTTTTTACCTCCAACGGGATCGGCGGCGCGCT
>CAYWST010000481.1:0-3835 GCA_964461075.1 uncultured Solibacteraceae bacterium | reverse complement strand
GGACAGAGAGGTCAGTCCCCGAAGCGGTTCGCGGGCTTGGGACAGAGAGGTCAGTCCGCCTCAACGTTGCCTTGACGGCGGCC
Organism: uncultured Solibacteraceae bacterium; assembly: GCA_964461075.1. Classification (GTDB taxonomy): domain Bacteria; phylum Acidobacteriota; class Terriglobia; order Bryobacterales; family Bryobacteraceae; genus JACADU01. The sequence continues at coordinate 3,752 of CAYWST010000481.1, read as the reverse complement.
GGCGGGAGAGGATAGAAAGGAGTCGCGAACAACGCACATTTGGATCGGAAAGAATGAAATGAAACCGAACCCCGGCAAACCGATGTCCGAGGCGCACGATATCTTCGGACAGCGTCCTCATCCGCTCGATCCTTTTTTCTCGCCAAGGAACATCGCAGTCATTGGCGCAACCGAAGCCCCCGGGACCGTGGGCCGCACGACCCTCTGGAACCTGATGAGCACGCCGTTCGGCGGGGCTGTCTTCCCGGTCAACCCGAAGCGGCCGAGCGTACTCGGCATCAAGGCGTATGCGAGCGTGAAGGACATTCCGGCCGAGGTCGATCTGGCCGTTATCGTCACGAACTCGAAACTGATTCCGGGCCTTATCGACGAGTGCGGCGAAATCGGCTGCAAGGCGGCGGTGGTGATCTCGGCCGGGTTCAAGGAAGCGGGGGAGGAAGGCAAGGAACTGGAGCGGCAGCTGCTCGAGAACGCGCGCAAGAACAACCTGCGGATCATCGGTCCGAACTGCCTTGGGGTCATGGTGCCGCCGACGGGGGTGAACGCGACCTTCGCGGCGGGCATGGCGAAGACGGGCAACGTCGGTTTTTTGAGCCAGAGCGGGGCGCTGTGCACGGCGGTGCTGGACTGGAGTCTGCGGGAGATGGTGGGCTTCAGCGCGTTCATGTCGCTGGGCTCGATGGCAGATGTAGGGTGGGGCGATCTGATCTACTATCTCGGCAACGATCCCAAGACGCGCTCGATTCTGATCTACATGGAGAGTGTAGGGGACGCGCGGAGCTTCCTCTCGGCGGCGAGGGAGGTGGCGTACTCGAAGCCGATCATCGTGATCAAGGCAGGGCGGACGTCGGCGGGGTCGAAGGCGGCGGCGTCGCATACGGGCTCGATGACGGGTTCGGACGACGTTCTGGACGCGGCATTCCGGCGGTCGGGGGTTTTGCGGGTGACCAACATTGCGGACCTGTTCTACATGGCCGAGGTGCTGGCGAAGCAGCCGCGGCCGAAGGGACCGCGGCTGACGATTCTGACCAACGCGGGCGGGCCCGGGGTGTTGGCGGCAGACTCGCTGCTGCTGGGAGGCGGCGAGCTGGCGGAGATCAGCGAGCAGACCATCGCGGAGCTGAGCACGTTTTTGCCGCCGTCGTGGAGCCATGGCAATCCGATTGACATCATTGGCGACGCAGAGCCGGCGCGGTACGCGAAGGCGCTGGAGGTTGCGGCGAAGGACCCCAACAGCGACGGGATGCTGGTGGTGCTGACGCCGCAGGCGATGACGGACGCGACGCAGACGGCGCAGGCCTTGAAGCCGTACGCGAAGTTTGGGGACAAGCCGGTGATCGCGTCGTGGATGGGGGGAGTGGACGTGGCTGCCGGGGAGCAGATTCTGAACAACGCGGGGATTCCGACGTTTCCCTATCCGGACACGGCGGCGCGGATGTTCAACTACATGTGGCGCTACGCTTCCAATCTGAGGGCGCTGTACGAGACACCGAGGCTGGTGGCGGGGGCGGAAGCTCAGGCGGCGGAAGCGGCGGAAATCCTCACGCGGGCCCGGGGCGCAGGCCGGACGATCCTGACCGAGCACGAGTCCAAGCAGGTGCTATCGGCGTACGGGATTCCGACGGTTGCGTCGCTGATCGCGGAGACGGAAGAGGAAGCCGTGGAGGCTGCCGCCAAGATCGGCTATCCGGTGGTGTTGAAGCTCCACTCGTTTACGATCACGCATAAGACGGACGTGGGCGGGGTGAAGTTGAACCTGAGGAACGAAGGGGAGGTTCGAAGGGCCTGGCAGGAGATGGCGGAATCGGTGAGCCGGCTGGCCGGGGCGGAGCACTTCAACGGGGGCAACATCCAGCCGTTCGCGAAGCTGGACGGTTACGAGGTGATACTCGGCTCCTCGATCGACCCGCAGTTCGGGCCAGTGATTCTGTTCGGGATGGGCGGCCAGCTTGTGGAGGTGTTCCAGGATCGGGCTCTGGCGCTGCCGCCGCTGAACTCGACGCTGGCGCGGCGCATGATGGAACGGACGGCGATCTTCAAGGCGCTGAAGGGAGTGCGCGGGAGGCCGCCGGTCGACCTTGCGGGGCTGGAGCAGATTCTGGTGGCGTTCAGCCAGCTCGTGGTGGAGCAGCCGCTGATCAAGGAGATCGACATCAATCCGCTGCTTGCATCCGACACGCAGCTCATCGCGCTGGACGCGCGTGTGGTTCTCCACGAGCCGGGCATCAAGGACGAAGATCTGCCGCGGCCGGCCATCCGTCCGTACCCCCACCAGTATGAGGGGAGCTTCCGGACCAAGGGCGGCGAGGAGGTTCTCATCCGGCCGATCCGGCCGGAAGATGAACCGATGATGGTGCGCTTCCATGAGTCGCTTTCGGAGCGGACGGTGTACCAGCGGTATCTGCAGATGCTCAATCTGCCTCAGCGTACGGCTCATGAGCGCCTAGTACGGATCTGCTTAATCGACTACGCCCGGCAGATGGCGCTGGTGGTTGAACGCGTTGGGGCCGACGGTCAGAAGCAGATCATCGGCGTGGGCCGCCTGCAGAATCTCGTCGGGCCCGGGGATGCGGAGTTTTCGATTGTGATCTCGGATCAGCACCAGAAGGACGGGCTTGGCACCGAACTGCTCAGGCGCCTGATTGAGATCGGCCGGCGGGAGGGGGTGAAGGTGATCACGGCGGACATTCTGGCGGAGAACATGGCGATGCAGAAGATCTGCGAAAAGGCGGGGTTCAAACTGAAGCGGGAATTTGGAGAGCCCGTGGTGGGGGCGCGGCTCGAACTGTGACAGATCAAAGATTCGGCTAAAGTTCCCTTCGGCCGCGCCGATTCATACAGCAGACGTGACCATGAGACCAAGGAGGTAACCGAGTTAGTGGATCACAGTCAAAGGGCGACTACGGGCAACCGCTGAAGAGCTGCCCCGCCTCCAACGGCCCATCACAAGATGATTGAAGGGCCAGCGGCTCGTGCCGCACCGCGGGTGGAGTTGACAGTTACCGCTTGGCCGGCGAAGGCCGGCAGGCAGAGGCGGCGCCGTGGTCGCCCTAACCTTATTGGGATTTCAGTAGCGGCCGATTCTGGGTTGTCCGAGGTCGGCGCGCAGGGCGAGATGGTCGAGCATCTGTGCGGTCATCCGCGCTTGAGCGGCTTGGCCGGCCGGCGTGCCGAAGAGGTTGTTCGCCTCGGTGGGATCTTCGGCGAGGTCGAACAGTTCTCCGAGGCCTGTTCCGTGGTAGACGACGAGCTTGTGGCGCGCGTCGCGGATCATCGTTGCGCGGGAGTGAGCCGAGAGGTCGAGCGAGTCGTGGTACTCGCTGCGAACGATTTCGCGGTGGCGCTCTTTCGGGGCGCTGCCATCGAGGATCGGCTTGAGCGAGCGGCCTTCCATGTAATCGGGCGGGGGCAGGCCGATGGAGTCCATGAGGGTGGGGAGGATGTCTGTCAGCTCGACGAGGGCTGGGGAGACGACGCCCTGCTTGAAACGCCCGGGCCAACTGAAGATGAGCGGCACGCGGACGGCGCCCTCAAAGAAGCGGCATCCTTTTTGGCGGAGGCAGCGGTCGCCGAGCATTTCACCGTGATCGCTTGTAAAGACGACGATCGTGTTTTCGCGCTGGCCGGTGGATTCGAGGGCTGAGAGGAGCCGGCCGACCTCGTGATCGATGTGCTCGATCATGGCGTAATAGGCCGCCTTCATGTGTTTTGACGGGTAGGCGGAGGGGGGGATGGGCTTGGCGGTCTGATGG
>CAYWST010000480.1:0-3877 GCA_964461075.1 uncultured Solibacteraceae bacterium | reverse complement strand
GTACGGTGTTCAGTTTCGCGCCGAAGCCTTCAACGTGGTGAATCGCGCCGATTTCAGCAACCCGAGCACGACCCTGGGCAGTACGGCCTTTGGCACGGTGACTTCCGTCAAGCAGGAAGCCAACCCGGCTCGCCAGATCCAGTTGGTGGTGCGGTTCGTATTCTGAACTCCGCATACAGAGCGCCAGAATCGGGCATCCTCCCCGGTACAGCCGTGACGCTTGTTTTACTCCCGGAGCCGCCGCTCATTCTCCTCCTTCTTGAGGGAGGCCCGGCGTTGGCTCCACGGTGTGACCAGTTGCCCGGACTCAATGGAATCGGTCAAACCGGGATTGGGATCGATCCACTCCACCTTCCACTTGTTGCGCCGGATGTGGGCGATGACCTGGACCCGCTGCAAGAGAACGCCCTGGACGAGCATGTCTCGGACTGCGGGTCCGGCTTTCAGCCCGAACTCAACCCCCAACATTCACGCGATCAAGGAAATCAGTAGCGGATCTTGGCGATGAACTGAAAATTCTCGCAGTACACCGTACCAACGTTGACAATGAATTCGCTCGTGTTCCGATTGGCCGGGTCTGAATACTGGGAAGGCCGGTTGACCCGGTGCTTCCACTTCACCTGTCCAGTCCGGGGATCCAGCGCATAGAGAAACCCCTGACGGTTGCCCGTGGAATTGGGCTCCTCGAAGTTGGCCGTGAAAAATAGCTGGCCGCCGGCTGACCGAATGCGCCGTCTAGACTGCTCGGCAGGAGTTGGCCGGCAAACGCGGTTGCCCACGATGCGCGGTGCGGAGAGCTTTCGGCGGCGATCACTTCCCTCGACTTGCCGGCGAACCTCCTGTTTCCACAGAACCGCCCTGCTCCTTGCATCAAGGCCGTAGACGATGTTGGCACTCGTCACCGCCACCACCCCGTCATGCACGGCGGGCGCCATCACGCATTCGCCGATCCTCCCCTCCGCCGGAGAAAACCTGGCTGCCGTCCGACGTCGCCGACGTGGGGCATTATGCCTTGCCAGGGCTGCAGGAAATCGTCCGGAGGATCTTCCCTGTTAACGCATCCAGGCCGGCAATCCACTTGGCGGCCGTGATATCGCCGGTCACGATGATGCCCTTGCCGGCGACGATGCCGCCAATGCCAGTGCCCCGGGCCGAGCCTTCCAAATCAGATCCTGTGCCGAGGGGCGCTTGCATCTGTCCAGAGCAGGAAACAAGCCCGAAATTTGGCTCGCAGCGCGTACATCCTGGCGCGGTGTTGAGCGAGAGCAGGCTGGCCGGTGTAAAGGTGGCGCGCCAGATGGAGTTTCAGCCGGGCGCGATGCTGGTGTTCGACCGGCGGTATGAGGACCACAACGGGTGGCGGAAGCTGCCCGATTCGTTTTAATTCGCGCCATGCGGGGTACCGGTTCGGCGGGGCGGCGGCCGGCCGCAGAGAGCCCCAGGGATGTACTCCGGCCTGCCCGTGATCGCGGTTCAATCTAAGCAAGTGCCGGCTGGACTCTGAACCTGAACCCTGAACTTGGAATAACCTTGTTCATCTCGAACCTGTTATTAGCGCTCGGGCGGTTAGCAGAGGTGTCTCGGCGCTGCATGCGAACAGGTGGTTGAGTCCTTCTGGTTCTACGCGCCGCAATCGGTCGGTGGCGAGCCATCGAATCGGGCGCGGAATACGGTACGGTCTACAGTTCGCTTCGTAGAAGCCCACAACGGCACGTTCGTGAGAAGCCCCGAAGTGTTCTCCCGTCGCGATCATCGCGGCGTAGAGGATCTCGTAACCGGCTGACGGCATGACGTCGGCTCGCGCTGCGAGGAAGACGGCTGAAACGGTCAAAACCGAGCCCGTCGCCAGGCGCTTCGCCCAGCGCATGAGCCGGGACCTCCATTCACTTTTTCCCAGCCGCGGCATGAGTGCAACCTCCTCTCCAGCGGGCCAGTCCGCCGGCTTCAGCGTGTCCGATAGGAAATTCTAATGCACAGTGTAATATTCACCATGCTCAAGCCTTGATCGTGTTGGTTGGCTCAACTCAGAACGGCCCGCCGCCGGCACAACGGTCCCTCAGGTACGAGTTAACACAACGCGCCATACGGGTTAGGCTCGGGTGGGGAGATTCTGGAACATGCGACGCTTGGACTCTTCGGCACGGGGTTTGCGGCAATCGCTATAACGTGGCGCCGCCGAAGAATCGGCCTCCTCCCGCCTAAACATTCATTGTTTCGCGTGGATACGGACCGGTTTTGAGAAACGCCGGTCATAAGCCATCAGGCTCGAGCCCGTCACCGGGACCGGCGGCGTTGGTACCCTTTTCGCGAGCCGGGCGGCGGGTGAAACGATGGCACGCTGTGGCCAGTGGCAGGCAACAAAACGGGATGATAGGTTGATGCCGAGGGAGTGATCAGAGGTCAAGGGCCGCCACACCGAGGGGGATACCGGCCTTCTGAAGATCGCCATCCAGCGTGGCCAAGCTCAGTTGCTCCCGCTTTGCCAACTCAAGGTAAGCGGCATCGTATGCTGTCAGCCGGTAGTCGCGTGCGAGTGCTATTGTCGCCTGCCACACCCAGAACGCCTCTCGACGTTCAACCTGAATCGGGAGCCTCTGCAACGTTTCCAGGAAATCGGCGATGCCTTCCTGGGTGATCCGCTACCGGCGTTCGGCAAGCGCAAGGGCGTTGGCGACTTCAAATGGCCACAGGGCAGGCACAACTGCGTACGTGGTTTCGAGTGCTGCAAGCACGGCCCGGCTGTATGGGGTGACCTCGTCCACAAGGCGCCAGCTCAGCGTCATCGAGGCATCCACCACGAACGGCGGCATCGATCAGTACTTGTGCCCTTCGTGGATCAGATCTTTCAAGTGGAGCCCCGCGCCGAGCGTGAAGCCGTGCTTCTCGGCGAACGCCAGCATATCCTGGACGGCCCGCCGCCGCTCATCGTTCTGAGCTAGGGTATGGTCGCTCTGGTTGAGGGCCTCGAGGGCGCTGACCACCACCTGCTCGGCAGACTGGTAGCGGCCCGATCGTAGCTGCCGCTCGATCAGGTGTTCGCCGTGTGAATCGAGATGAATCTCCATAGCGATCGTGCCAGCAGTATATCAGCAGGTTACAGACCCCAATGAACGAGAAGCCTTTCATGATGACCCAGGCGCAGTACGCCCGTCATCGCGGCAAGAGTCCGCAGTACATTGGAAAGCTCGCCAAAGCGGGCATCCTGGTGATGCGCGGCCGCATGGTGGATGCCGCCGCGTCAGATGCCGTGCTCGATGATAAGCCCGACGACGCGCCGTCCGGCCAGCAGCCCACGACTTTCGCCCAAGCGCGGCTGGCGCGCGAGGTGTTCTCCGCGAAGCTGAAGAAGCTGGAGTACGAGATACGGATCGGGAAGCTCGTTCCGACCGACGAGGTCAGCATCAAGTGGTATACGCTGGGCCGGCAGATCCGGGAACCCAGTGAGTCCCATCCGGCGCGACAACGTCTAGCGGAGGAGCATCGAGCCGAAGCTCAGGAAGCACGGGCTTCTGTGGGCGACCTTCCTGGTGTTACGGCGAACCAACGCGAGTCTGATGAAGAAGGCCGGGGTGAATCCGAAGGTGGGAGCGGACCAACGCGGGCACGGCCTGGGCGTGAGCCTGGAAGTGTACACGTCGAGCGACATCGAGCAGAAGCGGGATGCCGTGAAACTGCTCGAGATGGAAGTCCGGAAGGTGAAGGAGAGGAAGGCGAGCGGAGGGGAGTAGGGAGGGCGAAGAAAGGCTTATCGCGGTACGCGCGGTATGAAGCGGTTTGTCCCAAAGACGGAAGTTATTGAAAACATGGAGCGGGAGACGGGACTCGAACCCGCGACGTCCAGCTTGGGAAGCTGGCATTCTACCACTGAATTACTCCC
>CAYWST010000479.1:0-3884 GCA_964461075.1 uncultured Solibacteraceae bacterium | reverse complement strand
GTCCCTCCGCGGCCGGACCAGGCTACGAATCTGCCGTTCCAGACGATCCTCCCTCCCGCCCCCTCGACGCTCCAGCAGAACCAGCAGATCGGACTTGCTTGCATGGGGCGCGTGCTCCGGCAACCGCGCCCCCGCGCTCAGCGCCGCCGCAGCAGCGCACGCCTGTTCGCCCGCGCCCCGCTCATCGGCCCGCACGATGAAAGCCGCCAGCCGGGGGTGCAACGGCAAGCCCGCAATCTGGCGCCCCAGCTTCGTCAACCGCCCCGCCCCATCCGTCGCGCCGAGCCTCTTCAACAGAGTCTCCGCCGCCTTGATCGCCGCCTCCGGCGGTCTGTCCAGCCACGGCAGGTCCGTCACCGCGCCCAACCCTGCCGCGTGAACGTCGAGCACCAGTTGCGCGAGTTCGCGCCTCTCGATCTCCGGCGCATCATGCTCCGGCCGGCTGAGGAAATCGGCCTCCGTGTACAAACGAATCGCCACCCCAGGCGCCGTCCGCGCCGCCCGCCCCGCGCGTTGTACCGCGCTCGACCGGCTCACCGGCTTCACCTCCAGCCGCGGCAACCCCGTCCACGGCGAATCGCTCGCCACCCGGGCCACGCCGCTGTCCACCACCGCCGTGACGCCCTCAATCGTGATCGAGCTCTCCGCCACGTTCGTCGAAAGAATCACCTTCCGCCGCCCGGCCGGTCCCACCGCCCGGTCCTGCTCCTCCGGAGCCAGATCCCCGTGCAGCGGCAGCACCAGCGCGTCCACTCCGTCGAGCTCGCGTTGGCACCTCCGGATCTCCGCCGCGCCCGGCAGGAACACCAGCACGTCCCCGCTCGTCCTCCGCATCGCCTGCTCCGCCCCCGCCGCCGCCCGCTCCTCCAGTCGCCCCGAGGACGAAGGTGTGTAAACCACCTCAAGGGGATGAAGCCGCCCTTCCACCCGGACCACCGCGCACCCGCCCAACGCCTTCGCGATCCGGTTTCCCTCAAGCGTCGCCGACATCACCACCAGCCGCAGATCCGGCCTCTTCGTCCTCTGCAGATGCAGCAGCAGCGCCAGCGCCAGGTCGCCCTCCAGATGCCGCTCGTGGAATTCGTCCAGCACTACGCAGCCTACGCCCTCCAGACCGCGCTCTCCCAGCAGCCGCCGCGTGAGCACCCCCTCGGTCAGAAACCGGATCCGAGTCTTCGGCCCCGCTTGCTGCTCGAAGCGAACGTGGTACCCCACCGTCTCGCCCACCGTCTCGCCCAGTTCCTGCGCCACCCGGCGCGCCGCCAGCCGCGCCGCAATCCGCCGCGGCTCCAGGATCAGCACTTCCCCGAACCCAGCCTTCAGCAGCGCCGGCGGAACGCGCGTCGTCTTCCCCGCGCCCGGCGGGGCTTCCAGCACCAGATTCGAGCCTGTCTTGAGTGCCGCGACGATGTCGCCCAGGCGCTCGTCAATGGGAAGAGCAGTCACCGGACCCTGTTTCGAGCATAAACTTGAAGATATGGCGACTGCTTTATCCGTTCTCGCGCCGCCCAAGCGCCTCCTGTTCGGCCCTGGCCCCACGCCGGTCCATCCCCGCGTCTACGAGGCCATGTCCAAGCCCATCGTCGGCCACCTCGACCCCTACTTCTTCCAGATCAACGAGGAGATCCGACAGGGCCTCAACCTCTGCTTCGGCACCAACAACGACTTCACCATGGTCATCTCCGGCACCGGCAGCGCCGGCATGGAGACCGCCGTCGCCAACTTCGTCGAGCCCGGCTCCAGATTCGGCGTCTTCGCCAACGGCTACTTCTCTGACCGTCTCACCGAAATGGGCAAGCGCCATGGCGCGGAAGTCCTCCGCTTCGAAAAGCCCTGGGGCCAGACCTACTCCGACACCGAAGCCGCCGCCTGGATCGCCGAAAACAAGCCTTCCGTCGTCGCCTTCGTTCAGGCTGAGACCTCCACCGGCGCTTACCAGCGCGGTCACGCCATCGCCAAAGCCGCTCACGAAGTCGGCGCCCTCGTCATCGCCGATTGCGTCACCAGCCTCGGCGGCATGCCCGTCGAGGTCGACCAAGCCGGCATCGACGTCGCCTACTCAGGCACGCAGAAAGCCCTCGGCTGCCCTCCCGGCCTCGCCCCCATCACTGTCAGCCCCCGCGGCCTCGACTGGCTCCGCAACCGCAAGACCACTCCCACCTCCTGGTATCTGGACCTCAAGCTCCTGCTCGACTACTACGAGAGCGCCCACCGCTACCACCACACCGCGCCGATCTCGATGTTTTACGCCCTCCACGAGTCCCTCCAGATCGTCGCCGAAGAGGGCATTGAGAACCGTTGGGCCCGCCACAAACAGAACCACCAGCTCTTCGTCGATGGACTGAAAGCCATGGGCGTCGCCATGCTTGTCGCCGAGCCCCACCGCCTCTGGACCCTCAACACCCCCCTGGTCCCCGAAGGCGTCAACGACGCCCAGGTCCGCACCCAGCTCATGAAAGACCACGGCATTGAAATCGCCGGCGGCTTCGGCCCCCTCGCCGGCAAGGTCTTCCGCATCGGCACCATGGGCTACGGCTCGTCCCCCGAAAACGTCGACCTCCTCCTCAGCGCCCTCAAGGGCGCGATGAACAACGCGGCCTGACCGCCGCCAACTCCTCCAGCTCGCGCTTGAAGAACCCGGCCGACGACCATGTCATCGCCAAGCCCGGCTCGATCAGAAACATCGCCGGCACATGGGTGACGCCCCATGTATTCGACGCCGGGTAGTCATCTTCCGCGCGGTCGAACAGCACCGGCCCCGCGGCGAGCAGTCGATCGCGGGTCCGCGGCTCTCCATCGGCGGCGTAAAGAGTGAAGCCGGGGGCGCGTTGGCCCATAAACCCAATTCGGTTCGCTCTCCGCAGGTCCAGGAATCCGCCGCATTCAGGTGGTGGATGTTTCGAGGCGCCCGGCCAAACGGCATCGGCCATCAGCCTTTGTGGGTTTTGAGGCCCGTCCTCATCAAAAGATCGCGAAACCGCGCGGAGTTCCGCAGCGGGGCGAACAGTGGATCCACGGCGAGATCGACAAGAAGCACATCCCTGTCCAGCCGCGCCTGCTCGAGCCAATCCAGACACTGCCGCACCTCGTTCATGCCCAGCCATACGATCGCGATGGAAGTGGGGCTGATGTAGCGGTCGTTCGAGGACTCGACCAGCGCGCCCAGCAGAGCCTCCGCCCTCGATTTCTCGCCGTTCCGGGCCGCAAGATACGCTGAGAGGGCCAGCAGTAGAGGCATAACATCCGCGCGCCGTAATCCCGCTTCGATCTGGCACCGCGCTTCGGCGGCCATCCCCTGGCAAAGATACGCCTGCGCCAGCCGGTAGTGGGCGGGCTGGTATCCCGGCTCCAGTTCCAGAGCGTCCTGACAGTAGCGAATGGCCTGCCCGAAATTCCGCTGATAGTAGTAGTTGACTCCGAGATTCGTGTTCACCGCCGGAGAAAGCGGGTCCAGTTCAAGCGCGCGCCGCATCAATGGAAACGCATCATCCAGCTCCCCCTTTCGACTCAGGAAGAAGCCGTACTCATAGAGCGCGGTGGCGTTGCCGGGCTCGAGATCGACCGCAAGCTGCAAGTCCTGCCGCGCGCGGATCCAATCCCAATCGTAGAGTTCCCTCACCAGCCCGAGAGCGATGTGCGCTTCGGCCGATCGTGGATCGGTTTTGACGGCCTGTAGAGCCGCCGCCTTGGCCCGGGGCATGACATCATGCGGCGCTGAATAACCGTACCAGGCGCGCATGACCAGCGCCCTGCTCAGCCCGGCGTGCGCCCGGGCATGACCCGGCGCGGATTCGATCAGCTGTTCAAAATAGAGAACCGACTTGCACAGGCTGTCCGCCGAACGCCGGTTTAAATGGTAGTTGCCTTTCAGATAAAGACTATGG
>CAYWST010000478.1:0-3925 GCA_964461075.1 uncultured Solibacteraceae bacterium | reverse complement strand
GAAGCGGTCGGCGACGTGCATCGTGCCGGCCTGCTTGCCGTGGTCGTAGCCGGCGAGGAAGTCTTCGTCGTCGTTCCAGCAGAACATGGAGACGGACGAGGGGTGATTCTTCCACATGGTCAGGTCGACGTTCTTGGTGTAATCGATGCCGTTGTAGACGGACTTGCCAATGGGCCACTCGATGAACTCCCGCTTGGCGTGCTGCGTGGCCCATTGAGTCTTGGGCGGGAAAACAATCTGATAGTCGTTGTTGGTGTGGACGGCGACGTTGGCGAAGTACAGGATGGAGTGCGCGAAGGGCGTTGTGTTGAGGGCGCGGACATCGGCTTCGAGGACTGACGAGCCGGGGCGGAGGGTGAGGCCGATGGCCCAGCGAAGGCGGTCGCGGAGTTCCATCTCGCCGACCCAGATGGTCTTGGCGCCGTCGGGGTGTTCCTCTTTCTTGTAAAGGACAGGGAGGAAGCTGGACGCGCGGTGATGGTGGGGGATGTTCCACTCGACGCCGCCGCTGATCCATGCGCCGATCATGCCGATGAGGGCGGGCTTGATGACGGACTGCTTGTAAAAGAAGTTATAGCCGTTGGTCTTGTCGACGGCTTCAAAAATCCGTCCGCCGATTTCGGGAAGGACGCAGACCTTGACGTACTCGTTCTCGAGGCAGACCTGCTTGTAGTTTTTGTTGACCTTCTCGTCGGAGAGGGTGTCATACATGGGGTAGGGGTAGACCATGCCTTTCGCGCCCTGGTAGGTGCGCCCGGTAAAAAAGAGCGGGTTCTTCTCGGGGGCGCCGGCGACGTAGGTGGGAATGGTGACAGTGCCTTCAGTGAGGGTAACCGGCGCGGCGGCCTGTAGCCAGACGGACACGAAGAGAGCCAGGACGATGATTCGGGACATGCGGGTATCTTTCCAAGGGCAGTATATTCAAAGCCGCGGGGCGTCTGGATCGCGCCACTGTGCGGTGGGGCTCCACCGGTCGAGGGCGTCGCTCCAGATTTCGCGCCGTTTGCGGCAGTAAGCGAGGGTGGCGGCGTGATTGGGGACGCGGGCAAGGTTGCGCTGCTCAAGGGGATCGACGGCCGTGTCGTAGAGCTCCTCGAAGACGGGAGTCTCCATGGGGTACCGGACGTACTTCCAGTTGCGGATGCGCACGCCGTCGGTGGGGGAGATCCAGCCCTGGGCGTTGAAGACGTGTTCGTAGAACCACTCCTCGCGCCACTCCGGATTCTCGCCGCGCAGGAAGGGCGCAAGACTGCGGCCCTGCATGGACGGGACAACGGGCTGGCCGGCGAGTTCCAGGAGAGTGGGGGCGATGTCGATGTTGAGAGTCATCGCGTAGACTTTTCGGCCGGAGGCGATGCCGGGTCCGGCGGCGAGCATGGGCACGCGGATGGACTCCTCGTGCATGAGCCACTTGCCGGCGAGCCCGTGTTCGCCGAGATAGAAGCCGTTGTCCGAGGTGTAGACGATGATGGTGTTTTCGAGCATGCCGCTCTTTCGAAGAGAATCGATCATGCGCCCGGCGGCGCGGTCGATGCCGGTGATCAAGGCGTAGTAGTTGCGGACGGAGCGCTGAAAGAGCTCGGGCGTGGAGAAGCGGACGGCCCAGCGCCGGCGGTTTTCGCTGCGGTGGACGGACTCGGGAAGAGCTGAGGTGTAGCGGGTGTCGAAGGTCTTGGGGTAAGGGAACGTGACGCCGGAATAGGCGTCGATGTCCCGCGGCGCGGGAAGGAACTGGCGGCTGTCCTGATCCTGGACGTGCGGAGCTTTGAAGGAGACCGAGAGGCAGAAGGGTTTGTTTCGTTCGCCGGCTTCAAGGAACTCGACGGCCTGGTCGGCCATGATGTCGGTGAGGTGGGGACCCGGCTCGCCCTTGGGGAAGTAGTGGCCCTGGCCGGGGAAGCCGCGCCAATAGTCGAACTCTGCGGCGGGCAGCGGTTGCTTGTCGAGGCCCCACTTGCCGATGAAGCCGGTGCGGTAGCCGGCGCGGCGGAGACGGACGGGGTAGATGTTATCGAGTTGCTCGCGGGTGTACTGGCGGTTGAAATCGACCGTGCCGTGATTGCGTGTATGGAGACCGGTCATGATGGAGGCGCGGCTGGCCATGCAGATCGAAGTGGTGACGGCGTGGTTGGCGAAGAGCGTGCCGCGAGCTGCGAGGGCGTCGAGGTTGGGCGTTTTGACGAAGCGGTTGCCCATGGCGCCGAGCGAGTCCCAGCGCTGATCGTCGGAGAGGAGGAAGAGGATATTGGGCGGAGGGGTGGCGCGAGACAGCAGGAGGGCAGGGGCTTTGAGAAGGTCGCGGCGGGTGGGCATGGCTACAGGCTGATCATACGCCAGGAGTGGCTCTTTCCGCCCCCGGGGTCACGGCCTCCGGATCGCTCGGATCACGGGCGCCTGGGTTGGGGCAGGTTGACGGAAGAAGGAATCGGCGCCGGCGTGGAGGATCTGCTTGAGGCCCTCGAGGGCGGATTGCCGATGGGGCTCGAAGATGAAGGATCGGAAGCGGAGGCCGTGGGTGGTGGCGTTCTCGGAGGGCGATTGTTTGCCAGCGGGGTTTTCGCGCCTGTGGGTTTCTGCGATTTTGCGCCAGAGGCGGCGCGCTGCTCTTGCGAGGCGTGCCGCTTTGAGAGGAGCGTTTTTCAGACGGGCTGTTTTGAGATAAGCACGGGGGCCTGCTTCCGGGGATGGCGACGAACCGTGGAAGGGAGGAGACTGGGTGGGGCTGGTGATGACTGGCTGCGGACGGGAAGGAGCGGTTGGCAAAGCTGGCCCTTCTCGGAGCGCCAAACCCGCGAGAGAGTCTATACCGAATTGTGAAGCGTCACGCCGCAACTGAATGCGCGGGCCGCACGGCACGGCCGCTCCACCGAGGCTGAGGACCGGATAATTATCGAAGAGACCGTCCGGCCGGCGGAACGCCTGAAGATCGGTTCGGGAATCCAACGGATCGCTCGTGAAGCCGGCGGCATGGGCGAACTCGACATCTCCCGCCGCCTAAGCCGGATCCGGGGAGCGGATTTCACGTGATCGTCCTTGACACCAACGTCGTTTCCGCGTCGCTGAAGACCACCCCAGAGGATATGGTTGTGCGGCGGCCGGACAACCAGAGCGCAGAAACTCTCGATATCACAGCCGTCACCCGCGCAGAGATCCGGTTCGGGGTGCTGAGCTTGCCGGACGGGAAGCGCAAGAACGCACTCGCCGCTCAGGTGGAAAGGGTTCTCGAGTTGTTCCTTGGCCGTACGCTCGAATTCGATTCTGCTGCCGCTGACAAACTGGCCCACATCGCGGCGGAGTGCGAGAAAAACGGTAAACGAGCCATGGCTCCGGACGCTTACATCGCCGCCTGCGCCGCCGCTCGAGGCTTTTCCGTGGCCACGCGCAACGTGACCCGCTTTCAGCATTTGGGCGTTCGCGTGATGAATCCTGGCGCTTGAAGCAATTCATCCGATCAGGCAGCGGAAAGTCTTGTCCCCAAGGGCGACTTCCGGACGGGCGTCTTCGAAGAGGCCCGCGCAAGGCCGGTCTGATTCGGGTCTGATTCGATCGTGGGGGCTGTCACTGGCAACGCTGAAACCACGTTCTTGTGAGGTCATGAGGCGGTGCGGCTGTCGGTGGGGATCGCCTTGCGGGCGTTCGCGTTCGATGCAGGTCAAATGCATCGCGGATCGACGCGCGCGTCCGCGCGGCGTTCGCCCTTTGACGATGTCTCCTTTGTCCGTGCAGCGCGGCGTCGATTTCGCGGGCGCATAGGGGAACGATTCCTGCGTGGAGGATCTGATCGGGGCCGTCGAAGGCGGACTCCTGATGGGCCCGGCGAGAAGGGATTGGGAGCGGAAGCCGGCGGTCTGAAACACCTTCGCGTCCCGGGCAGTGATTCCTTAAACGGGTGGGAGCTGCGGATTCCAAGGCTTTGATTCGCGGT
>CAYWST010000477.1:0-3928 GCA_964461075.1 uncultured Solibacteraceae bacterium | reverse complement strand
GGTTTGGGCTGCTGTGCGATCTGGGCAACTGGAACAAGGGCGACGACCGGTATGCGAACTCGAAGAAGATCCTGCCTTACGCCAAGGGACTTTCAGTGAAGGGGACGTGGGGCGCGCAACTGGATCCGGCGTTCGACGCGGAGAGGCTGGTGAAGTTGGCGGCGGATTCCGGGTATGTAGGGTGGTGGGGCCTGGAGGTGACGCCGCGGCGCCGGCAGGGCGAGAAGCGGAGCGTGGAGGAGCAGTACGCCGACGAGATAAAGACGGTGCTCGAAGCGAAGGCGATCGTGGAGCGGGTGGTGCTGAATAAGGGGTAGCGGATCACGGCGCCGCAGGCAAAGGAAGCGCAAGACGGCTGCGGCCAAAGTGGCAGAGCACGCGGCGGAGCCGATATCGAGCGTAGAGTTGAAGTCTGGCAGGTATCCGGGCAATTTTCTCGTACTCCGCCGGCACTGGGCGCTGGATGATACGGTGCTTTACTCGTATTGGGTCTTAGGCAGAAGAGGTAAGACTTTGCCGGTCGCTGGAACCGATGAATTGAATGTGCGGGATCTCTGCTCGGATCGCTTCATTGAAGCATCGATTCCGGCCAGGGCTGGGGCGACAGTTTCGAAGGCGTCCGCGAGCGGCGGTTAATGGTCGAGTTCGATCTCGAACCAGGGCGAGAGGAACTGGCCCTCGGCCTGGAGCGGGATTTCGAAGCCGCCGTCGATCCTTTTGGCCTCGATGGCGGCCTGCCTTTCGCCGCGGTCGTTGAGCGGGAAGACGCGGATGGCTGCCGCGGCGGTTTCGAGCTTGAGCGTCGCCTCGATGCGTTCCATCCAGATGGGGGTGCGGCCGGTGCTGCGGCTGGCCGACGGGCGGGAGGAGCCGGGCTCGGGCTCGAGGGTGAACCAATCGCGCGTGCCGGGATAATTGACGAGAGCCTGCGGGCGCTCGGGGCTGGAGCCCGGGTGGGTGCGGAGAGAGTAGCCGGGATGGGAGAGCAGCAGCCGCCGGGACTGCGGGATTGGCTGGCCATCGAGGCTCGTGAGAAGAGTGGCGGCGAAACCTCGGGAGGTTGGGGCGAGTTTGAGTTCGACGGGGCCGGCCTGAACTGCGTGCGTAGCGATGAAACCGAAAACGCCGGCCGCCTGGGGCGCGTGAATGAGGAACCGGCGGCGGGCGGCGTCGTAGGAAAACTGTCCGGCATCCCCGCAGGCGGGCTCAACAAGCAGTCCGTCGGCATTGGGGGCTAACTGCACGCGGCATTGAAGCGCCCATTCGGGCTTGTAGCCGAGGCGCTCGGCCAGGTATGTAGAAACCGCGCCGTTGCGGCGTTCTCTGGCGGCTTCGATCCGCCGGGAATCGGGCATTGGGATTTCGTAGACCCCGCGGGCGGCCTCAATGGCTCCGGAGCGGAAGAGCCAGGCGGATTGTCCGGCTCCAGCGAGTTTGGTGTGGTCCACGTTGAGGTTGAAGCCGGAGGGAACGCCCGTGTCCCAATTGCGGCCGTGTTCGTAGGCGAAGTGCATGATGGAGTCCCAGTCCTGAAAGGCTCCGAAGGCAGAGAGGGTGGGATCGGCTTCTGCGCCATAGGTATTCGGGAAGGCTTGATTGAATTCGCTGACGGTGTAGGGCAGACCGGCGACACGCTTGCTGGCGACGTTGAGGAATGTGGAGAGGCCGGCGCCGACGGAGGATGTGTCGCGGATGCGCCAATCGCGGTCGTCCCAGGCGGTGTTGGGAAAGTTGGGGTGGTCGATGTAGTAGTGTTCGTCGGTGTAGTCGAGTTCGGAGTGGGCGTCTATGAGGGGCAAGCCGCCAAAGCCCATCTGGGTGCCGGCGACGGGGACGAGATCGCCGGCAGACTCGCGCACGGCGGCGAGGAGGACGCCGTGGTAGGAGCGGTCGCGATCGATGAGGAAGCGGATGAAATCGTCGAAGCGGGCCTGGGTGAAACCGCCGCCGGGGAAGACGAGGGCGATGTTGCCCTCCTCGAGCGATTCACCCTCGGCGAGCCCGCGGCGGCCGACGCGGTAGAGGCTCGCCGAGCGGACGTAGACGGGGGCGTTCACGTTCTCGACGGAGAGCCCCATGCGGCCGATGTTCTCCATGGCGAAGCTGGCTGAAAAGGGCATGGTGAAGCGCTGCCATTGATTGGTGACGGCGATGGTGCGGTTGGTCATGGTGCGCCATGGGCTGACATCCTGCTTGATGTCCCAGTTGACGTTGCGGGATTGGCCGTCGGGAAGGTCCGCGCGAATCTCGATCGTCGTCATGTACTGTTCGGCCGCGACGACCGAGAAGCCGACCTGCTTGAGGATGACGGGCGCGCCGCCGGACTGAACGGTGACGACCGCGACTCCGTCGCGCACCTCCATGCGCGCGACCGATGGCGAATGGACTTCCAGGGGACGCCAGGCGCCTGTGAGCATTTCGGGTCCGTCGGCCGATGCGCCGGCGGACCAGGCGTCGCGAAGGCTTGCGGTTTCAGTGAACCGGCCGCGGAGGTAGCGGTTCCACTGGCCGGCCATTTCGGCGCGGTAGTCGCCGAGGAGAGCGGCGTCGAGTTGGTTGGCCTGCCAGGAGTAGACGAGCGAGGACTCGTTGTTTGTCTCCACCATGGCGAGGACGGGGTCCTCTTTCAGTTCAAGGAGGGAGAGCAGCTCGCGAGTGAACTGCGCCTGCAACTCGATGAGCCGGGGGTGGATCATGTGGAGCGGCTTCGATTGCGTGGGGAAGGCGGTCGAGCCGGGCCATGCGGGGATGCCGTCGACCGCGGGGCGGAAGACGTAGCCAACTTTGAGGTTGATATTGGCGTAGACGCCTTCGGCCTTGAGGGCGTCGAGAAAGACGCGGAGCCGCCGGACGGCGACGGGGTTGAAAGTGGGGTAGGGGCCGGTGGACAGGAGAACGCTGTTTGAATTCTCGGCTCGCGAGTCGGGTTGGGAGTCCATGTGATGGAAGCGGACAAGGTTGACGCCGAGCTTGCGGAGGCGGCGGGCGATGCGTGGGGCGTCCTTCTCTTCGGGAAAGTTGGCGCCGAAGGCCATGTTGACGCCGAAGAAGCGAACGCGCTGGTCGTCTTCGGTGCCGGGCAGCAGATCGGGCCCGACCTTGAAGAAGTGGCCGGAGCGGGCGACGATGCGGTCTTTCGCATCGAGAGGCTGGTTTAGCGAGCTGAAATCGGGGGCGCCGGAGAGGGCGTCCTGGTCGACTTGGAAGGGGAAGTATTGCTGGGCGAGGGCGGCGGAGGCGGAGCCCATGAGCAGGAATAAGAGCTTCATCGGATAGCGGACTCTCAAATATGGTATCAAGCGGGCGTGAAAAGGGGCCTGTTTTCAGTTTCCGCGTGATTCCGGCAGTGAATTGGCCTACGATGAGGGCCGTGGAACCACAAGCAGGCGGAAAGCTCGCCTCAAAGCATGAGTTCGTGCGGGCGCAGACCGATCCGGGGGCGGTTCGTCTTTCGTATCACTCGCTGGCGGCGGAACTGGTCGACAGGAATCACGTTCAGTTGAGCTGGCTGGCGGGGGCGGCGATCGTGTCGATACTCTCGATCGCGTTCCTGGCACGGAGTTTGCAGCCGGAGGTAATCGAGTCGCACAAGCTGCTGGTGGTGCGATGGGCGATGGGGGCGAGCCTGCTGCTATCGGCCGCATTGATCGCGGTGGAGAGGTTTGGGGTGTTGAAGCCGCTGGCGCTGCTCCGCGCCGGGCTGGCATACGAGGTGCTGATCGCGGCGTCGCTTTCGGTTTTCGAGAACGCGATTCCCTGGAACGCGAACGAGTTTGTGCGGGGGACGTCGTCGATCACGGTGTGGCTGATCGCGTTCGCGCTGCTGGTGCCGGCGGCGCCGCATTCGGCGGCGATCTTCAATCTGCTGGCGGCGGCGATGGGGCCGGTGGGGCATTTCGCCATGACGGTACTCTACGGTCTTCCGGTG
>CAYWST010000476.1:0-3954 GCA_964461075.1 uncultured Solibacteraceae bacterium | reverse complement strand
GCTCGATTTCTTCGGATGAACGCCGGTGAGATAGTAAGCGCAGCAGCGGCCGTGGGCGCCCGCTCCGTCGAGCAGGGCGCGGCCGTTGTTGTGCGTCAGATTGGCAAGAACGGTGATGACGTCGCGATGCGGCTCGAGCGGCTTCATGATGCGCGACAGTTCGCCGAGCTTGCCCTCGTAGTTGAGCTGCCAATTGCGGATGTCCATGCCGTTGGGGACATAGACAAACCCCATGCGAACGGGAGCTTTGCCTTGCGAGGCGCGCAGGGCGGGCGTCATCGCGTCCAGAGCGGGCAGGGCCACCGCGGCGCCTAGGCCGCGAAGAAGTGTTCGCCGGTCAAGAGCTTTTCGGGTGATCATCGATGGGCGCGCTCCGTCCCAGGTTTAGTCCCAGTACTCTCCGCCTCTCCGCGCCGGGACTGGAAAGGCAGGCTGCGGGCGATTTCAAAGACCAGCGACTGGAGGGGGTATTCCTCCGGCGCCAGTCTGCGGATGATTGATTCTACTGTTCTCTTATCGTAATTCTCAAGTCCCCGCCCCAGGGCGTAAGTGAGCATTTTCTCCGTGAGGCAACGGGCGAATTCAGGCAGATCGTCGCGCAGAAGCGCGCGCATCGCGGCGGGCGTCTGGAACGACTTGCCGCTTGGGAACGTACCCGAGACGTCAACGGGGAACCTGCCGTCCATGGTCCGCCATCGGCCGATGGCGTCGTAGTTCTCGAGACCGAAGCCAAGCGTATCCATTCGGTTGTGGCAGGAAGCGCAGGATGGGTTGGCGCGATGCTGCTCCATCTGCTGGCGGAGCGAAAGTTTCGTCCCGACGGCTTCCTCGTCGAGCGTCGGCACGTCCGGCGGAGGAGGTGGCGGTGGCGCGCCCATGATGTTCTGAAGGACGTACTTGCCGCGAATCACGGGCGACGTTCGCGTGGGGTAACTGGAGACGGTGAGCACCCCCGCGTGGCTGAGGACCCCGCCGCGCTGCTCGGTGGTGAGTTCGACGCGCCGGAAATCGGGGCCGGCCACGCCGTCGATACCGTAGTGTTTCGCCAGCCGTTCGTTGAGGAAGGTGTACCGCGCGTCAAGAAACTCTGCGATCGGACGGTTTTCGCGAAGCATGTGCTCGAAGAAGAGATTGGTCTCCATCTTCATGGCGTCGCGCAGCTCCGCGTTCCACTCGGGGAATTTCCCGGGATCGGGCTTGACGCTGTCGAGATTCCGCGTCTCAAGCCACTGCCCGGCGAAATTGGCGGCGAAAGCCGACGCCTTCGCGTCGGCCAGCATCCGCTTGATTTCGGCGTCCATGGAAGCGCGGAGTTTGCCGGATTCGGCGAGCGACAGCAGCCGGTCGTCGGGCATCGAACTCCACAGAAAGTAGCTGAGGCGCGATGCCAGCTCGAACTCCGATACGGGATGGATCTGAGAACGGTCCCCGGGCGGGTCCCGCTCGATCCTGAAGAGGAAGTGCGGAGAGACGAGAATGGCCTGCAGGGCGAGCTGAATTCCCTGCTCCGCCGATTGCCCCTCGGCTTGAGCAAGGCGGACGAAATTCATGAGGCCGTCGATCTCGCTCTTTGTCACCGGCCTGCGGTAAGCGCGGTAGGCCGCCTTCGAGAGAATCCGCTTGACGCACGGGTCGCCGCCCGTCTCAGGGTCGCAGACGAGAATGAGCCTGCGGCTCGCCTTCTCGACCTTCGCCGGATATGGCCCGACGAACTTGATCATGTTGAGGAACTTGTTGCGCTTGTCGGAGAAGGCTTCCTTGTCGGTCAGCGTCTTCACATAGGGGTCGTCGATGAAGCCGGCGCGGAAGACATGGTCGCCTTCCGGCAGGACGAGGCGGAACTCTTCTTCCGAGTAAGGGCTGAAGTAGACGAGGCCGGAGGGCTCGGTCCGGACCTCCTTGGTATGGAGCAGCTTCCCGTCCATCCAGAACCCAAGCTTCACCGGCGCCGAGCCGGCGGGGCGTTCTCCAGGCAGGCCGATGCGGATGACGTATTCACCGTCCCAATCGACTCGATGGGCCGCTTCGATGGTGGATCGGTCCAGGCGGCGGACGGTTTTCGCTTTGGTGTGATATTCGAAATCCATCGGCTTGGCCGGCAGCGGGTCGGCCCCGATGGCGCGGGCGGAGATGCGTTCGGCGGCGCGGAGGTATTTCTCCATGAGGATGGGGGAGACCGTGAGAACGTCTGCGATGTTGTCGAAGCCGTGGCCGGAGTCGTCGGCCGGGAAGTCGCGGTCGGCGCGGAAGTCCACGGCAAGCAGGTCGCGAATGGTGTTGGTGTACTCCACTCGATTAAGACGCCGGGCGGTGACGCGCCCGGGATCGGGCTTCAGGTTCCGGTCTGCTTTTTCGAATTCCGCGGTGAGGTAATCAGTCAGAGCCTTCACTTCCACGGCTGTCGGACGCGGAGCGCCCTTGGGCGGCATCTCGCCGGAACGGATCTTTCTGAGGATCTGTTCCCACCCGTCCCGGCCCTGGGCGACGGACTCTGCGCTCATGAAAGGGACGAGATTGAGGCTGCCGGAGGAGAGCCGGTCGTTGTGGCAGGTGTAGCACCGTTTCGCAATGACGGGCTTGACGTGCTGCTCGAACGGCGTCGCGCCGGGTTGAGCGGCGTGAAGCGGCAACAGCAATACGATGAGCGGGATGCGGCCGGGCATCCGGGGCCCTCCTGACGTGGATCTTAGTTAGATGGTACAGCAGGCGCGATCTTCAGATGGAGGAGCCAGTCGTGAAACCGCTGAAGCCAGGTGGACACGGGCCCCGCCAGCGCCGGACGGAAGCCGAATCCGTGTCCCGCGCCGGCGTAGACGTGGAGCTCGGCTGAGACTCCGGCCCTTTTCATCGAGAGGTAGAGTTCGGCCAGGCCCTGCGAGATGTTCTGGCGGTCATTCTCTCCGCAGGCCAGAAACGCAGGAGGTGTCGCCTTGGAGAGCGGCGTCTCCCTGGGAATGGCGGGATAGATGAGCGCCTGGAACGCGGGACGTTCGCCGTCGTTCCGGAAGTGCATGCCGGCGAGCGCGGCCAATTCGCCGCCCGCCGAAAAGCCCATGACGCCCGCCTTGGCGGGGTCGGTCATCCACTCCCCGGCCCGCTGCCGCACCAGCGCGAGAGCCTGTTTGATGTCGTCATAGGCCTCGCCTTCAATCGTGTAGCGCGAATCCTTCTCGCGCGCGAGGCGGTATTTGAGAACAAAGGCGGCCACGCCGCGCTCGCTCAACCATTGCGCGATGTTGTGGCCCTCATGTGTCGTCCACAGCTCGCGGTGTCCGCCGCCCGGAGCGACGATGACGCCGTATCCGGTCGGCTTTGACGGCAGGTAGGGCGTGATGGAAGGGTTGTGAACCTGGGAGACGACGCGGTCGCCCGCAGGAGTCTCGCGAACCGTTTCCTTCGCCTCGGGGTTCACTCTTTCGGGATAGAGCGGAACCTCCGGCAGCCGCGTTGAAGCCGCGAGAACAAGCGCGAGAACTGAGTACGGCGCCATGGAGTTACTATAAAGCGATTTGACCTGGAGGAAGATCGCGTGGTCGCCACAATCCTTTTCGCGCTCTTGGCGGCGGATCCGATGACCGGCTCCCGCCTGCCCGAACTCAAGGGTGAGTACCTGACGGGCAGAAAAGCGATCCTGCCGGAGCACTCTTCCGGGAAGGTGGCGCTGCTTGCCCTGGGTTTTACTTACGATTCGCGTTTCGCCGTCGAAGCCTGGGTGAAGCGCTTCCGGGGTGAGTTCGGAACCAATCCGGCGGTCACCTTCTACGAAGTGCCCATCATCGGCGGCATGGCTCGGATGGGAAAGTGGTTCATCGATGGGGGCATGCGGCGGGGTACTCCGAAGGAGGATCACGAGCATGTGATCACCGTCTACGGCGGAACGGGCGCGTGGAAGGAGAGGGTCGGGTTCAAAGCAGGCGACGCCGCGTATCTGCTGCTCTTGGACCGGGAAGGGAT
>CAYWST010000475.1:0-3966 GCA_964461075.1 uncultured Solibacteraceae bacterium | reverse complement strand
TCGGGGGAGGGCGGCCTGCTGACGACGAATTCGCTCGAGTATTACGAGGCGATGCAGACGATGATCAACTGTGGGCGGGCGTCGCTGACGGACCAATTCGGGCGGCGGATGCTGGGTTTGAACTACCGGATGACGGATCTGCAGATTGCGCTGTTGGTGGGACAGTTGGAGGCGTTGCCGGCATTGCGGGAGAAGAGGACGAAGGGGGCGGAGCTGTTGACGCGGTTGATCGAAGGTGTTCCCGGGGTAAGGACGCTGCCGCCGCAGCCGGAGATGACGCAGCCGACGCACTATACGTACGTCTTTCAGTACCGGCCCACGCCGGGCCGGCCCGCTCCGCACAGGGATCTGTTCGTGGCGGCGATCGCGGCGGAGGGTGTGCCGTGCGACGGCCGGTTCTACGAGGCGGTTTATAAGAGCGATTTGTTCTATGCGACGCCGGACAATTGCGCGCAATTAACTAAAGATTATGCGGAATGCCGGTGTCCGGTGTCGGAGCGGGCGGCGTACGAGGAGTCCGTGTGGCTATTCCAATTTTGTTTGATCGGGAGCGAGGAGGATGTGAGGGACGTGGCGCGGGCGGTGGAGAAGGTGGGGAGTCAACTGGAGGTGCTGGCCACGCAAGACCCGGGGCTGGCAGGCGTGAAGGCGATGGGGCGTGCGCAGCGGGCGCGGATGGAGAGGCAGAAAAACTATTAGAATTCGGGCAGGAGAATTGCCGCAATGAACCGAAGGCAGATCCTGCAGATTCTTGGAAGCGGCGCGCTGGCGGGCGGAGCGCGGGCGGAAGTTTCGAAGGCGCCGCTGGCGCACAGAACGCTGGGGCGAACCGGCCGTTGGGTGACGACGTTCGGGCTGGGCGGGCAGGCGTCGCTGCAGTTCCCGGCGCAGGGCCTTGATCCGTCGGAGATTCCGGCGCGGGCGATCGAACTTGGAGTGAACTATCTGGACACGGCGAATGCGTACGGGCCGAGCCAGAGCATTTACGGGCAAGCGTTCTGGAAGCTCAAGCTGACGCCGGGGCGCCCGGAGTACGATGCCGCGAGGCGGGAGAGCCTGTTCATCGCAACGAAAACGGGGCAGCGGTATGCGCTGGACAAGTCGCGGCCGGCTGCGGCGACGGCCGTGAGCGAGTTGTTCCGTTCCTTAACGCTGTTGTTCGGGGACGGCAAGGGGTGGATTCCGGACGGGGCGTATCTGGATTCGATTCAGATTCACAACCTGACGAACATGGCGCAGGTGGATCAGATCTATGAGGGCCTGAGCGAACGCGGCGGGCGGATGCCGGATAGGATCGGCGCGCTGGCGGGCTTGCTCGATTTCAGGGATGGGACGAATTACACGGGACTCAATCCGGACGGGAGGCATTATGTCCGGCACATCGGGATCACGGGACACTTGAGTTCGCCGGTGCTGATGGAAGCGATCCGGCGGGACGATCTGAACATTCTGGATACGATGCTGGTGGCGCTAAACGCGAACGACCGGAATTACTCCTCGCATCAGTACAACGCCGTGCCGCTGGCGGCGGCGAAGGGGATGGGGATTATCGCAATGAAAGTGTTTTCGGCGGGCGGCGTCTATACCGGGATGCAGCGGCAGCCGAACAACGCGTCGGAGTTGATTCTGACGGTGGGGATGCCGGGCGGGGTGGCGAGCGAGGATCTGATCCGGTATCCGCTTTCGGCGCCGGGCGTCGCGACGGTGATCGCAGGAATCGGGCGGATCGACCGGGAGCGGCCGGAACAGGATCAGCTTGCCGCCAACGTGGCGGCGGCGCAGATGGACATGGCGTCGCCGATTGAGAAGGCACGGATCGAGAGCGATGTTTGGGACCGGCACGGAACGAGGACGAATTATTTCCAGGAGAGCCAGCGGGGGCTGGTACAGCCGGCTGAAGTGAAGACGGCGCGGGACGGGGATCGGGTGGTGGTGAGCTGGAACACGGCGCTGGCGGGGAGCGAGCCCGTACGGTCGTACAACATTTATAGTGGGGACTGGCTTTTGAGGAGCCTGCCGTACCGGCCGCAGTTGACCCGGGCGCCGTTTTCGGTTTCGCTTCCGGCGGAGTGGGTGGGCGATGCGGGGGTTCGGGTGGAGGCGTCGACAGCGCTTCCGCCCTGGTGAGGAGTTTCTTTGGAGGCCTCGTATGGACGCATGGATGGATTACCTGAAGTCTGTGGACACGCCGACGCTCTCAAACGCGATTGAGCAGCTTAAGGTGAGAAAGGACCACGAGGGCTTCACGCCGCTGGAGGTGCGCTGCCTTTTCCCGGAATTGGGGCGCATGTGCGGCTATGCAGTGACGGCGCAGGTGGAGACATTCACGCAGGGCGAGCCGCGGGACAACGAGCGGTTTCTGGAATTGTACGGGCTGGTGGAAGCGTCGAAGAAGCCGGCGGTGATCGTGCTGCAGGAGATCGGCGGGCATGGCAATTACGCGGCGCACTGCGGGGAGGTGATGGCGACGTTCTTCACGCGGCTGGGTGCAGTGGGGCTGGTGAGCGATTGCGGGGTGAGGGACATTCCAGAAGTGCGGGCGATGGGGTTTCACTACTTCGCGCGGGGGACGGTGGCAAGCCACGGCAATTTCAGGATTGTGCGTTCTGGGATTCCGGTGCAGATTCACGGGCTGGTAGTGAGGCCGGGCGACGTGCTGCACGGAGACGAGAACGGTCTGATTTCGGTGCCTGAGGTGGATGTGACGGCGCTGGAGGCGGCGGTGGAGAAGGTGCGGGCGAAAGAGAAGCGGCTGATGGAGTATGTGCGGAGCGGGGAGTTCAAGCTGGCGGGCGTGAAGCCATATTTCTGAGGCTGTAGACGATTACCCATCTCCGTTTCGGTGAGACGATAGAGGGGAATGGAGATCTTCAAGGAGTTCACGTTCGAGGCGGCGCACAGGCTACCGAACGTGCCGGAAGGGCACAAGTGCGCGCGGCTGCACGGGCACAGTTTTCGCGTCCGCGTCTGGGTGAGCGGAGAGGTGGACGCACGGCTCGGATGGGTGATCGATTTCGCGGACATCAAGGCGGCGGTAAAGCCTCTGATCCAGCGGCTGGACCACTATTACCTGAACGACATCGAGGGGCTCGAGAATCCGACGAGCGAGAACGTGGCGCGATGGATCTGGGCGAAGCTGAAGCCTGGGCTTGCGGGGCTTTCGCGAGTGGATGTGCAGGAGACCTGCACCGCGGGGTGCAGCTACAGGGGCGAGTAGGCGAATGGAGTACCGGCGCCGCAAACAACTAATGAGGAGTTTGGCGGTCGCGCTGGGGCTGGTGCTGTGCGTGGGCGAAGCCATGCACAGTTGGGAGTTCTGGAGACGCTGGCTGGCGCCGGGTTCGGTGGCGCAATCGCCCTTGGAGATCGAGGACTACCGGGGAAAAGTTTCAAAGGTCGAGAAGGAGGCAGAGGAGGCCGGAGTTGCCAAGGGCGATGTGGTGGTGGCGGTGAACGGGAAGCCGCTGGAGAACGAGAGCCACATTCGCCGAGCGGTGTTTAGGATGAAGCCGGGTGAGACGCTCGTTCTGCGGCTTCGTTTGTCGGGCGGACGGTTGGTGGAGGCCGGTGTTCCGCTGAAGCCGATTGACGGGTCGAGGGGTTGGGACGATCGGATTATCGGCTTCTTTCTGGACTTCTTCTCGCGGTGGATGTGCCTGGGGTTGGGGTTGTTCGTGGTGCTGATGAGGCCGATGGATAAGCTGGCGTGGCTGGTACTGGGGATGCTTGTGAGTTTTTCGTTCCTCGGCTCGACGATTGGAGGTCCGCAGAACGCGTGGCCGGCGCCGCTGATGGTGGCGCGATGGATTCCAGCAAGCCTTGGACCGATCGCGTGGCCGTTGTGGATGCTGCTGTTTGGCCTGAACTTCCCCGATCCGCATTCGAGGGTGAAATTGCTGGGGTGGACGCGGTGGGTGGTCCTGCCGTTCGTGGCGGCGATGGGAGCGCTCGCAACGGCGCTGAACG
>CAYWST010000474.1:0-3981 GCA_964461075.1 uncultured Solibacteraceae bacterium | reverse complement strand
CGGCGGCAGGTCTTCCGGCTTAAACTCGCGCGGCGTATAGAGTTCGGGCGGCGGCGTGTTCGTGAGATGTCGGAAGAAGCGAGCGAGCAGGGGGCCGGCGAGGACGGTCGCGAAGGGAGTGAGGATGAGCCCGTAGATGAGAGTGCGGTTGACGTCGGCGCCGTAGAGGATGGCGATGGAGGAGGGCGCCGGGTGCGGAGGCAGGTAACCGTGCGTGACCGAAAGGGCCGAGGAGAGCGGAATCCCGAGCGCCATGAGCGGGACGCCGGAGGTGACGGAGAGTGTGTAGACGAGCGGAATCAGCACCAGGAAGCTGGCGTTATAGACCATGGGCAGGCCGACGAGCAGGCCAGTGACGACCACGCTCCACTGGAGCCTTCGTTTACCCAAAAGGCGCGTGAGCGCGTGGCTGATGGAGTGAGCGGCGCCGGATTCCTCGATGAGCTTGCCGAGCATGGCGCCAAAGACGAGGATCAGCGCAAGGCTCCCCATGGTATCGCCGATGCCCCTGGTCACCGACTTGAGAGCGGCTTGCGGGGCCATCCCATTGGCGAAGGCGACGAAGCAGGAGGCGAGCAGGAGAGCGAGGAAGGCGTTCAGTTTCCATCGCGCAATGAGGACCAGCAGCAGAAGAACGGCGGCGCAGAGGATGATCAGTTGCATCAGGCAAGCAGCCGCCGGCAGGATTCGAGCGTCAGCCGGGCGAGATTTCTGCCCATGTAGTTGACGACGGCTTCAGGGGTGAAGGCGTCGGGGTTGCGCTGCAGCCTCGGGTCGGTGTGCCGGGCGCCGTCGAGCAGAGACCGGAACATCCCGCGGTATCCTCCGAAGTTCCAGGCGATGCGCCCATAGGGGGCGTCGGAAGCGCAGCAGAGGTTGTGGCAGAAAGGTTCGCCCGCGAGCTGGTAGGCGATGAGGGAGCTTTCGATGTGCGTGTCCCGCTTGGCGCTGAGGGCGTATCGCAAGTTCGCATACTTCAGGCCGAGAATCCGGGCCTTGGCATAGAGGCCCTCCGCTTCGAGGTAGCCTGCGCCGCCGCCGCCCATGTGGATGGCGAGAAACGGATGGTTGAGGTGGCGGCGCAGGAGATTCTCAAGTCCTTCGGCTGGAGTAAACGGCGTATCCGCGCCGAAGTGGAAGGCGGGGACGGCCCCGAGGGAGACGATGTGATCGAGCACCGCGGTCACTTCGGGGGAGTCGATGGAGTAGCCATTCTGGGCGGGATTCATCTTGACAAAGGGGAAGCCGAACTCGAGGACACAGGCTTCGGCGATGCGGCGGGCGCCCTCGACGCCGCAGGCCTTGGGGTCAGTCCAGCCGCCAGGAATGATACGGCCAATGTACTTGACGGCGGAGTGGTGCACGTAGCGGTTGGCGGCCAGCAGGCGCTGGTAGTTCTCCTCCGGATCCGCGGTGTAATGCGTCGCGGCTGGATTCTGCCATGAGAGGGCGGCGTCGACGCGCGCCATCTCGAGCTCGCGGAGGAGGTCCTCGGCGGAAATGGGGCGGCCGTGGTAGTAGTCCGTGGAGCTCAGGTATCTCTGACGGGCGGATTCGGAGAGCAGATCAAAGTCAGTGATGTGAGTATCGGCGTCGATGGTGAGACTGGCTTCGTTCCGCCCGAGGTATTCGGCGAGCTGGGCCAGGAATTGGCGTGCGGCGTCTTTCATAAGGCGGGCTCAGGGGTTGAGGAGGATATGGATGGGATCCGGCCTGGCGGCGGTTTCGATGGATCGGACAACCTGAAGGTTCGGAAGCTCGAGTTCCAGAATGCGGTTCTCGCCTTGAACGGAAACGAACAGCGTTGAACCGTTGGGGTGAAGCGCCAGTCCTTCCGCGGCGGCGCCTGCATGGACGCGGCGCACCTCCAACTCGGTGCGGGTGTCGATGACGGCGATTTCGCCGCTCGCAATCAGCGTGACGAACAGGCTGTTTCCGTCGGGCGAGAGCAGCGCGCGTACCGGTTCGCCCGGGACGCCTACCTGGCGGCGCAGGCGGTTGGCGACTCCGTCGATGACAGCCACCGTGTTCCCCGAGCGCGTAGCGCAGTAAACCCGCTTTTCGTCCCTGGAGACTGCGAGACCCATCGGCACGCCGCCTACTTCGATTTGCGCCAACTGCTTTCTGGTCCGGATGTCCATGACCGTCACCGTGCCCGAACCGGCGTCCGCGGTCCAGAGCTTGGACTCGTCCGCCGAGACGGCGATCATGTGCGGGAGGCTGCCAGGCAAAGGGATGGCGTTGCGGACCTTCCGGCGTCTGGGGTCGACGGCGAGCAGCGCGGCGGGTTTTTCGGTGGAGACGTACATCAGGCCGCTGCGCGCGAGTTCGATGCCATGGGGGCGGCGGTACTCGCCAAGATCGATCTTGCCCGCCGCTTGACGGCTCTTGAGGTCGATGATGGTGATGGTATTGCCGCCTGGATCCGCAGCCGTGTACGAGTCGACTCCATAGTCGGTCACGAAGGCGTAGCGGCGGTCCGGCGTGAGAGCGAACTCGTGAGGCTTAACGCCGGTGGGGATGTTCGCCACCGGCTTGCCGGTTGTCAGGTCATAGATGCCGAGCGAGTCCGCCCGCTTGTGAACCGTCAGCAGAAGACCTTCGGGCGAAGCGACGCCCGACGCGGCGAGAAGCAGAGCCAGAGCGATTCTCATGACGATCACCCTCCGGCTACCAGCTTAATTCGCAAAGAAAGTCGTCACCGAACGGGGCGGGACGCGGTATTCGATCACGCCGGAAGAGACGCGATGATCACCGGCGGGACTCCACTTCTCGCTCATGGAGGAGCGGACGGCCTTGAATGAGGCGGCTTTCGTTCCGGGGACGGCGATGCGCGCCGGTTTCTCCTCCCACGAGTTGTTGAAGACCACAAAGCTGTCGGGGTGCTTCGAGCCATTCGAGGCGAAAGCCAGAAGGCGCAGACTCACGTCGTCGCTTCGGACAGAGGCGACGCGCATGCCGGGCTGTCCGGCGCGGGTGAGGTGCTTGTAGTTCCAGTATCCGGGCAGGACCTGGAAGCAGCCGCAGTCCTCGATGACGCGGACGGCAGTGCCCGGGTTGGGATCGCCGCCCACCCAATTCGAGGTCTGGACCGCCGCCCAGGGGATGACGGCGTTCACCTTGACGGAGTAGATTTGCAGGCGGACGTCGTCGAGAAAATCGAAGTCCATTTTGCCCCAGGTCATCGAGGTGGTCCATGCGTGGAGACCCGGCTTGGCGAGCCGCAGAAGGTCAACGCCATTGGAAGAGTGGTCGCCGTACCACTGATCGCGGCCGCCGGCAAAGCCATGGCTGGTGATGAGTCCGAGGCCCTTTAGGGCATCGGGATGGCGGGCGATTTCGGGAGCGTGACCCCACTGCCAGAACCGGTACCAGTTGGACGGCTCGCCGGTGGCGAGCGCGACGTCCTTCAGGCCCATGCGGTCCATCATGGGGCGCATGAAGGAGAGGAAGTCGACAACCTGTGATGGAGGCCAATAGAGGTTGTAGTCGTGGGTCGGGTGGCCGGCTGTGGAGCCATCCGTGGGCCAACGCGAGAAATCCTCCCCTTCATTGTGAAGCGAAATGGCGGTGACGGGGAACTTCTCCTTTTCGCGAAGGAACTTGGCCCAGGCGATCAGGTACTCGGCCACCTCCTTCTTCATGGCGGGGTCGAGGTCGCGCCCGCGGACGAACTTCTGCTTTGTGGTCCATGCGGGAGGGCCGTAGAGAGTGGTGATGAGTTTGAGTTCTCCGCCGCGGGCGCGCGTCCGCTGGACGCCTTCGCGGACGAACATGCGCATCCATTTGGTGGTTGTTTCGTGGTCGAATTTCGAGGCGTCGATGGACTCGGGGTCGCTGTTGTCGTTTACGGGCTCCATCCAGACGTCGACGAACATCTTGACGACCCCGGGACGAAGGCCGTCCTCGCCCCAGAACAGATCGAGGAGTTGCTTGCGTTTCTCCTCGGAGAGCGCGCTCATCCCACCATATTCCTGGGGG
>CAYWST010000473.1:0-3993 GCA_964461075.1 uncultured Solibacteraceae bacterium | reverse complement strand
TTCCAGGATCACCTCGAGCACGGAGTCTGTTGGGACTTGAAGCGGCTAGGCGGCGCGCGTTGGGGCAACAGGTACGCTCCGGACGAAGTGCGGCCCATTTTCTTGCAGGTTGTGACCGATTGCCTCGTGCGGGCCTGAGCCATCTTCGGAAATTCCGAAGATGCGAGGCAATCTTGGGTCCTTCCTGGGCGGCGCGGCGGCGGGTGGGGAGGTGGCACGATTTCGCTTGCGTCACGCGCCGAAAAAGGTGGTCGGTGGTCGGTGGTCACTGCAACCGATGACGACGGAATGCACCCATGGCAGATTCTCCCTCCCTCCAACCGCGATCTCTCGGTAAGGTCGCTGTGGCCACACCAAGCTCGCCGGCGCGGCTAACCACGGATGAGACTCTGCGCGCCGTCCGGCTGCGCTTCGCCACGCTGATCGGCGAGACGGGGCGGGGCTCCCCGTTGTGGCAAGGATGAACCAGGCGAGCAGCGCTGGCGTGCTGAAGGAATCCTAGCCTACCGGGGGCCGGAGGTGAATCGCGGAAGGACGGGAGATTGAATCGGCGTCATATTGCCGCACCGAACCCCGCTTTCCCGGCCTGCTCCGGGTTGGTTTGTCTCAGCGTTGTGCGCTGCGCACACGCCGTGCAGCCGCAAGCAAGGGTAGGGCGGTCCCGACGAGCAGCCATGCCGAGGGCTCCGGCACTGAAGTATCCGGCCCGGGATCTGTCGGCCCACTGTCCCCGTGGTAGGTCAAGGCACTGTAGAAGTATCCGCCGCCGATACCGAACTGGCCTCCCCAGGCGGAGCCATCATCCACGATGCCGTAGAGCGTCGAGTTGCCCATGTTGTCGCTGCCAATGGCGAAGTAGCGCACGTTCGTAGTGGTGTCCCACGCGAGCCCGCCATTCATGTTGACGTTGAACGTGGTGCCGAAAGGCGTGACCGTCTGGGTGTTCAGATCAATGCCGTGAAGTTGAAAGCCGCCGCTCGGGTTGGTGAAGAGCGCCGTCAACTGGCCCGGACTGCGATAGGTCATGCCGCCGAAGCCGGCGTCGGGCGCAGCAAACAACGGAGTGATCGTGCTGGCGGTGAGATCGATCTGCTGGAACTGGAACGGCCCGAGGCCGTTCGAGTACAGCGCGTAGAACATGCCCGTGTCAGGCGCGTAGGTCAGACCTCGCCACAGCCCCGCGGTGAGGGGGAGCGCGGAATCCACCAGGCTTGCGGGGCCGGAGGTATCGAACGAAGCCATCCGCACCTGGCCCTGGCTCTCATAGATCGTCCAGTACTTCTGCGTGTTTTCGACATACGTCAGGCCGCCGGTGAAGCCCGTCGTGAAATCCCCGAGCGAGAACGGGTTCGCGGCCGAGGTGGTAGCCGGATCAATGACATTAAACTGCCGGGGAATGCCGAAACCTTCGCCGGAAATGGACGTGAGATACGCGGCAGAAGCGCATTCGAGCGCCGCGAGTAGTACGAGGATCAGTTTCATGAGCTTTCTTCCTCCACCGCACATTGCGGAATCGGGAAGAACGGTTGATCACGGCGGCGCGGGAATTTTCAGGGAAGCAGAACGATGCCTACTTCACGCGCCAGGGCCCGCGCCCGCGAGGTGGCGACAACGGCGCGCAGCCGCGGATCGAGAAACCGGAACGGGACACCCGCCTCGCGCGCGCGAACCGCGGACTCGAGCGCCTGCAGGGCGCGATCCGGTTGGCCGAGTCCGGCGTACACGAGCGCCAGCGATCCGTCCACCGGCGCCCCCTCGGCGCGTAGTGCTTCGAGCGTTGCCAGCTTCTCCTGTGCCTCTTTCCGGCGATTCTGGATGGCGTAGAGGTACCCCAGCGCGGCGGAGGATCGCTGGTCGCCGGGTCGCATCGTAAAGGCTGTCAGGTACTCACGCTCCGCTCCCGCCAGGTCGCCTTGCCGTTCGAGGATCATCCCCAGGGTGATCCTCACCGGCGCGTAATTCCCTTGCAGTTGAACCGCACACCG
Organism: uncultured Solibacteraceae bacterium; assembly: GCA_964461075.1. GTDB lineage: Bacteria > Acidobacteriota > Terriglobia > Bryobacterales > Bryobacteraceae > JACADU01. Next base: position 2,008 of record CAYWST010000473.1, on the reverse strand, counting down.
GGCGCAGCCGAGGGCGAGATCGAAGCGGTCCTGCGAACGATACAGCCCTGCAAGCGCGTTCAGAAGGACCACGTGAGCCCGCACATTCACCCCATGGCTAGCCTGGCCGCGCTCCGTGCTGCGATAGGCGCGCTCCAGCGTGTCCAGGGCTTCCTGCATCCGGCCGGTCAAATGCAAACAGTGGGCGAGATCGGCGACCACATACGGCTGGTCGGGATCGATCGTAATCGACCGCCGGAACTCCTCCACGGCCGAAGCAAAGCGCCAATTGCGGTAGTGCAGCGCTCCGCGGATCGAGTAGGCGGCGGCGTTTCGGGGATCGAGATGCAGCGCCTGCCGCGCTGCGAATTCCGCGGTGCGCTCCAGTTCCGCTTTGCGGGCAGCGTCGTAGTCGAGGGCGAATTCGGCGGCGCCCGCAAGACCGGTCCATGCGGGAACGTGCCGGGGAGCGATCTGCGTGGCCCGCCGCCACAGTTCGATCGATTCCCGCAAGGGTCCTGGGAGTCCCTGCCCCGGCTGGGTCGCGCGAATGTCGGTGCGCAGCAACTGCTCCGCGCGGCCGCACAATTCCAATGCCTCGGTCGGCACCTGGCTGGCGCGCCTGAGCCAGAATTGTCCAGCGGCCACCGAGCCCAGCACCACCACGCTTGCGGCAGCCGCCGCCGCCAGTCCGTGTCGGCGCGTCCATTTTTTCGCCCGGTAGAACACGCTATCGCGGCGCGCCTGCACAGGCCGCCCCGATAGATAGCGGTGCAAATCGGCGTCCAGCTCTGCCGCCGTCGCGTAGCGCCGTTCCGGTTCTTTCCGCATCGCCATGGCGATGATGGTGTCGAGGTCGCCCGCGAGCATCGAACGCACTTTGGGGTCGGCTGCCGCCTGGCTCGGCGGGGGCGCCGTCTGCTCGGTGATGGAGCGCTCCAGTTCCGCCATGCTGCGGCCCGTAACCGAATACGGCTGCCGGCCGGCGAGCAGCCGGTACAGAAGCACGCCCAGGGAATAGATGTCGGTCGCCGGAGTGAGTTCCTCGCCGCGGATCTGCTCCGGGCTGGCGGAGTCGGGCGTCATCAACCGCGCGTGGGTTTCCGTCGTGGGAGCGCCCCCGGCCACCAGTTCCGGCAGGAGCAGCTTCGCGATGCCGAAATCGAGCAGCTTCGGCACGCCCTCTGCGGTCACCATCACGTTCGCGGGTTTCACGTCCCGATGCAGGATGTGGTTGCGATGCGCATAGTCGATCGCGCGGCACAGGGGACGGAACAGATCGAGCCGTGCGCGCACGTCCAGGCCGCGCGCGTCGGCGAACTCGATGAGCGGCTGGCCTTCGATGTACTCCATCACCAGATAGGGCCGTCCGTCGGGCGTGGTGCCGCCGTCGAGCAGCGACGCGATATTGGGGTGCGAGAGGCCCGCCAGGATCTGCCGTTCGGTGCGGAAGCGGTGCACGATGGCATCCGAATCCATCCCACGCTTCACCAGTTTCACGGCCACCGTTTGCAGGAATTCGCCATCCGAGCGGATCGCCTGGTAGACCGCACCCATGCCCCCGCGCCCTATTTCGCGAACCAGTAAATAAGGACCCAGCCTCAGTCCCGCGTCCGCGCCGCAGGGGTTCGGCAGCAGCGCCGCCGCTGCCTGTTCGATCGTTCCAGCCAGCCGTGCTCCCGCCGCCGCATCGGCCGCGAGCAGCGACTCGACTTCTGCCCGCAGTTCCCGGTCTATGCCGCACTGCGCGGCCAGGTACGCTTCGCGTTCGCCGGGCGCCAGCGAGGCTGCTTCGGCAAAGAGCCGGTCAATCTGGGCGAATCGTTCCGGTGTCATCCCGCGGGGTTAGTCTATTTTCGCTCTTTTTCGCCGAGGTCATGATCAAACCGGCAGCCGGAATCCGCATGGGAGGGCGAAGGAGAAACAACAACCAATGAAACCCCTGAAGTGGATCGCCTGTTTCGCGTTCGCCCTTTCCGCGGCGTTCGCCCAATCGTGGTCCCAACCGGTTCGGGAAGTGGAGAAAGAA
>CAYWST010000472.1:0-3998 GCA_964461075.1 uncultured Solibacteraceae bacterium | reverse complement strand
CTCCTTGTGCCCACCGGTAGCTCCGAATCCATGGCCGCCGTCGCTACTCGGCTCCTAACCCAGCCCGCTATCGCCGCCCGCCTCTCAGCCAACGGCCGCGCCACCGCCGAAACCTGCGATTGGTCCCGAGTCCTCCCTCAATGGGAAGCGCTCTTCCACCGGATTGCCCGCCCAAGACAAGCAAGCTGATGTCCCAGGCCCTCTATCACCACCTCCCGCCTCTCCTCCAGTCGGCCGCCGCCTCACTCCACGGCTACCGGCTCCGACCCTGGCGCTATGGCCCGGAAACCGAAACCCTAGTCGCTCAGGCACTCGAGCGAGACACTTGGCCCGCCTCCCGCATCCAATCCTGGCAGCAGGACCAGCTCGCCCGCCAGCTCCACCACGCCGCCACTCACGTCCCCTATTACCGTCAGCATTGGCAGGAACGCCGGCGACGAGGCGACTCCGCCTCTTCTGAAATCCTCGCCAATTGGCCCATCCTCGAAAAAGAGGAATTGCGCAAAAACCCCCGCGCGTTCATCGCTGAATCCCACGCCTCCGCCAAACTCTTTGAAGAACACACCAGCGGCAGCACCGGCAAACCCCTCACCCTCTGGTTCGATCGCCCCGCCATCCGCGCCTGGTACGCCCTCTTCGAAGCCCGCTGGCGCCGCTGGCACGGTGTCTCCTTCGCCGACCGCTGGGCCATCCTCGGCGGCCAGCTCGTCGTCCCCCAATCGCGCAACCGCCCTCCATTCTGGGTCTGGAACCACGCCTTCCGTCAACTCTACATGTCGAGCTACCACCTCCGGCCCGACCTCGTTCCCGCCTATGTCGAGGCCCTCCGCCGCCAAGGCGTCCGCTACCTCTGGGGTTATACCTCTTCACTCGTCAGCCTCGCTCAGGGCATCCTCGCCTCCGGCGAGAGCTTGAAGGATCTCGACCTCCGCGTCGCTCTCACCAACGCCGAGCCAGTCTCCGCATCCCAGAAACAGATCATGACCGCGGCATTCGCCTGCCCCGTCCGAGAGACCTACGGCCTCTCCGAAACCGTGGTCGCGGCCGGTGAATGTGAGCACGGCGCACTTCACCTTTTCCCTGAAGCCGGAGTCCTCGAAGTCGTCGATGGCCAGTTCGTCGCCACCGGCCTCCTCAATCCCGCCATGCCCCTCATCCGCTACCGCACCGGCGACTGCGGCTCCGCTCCCAAGACCGCCCCCTGCCCCTGCGGTCGCACACTCCCCATCCTCCCTCCCATCGACGGCCGCGCCGACGACATCCTCTACTCTACCGACGGTCGCCCCGTCGGCCGCCTCGATCCCGTCTTCAAAGCCGACCTACCCATCCTCGAGGCCCAAATCGTCCAGGAGTCCCTCCACCAAGTCACCCTCCGCCTCGTCCCAGCCCCAGGCTACTCCCCCGAAACCGCGCAAGACATCGCCGCCCGCATCCGAGACCGCATGGGCCCCGTCTCAATCCAGGTAGAGATACTCGACATCATCCCCCGCGGCCCCAACAACAAGTTCAAGGCCGTCATCCGCCGCTGCCCGGCGCCTCATTCACAACCCTCCCATCCCCCAGAACCCGCTGAGAATACTCCACTTCGCCACCCTTGATACCCTTCCACCTTCGCCGCACCAGCTATCTTTGTTGTGGCGAGGCGGCACGCCGACCGGATTGGAGAATCTGTCTACTCCTGCGAGTTTCTACGACCGAACCCAGGATGTGATTGAAAAATAAGGAAAAGCGACCCGCGAACGAACCCCGCTGGGCTTCGAGCGAACCCGAAAACCGCGCGACCGAACCCAGATCGCGCACGAACGAACCCAATCCGAACCCGAGAACCATGAACTCCGTCCAGCTCCTCTTTCAGCACCGGCGCGTCTTCATCGCTCTCACTCTGTCCGCCATCGTCGCCACCTCCATCGTCGCCGCCTTCGTCCTCCGCTTCGACATCCTGCTCCGCGAAGTCGACTGGGAGTTCTGCCTCATCTCCCTAGCTATCGCCCTCCCCATCAAACTCGCCATCTTCTACTCTGATCGGCTCGACCGCGGCTGGACCCTCTACGCCGGCATCGCCGATCTCTGGCACATCTTCTCCGCCTCCACCCTCGCCTCCCTCGTCTTCGGCTCCGTCGTCCTCTTCGTCCTCTACAACCACGGCTACCCCCGCGGCGTCCTCGTCCTCGATTGGGTCATCTGCTTCCTCCTCCTCGCTGCCGCCCGCCTCTCCACTCGCCTCCTCCGCGAACACGAATCCTCGGCCCGCATGCAGCGCGCCAGCCGCCACGTCCTCGTCTACGGCGCCGGTTGGGCCGGCGCTTCCATCCTCCGCGAACTCCGCTCCCGCCCCGACGCCAACCTCGACGTCGCCGGCTTCATCGACGACGATCCGAAAAAGGCTGCCGAATGGGTCCTCGGCGTCCCCGTCCTCGGCGCCGGAGCCGATCTGAACCGCATCCTGAACGCCCTTGCCGCCAAGGGCAAGCAGATCGATCAGGTCCTCATCGCCATGCCCTCCGCCCTCCCTCAGCAGCTCCACCGCGCCGTCGAACTCTGCCGCGACTCCGGCGTTGCCTGCAAGAAACTCCCCGCCCTCACTGACCTCCTCAGCGGCCAGCTTTCCACCCAGCTCCAGAACATCACCGTCGAGGACCTTCTTTACCGCGAGCCCGTTCACCTCGAAACCACCCGCATCGCCGCATTCCTCCGCGACCAGGTCGTCCTCGTCACCGGCGGCGCAGGCTCCATCGGCTCCGAGCTCTGCCGCCAGGTCGCCAACTTCGCCCCCAAACGCCTCGTCATTCTTGATCAGGCTGAAAGCGCCGTCTTCGAAGCCGAACGCATCCTCCGCACCCGATTCCCTCAACTCAATCTCTCCACCGAGATCGGCGACATCCGCAATCGCGAGCGAGTCCGCGAAATCCTCGCTGTCCACCGCCCCGAGGTCATCTTCCACGCCGCCGCTTATAAGCACGTCCCCCTCATGGAGCGCCACCCACTCGAAGCAATCCGCAACAACATCCTCGCCACCCGCTCCCTCGCCGAAGAGGCCATCGACGCCGGGGTCGGCCGCTTCGTCATGATCTCCACCGATAAGGCGGTCAACCCTACCAGCGTCATGGGCGCCTCCAAGCGTGCCGCCGAGCTCGTCGTCTCCTCTTTCCCCACTCTCGCCGAAAACGGACGCACCTGCTTTGTCGCCGTGCGCTTCGGCAACGTCCTCGCTTCCAATGGCAGCGTCGTCCCCGTCTTTCAGGCCCAGATCGCCGCCGGCGGGCCCGTCACCGTCACCCACCCCGAGATCCGGCGGTTTTTCATGACCGTCCCCGAAGCCGCACAGCTTGTCCTCCAGGCCGGCAGCATGGGCCAGGGCGCTGAAGTTTATGTCCTCGAAATGGGTAAACTTATTCGTATCGTCGACCTTGCCCGTGACCTGATCCGCCTTTCCGGTTTCGTGCCCGACCGCGACATCCCCATTGTCTTCACTGGCCTTCGCCCCGGAGAAAAGCTCTATGAGGAAGTCATCACCGAGGGCGAAAACATTCTCCCCACCGGCCACGACAAGGTCCGCGTATTCCAAGGCCCGCGCCTCTCCGCAACCCTCGTCAAGTCACACCTCCGGGAACTCGAAGCCGCCCTCGACGCCCGCGACCGCGAAGCCGCCCTTGCCGCCCTCCGCCGCTTTGTCCCCGAATACCAGCCGCCTGCCCACGAAGATATGCAGCCCGCCGGAGCCGTCTCCTGATGCAATCCACCCTAGCCACCTCGCAACCTCACTCTCCGCCCCAGTCCGGCGGCAGTGCAATCATGCTGCTCCTTGCCGCCGTCCTCGTCCTTTGGCTGTTCGCCTATCTGCCCGTGCTCGGGCCGCTCGCCTACCAGTGGACCAACGACGACGACATGGGCCACGGCATGTTCGTGCCACTCTTCTCCGGCTACCTCATCTGGAACAAACGCCGTGAATTCGCCGCCGGCCGGCAGATCGAGAACGACGCCGGCGGGCAGGTCGATGC
>CAYWST010000471.1:0-4001 GCA_964461075.1 uncultured Solibacteraceae bacterium | reverse complement strand
GATCAAGGCATGACTCCACTTCGCGTTACGAGACGGCGGCTCATGGCCGCCGCGGCAGCCCCGCTCGCCGCCATCGGCGCCGCGCCCTCGCCGACCCATGCGAAGCCCTTGTTGATGGGCAACTGGGCCGACCCCTCCATCCTCAAATCGGGCGGCGATTACTACATGACCCACTCCAGCTTCGACTTTCACCCCGGTTTGCTGATCTGGCGTTCCCGGGATCTGCGGAACTGGAAGCCTCTGTCGCGCGCCGTTGTCAATCAATCCGGCTCCATCTGGGCCCCCGAACTGATCCGCGACGGCAATCAATACCGGATCTACTACCCGGCCGATGGACAGAATTGGGTGATCACTGCGCAAGACCCCGCAGGCCCTTGGAGCGCCCCGCTGCCCATCGGCGCAAAGCGGATCGATCCCGGCTTCGTCGCCGGCGAGGATGGGAAGCGCTACATTCACCTTTCAGGCGGCGGTTTCGTGGAGATGTCCACTGACGGACTGCGCGCAATGGGAGAGATCCAGCGCACTTACGGCGGCTGGCCGATTCCCGAGGACTGGGCCATTGAGTGCTTCTGCCTTGAGTCGCCAAAACTCATCCGAAAGGACGGTTGGTATCATCTCACCAGCGCTCAGGGCGGAACGCTTGGCCCCTCGACCAGCCACATGGTTGTCTCGGCGCGCTCGAAATCCCCCATCGGCCCCTGGGAGAACTCTCCCTACAATCCCGTCATTAAGACCTGGAGCCGCGATGAGCCATGGTGGTCCAAAGGACACGGCACGTTGGTCGAGGGCCCGGACGGCCGCTGGTATTGTGTCCTGCACGGAGTCCGCAACGGTTTTCGCACGCTCGGGCGGCCAACCTTGATCGAGCCCATCGAATGGACCAGGGACGGCTGGTACCGCCCCAGCCCCAACTGGCCCGCAGGCTGGGCGCAGGGAGGCGCCGCCGATATGCCCATGAGCGATTCCTTCAAGCAGAGCTCCCTCGGAGTTCAATGGCAGTTCCACGGCCACTATGACAGCAGCCGGTTCGAGACCGGAAACGGAGTACTGCAACTGAAAGGCCATGGGGCTGACGCAGCAACCTGCAGGCCTCTCACCCTCATGCCCATGCACGCGGCCTATGAAATCGAAGTCGAGGTTTCCATTTCCGGCGCCGCGAATGCCGGACTTGCCCTGTTCGCATCGCCGCGCGACTACATCGGATACGCCTTCAATGAAGCCGGCCGCCTGCTTCGCGTGCAGCAAGGACACCGCCGGTACAATGCCACCGATGAGCCGGCTATGACCGGCGCCGCCGTCTCTCTGCGGATTGTCAACGATCGGCAGGACGTTCGCTTCTATTGGCGCCAGCCCGGCGGCGCATGGAAAATCCTGCAACCGAGCATGGATGTCTCTGCCGCGGGCCCTCTTCGCCCCGCACTCCTCTCCTGGGGAAACGGTGTGGCCGGATTCCGGGAGTTCCGCTACACCGCACTCGCCCCGTAGGCCGATCTCTAAGCTCCCCGCTTCCGTCTGGCCGTTGAGCCGCACCCCCGCCATATCCTCGACGATCTCCTTGGTGGTGCGATCCCAGGAAGGCCCGCTGCAAGGCGGATCGCGCCTTGCCTCGCCCCGCTGCGGGCGATAGAGTGCAGAAGATGTCACCCAGGCTCCTGCTCCTTCTCAGCCTTGCCTCGATGCTGCACGCCCAGGGCAAACGCTCGGTTTTCATCATCACCGACGCCGAGGGCGTGGCCGGCGTTTGCCGGCAGGAACAGACCGAGCCCACCAACCCCGAACTCCAGCGTCTCCTCACCGCCGAAATCAACGCCGCCGTGCGCGGCTTTCTGAAAGCCGGCGCCGATGAAGTGATCGTTTGGGACGGGCATGACGGCAGCCGGACCTTGTCCGCCGCCACCCTCGAACCGCCCGCCCGTCTCGTCATGGGCGCCCTCGCGCCTTCGATGACCCTGGAGCGGGGATACGCCGCCGTGGCTTTCCTCGGCCAGCACGCCCGGGCCAATCGGGAACGCGCCGTCATGGCCCATAGCTACTCTTCCCTCGGCATCCAGAAGCTCACCATGAACGGGAGCGAGGTCGGCGAGATCGAAACCCGTACCGCACTCGCCGGATGGTTCAACATCCCCGTCATTTTCTTGAGCGGCGATACCGCCGCCGCCGAGGACCTCCGCGCCATCGTTCCCGGCGCGGAGATGGCCGTGGTCAAGGAAGGACTGGGCTACTACTCCTGCATCTCCATGTCAAACGCCGAGGCCGTCAGACTCATCGAAGAGAAAGCCGCTGCGGCCTTCCGCAAGCTCGGATCCATCAAGCCCTACCGCATCGAGGGACCTGTCGAGATCGTGACCGAGTACACTACCCGCAGCACCCCGAATCCGGCTGCGCCCTTACCGCCCGGCTTCGAGCGCCTCGGCCCGCGCACCATCCGCGTCCGCGGCGCCAACTTCCTCGAAGCCTGGACGCGCTGGATCGCCCGGTAGCTTGCCCCGCTCGCAGAAATTGTGGCAGGCACCATTTCCATGCAGCGGAAATTGTGCCTGCCACAATTTCGCCAGCCCAGGCCGATACGATATGATCCAGACGATCCTCATGAAAAGCAGACGAGCCCTCCTCGGCGGCGCGGCCGCCTTCCCCACAATCGTAAAGGCCTCCACTCTCGGGCTGAACGGCGCAACGCCGCCCAGCGATCGCGTCACCATCGCCACCATCGGCGTCGGCTGGATGGGCGGCGGGCACGTCGAAGAATTCCTCAAAATCCCCCAGGCCCAGTATGTCGCCGTCTGCGATCTCGACGACAAGCATCTCACCGAGGCCAAGGCCAAAATCGACCTCAAGTACGGAAACCAGAGCTGCTCCACATATCACGCCTTCGAAGAGGTTCTCTCGCGGCGCGACATCGACGCCGTCACCATCGCCACCCCCGACCACTGGCACGGCATCGTCGCCTTCAGCGCCGCCCGCGCCGGCAAGGACATTTATTGCGAAAAGCCCCTGGCCCACAACTTCAACGAAGGCCGCGCCATGGTCGAGGAGTCCGAGCGCAAGCAGCGCATCTGGCAGACCGGAAGCTGGCAGCGCTCCAAAGACAACTTCCGGCAGGCCTGCGAACTCGTCCGAAACGGCGTCCTCGGCAAAGTCCACACCGTCGAAGTCGGCCTGCCCGGCGGGCACACCGATTTCGCCAAGGCCAAGGACCTCACGGCCATCACCGAGCCGCCCCCTACCCTCCTGTATGACCGCTGGCTCGGCCCCGCCCCCGTCTCGCCGTATTGCGTCGCGCGTGTCCACAAAAGCTGGCGCTGGAACTACGACTACGGCGGCGGCCAGTTGATGGATTGGGTCGGCCATCACGTCGACATCGCTCACTGGGGCTTGGACTTCGACAACACCGGTCCTCTCGAAGTCGCCGCCCAGGGCGAGTTCCCGCCCCGCGACGCGCTCTGGAACACGGCCACGCGCTACCGCGTGGAATGCCGGTATCCGGGCGGCGTCAGGATGGTGCTCGCCGGCGGGGACAAAGAGATTCGTGGCGGCACAAAATGGATCGGGCCGAACGGCTGGATCTGGGTCACCCGCAACAGGCTCGAAGCCTCCAATCCCGAGTGGCTCGCCGAATCCTTTTCCACCGGGCCGGTCAAGCTGAAACGCTCGCCCGGCCACTACGCCGAGTTCATTGAGGCCGTGAAGACGCGCGGAGAGACGCTGACCCCCGCGCGCGTCGCCCTCCGCTCCGCCACCCCCGGCTGGCTCGGCAACATCGCCATGTTCACCGGCCGCAAGATCCAGTGGGACCCCGAAAAGATGCGGATCCTCGACGACCCCGCCGCCGAGAAACTCCTCGGCCGTGAGATGCGTCCGCCCTGGAAACTCGGGTAACCCCCGCCCCGGCCCGCCCTCTATGTGGCGCCGCTCTGCCATTTGTGGCGCGGCTCTGCCATTTGTGGCGCGGCTCTGCTGTTGTGGCGCGGCTCCCCTGAGCCGCGGTCCATTCTGAGGCGCCG
>CAYWST010000470.1:0-4009 GCA_964461075.1 uncultured Solibacteraceae bacterium | reverse complement strand
GTCGAGGACTATATCGACATCTTGCGACGTCACCGGACCTGGATCGTTGCTCCGCTTTTTCTCGGCCTTGTCGCCGGTGTGGTCACAGCGTTTCTTTGGCCGAACAGCTACATCTCCTCGGGCACGATCCGCATCGTTCCGCCGCAAGTTTCTCAGCGGCTCATGCAATCCAACATCAGCGAGGAGATGACCCAGCGTATCGCGGCGATCTACCAGAACCTGACCCAGCGCGAGAACATGAAGGCGCTGATTCAGAATTACAATCTCTATCCGGACGACAGGAAGCGTCTTCCCATGGAGGACGTGCTCGAGACGATGCGGCGGGATATTTCCGTGGGGCAGATCCAGTCACTGGCCACGAGAGGAACCAGCAACCGCGTCAACGCGTTCTCGGTCAGCTACTCGTATTCAGACCGGCGCCTGGCCCAGCGGGTCTGCCAGGAACTGGTTTCCCGGTTCATCGACGAGTCGATCAAAGCCCGCTCCACGCAATCGGTCATGACGACCGAGTTTTTCAAGGATCAGTTCGAGCTCGCGCGGCGGGAACTCGAAGACATCAACAACAAAATCATGGCCCTTCGGATCCGGAACGGCGGCCAGTTGCCGGATCAGGAAGGAATGATGATCAGCCGCATCAGTTCCATCGAGGCGGGGATGCAGACGGCCAACATGGCCATTTCACGAGCCAACCAGGATAAGCTTCAGCTTCAGACGCAGCTGCGCATTCTTCGCGAGCAGGCGAACTCCATCCAACAGACGACAACCGTCGAAGTCCCGGCGCAGGCCGCTGCCAAAAACCAGCGCCTCCAGGAGCTGGAGGCAGAAATCCGCAGGCTGGAGTCGATTCTCACCTCGCTGAGGGAGAACTACAAGGAAGCGCACCCCGACGTTCAGCGGATCGCCGGTCTCCTCAGCGCCAAGCAGAGAGAGCGGGACCAGGTGCAGGCCGAAACCGACGCTGCGCCCAAAGCGGCCGGGCCTCAACGCAAGGTGGTCACCAATCCGGAGGCGGTGGCGTCTTTGAGAAACATCAACGCCCAGATCGCCACGCTCCAGACCGCTCTTCAAAACAAGGACACTGAAATCGAAGAGCTGAACAACAATCTCAAAGATTTCCAGGCGCGGCTCAAGTCGATGCAGGCCAAAGCTGAAGTGGCTCCGGCCATCGCGCAGGAATACACACAACTGCTTGCCGCCCAGGAGCAGGTGAAGCGGAGGTACGATGACCTCGCCTCCAAAATGCAGCTCTCGGCGATGGCGACCGATATGGAATCCCGAAAACAGGGCGAGACCTTGGAACAACTCGAAGCTCCGAATTTCCCCGAGGAGCCGTATGCACCGAAGCGCCCGCTAGTCATCCTCGTCGGGGTCATAGCCGGCTTGGGCGCGGGTATCGCGCTGGCGGCGGGCCGCGAATTGAAAGACAGCTCGCTCAAGAACCTCAAGGATGTGCGGGCATACACCAAGCTGACTGTCCTCGGCAGTATCCCGTTTCTTGAAAACGACTTTATCGTCCGCCGTCGACGGCGGCTCAACTGGCTTGCCTGGGCCGCGACTCTGGTCATCGGAATCCTTCTGATGGCGGGCGCAGTCGCGTATTACTATTCGTCGAATACCTGATGCGGCGGAATAGGTCGACCGGTCCGGCTTTAACTCTCCCGTTGGCGCGAGCCGGCTTGGGAGACATTTGCTTTCAATTGGAGGAAACACCTGCATGAGCCGCGTTCACGATGCGCTTCGGCGCGCTGAATCCGCCGTCTTCAGCCCGCAAGGGACGAACGCCGCGGCGCCTTTGACCGCCGAGACCGATTCCCTCAAGCAGTCCGCGCCATTGGGAGGGACGCTGGAGGGCGGCACGCCTCAGGGCCGTTCCGGAGCGGGCCTCCTGGCGCCTGGTCTGGCCGGATTCGAGGGTCTCCTCGATCGCATCAAGACAATTCCGTTCACTCCCTCTCCGGATGCGTCCTTGCTCGACGTCAACCGTCCGAACGAAGCCCCCGCCGAAGAGTTCCGCAGCTTGAGGACCCGTCTGAACCACCTGCAGAACCTGCAGCCGATTCACACCGTGGTGATCACCTCGGCGTCGCCGGCTGAGGGAAAGAGCTTCACCGCGGCGAATCTCGCGCTGGCTCAGGCCCAACTGGAGGGCAATCTCACCTTGCTGGCGGATTTCGACTTCCGCAGGCCCGTGGTCCACACTCTCTTTCAGATCCCCCGCTCTCCAGGCATCACGGACTACCTGCAGGGAAAGGCCAGTCTGGACGAGATCATCCGCAAAGTGGAAGGTTCCAGCCTTTGCATCGTCCCGGCCGGAGAAGCGGTGCTCAATCCTCTGGAATTGCTCAACCTCCACGAAGCGAAGCTGCTCATCGATTCGCTTCCCAAACTCTTCAATTGGGTGGTGATCGATACGCCGCCGCTCTTGTTCGCCGCCGACGCGAACCTGCTGTCAACCATGGCTCATGGTTTGGTGATGGTGGTGCGCATCGGCCACACCACAATCGACGCCGTCACAAGGGCCATCAGTTCGCTCTGTGAGAACAACATTCTCGGCATCGTCGTCAACGGCGCCCATAAGGGCGAACTCTACAGCAAGTACACGTACTACCACAGCTACTATTACAGCAAGGGATCCTAAGCGCCTCCTGTGCGATGACATCCGAGAACATCGAAGCCCCGGAGCCACGAGTCGTCCCGGAGCGCGTGTGCCGCCTGCTTGCCGGGCTGGCGGCTGGGTTCTACGGCTCGCTCGCCGCGCTCGTCTGGTACGCAGTTCATTCGAGGATATCGGGTGAACTCTGGTGGACCAAGTTCAACGTCGCTGCCGGGCTTTTCTATGGCGGCAGTGTTTATTCAATGGGCGCCGGCAAGGCAACCATGGCAGGAGCGGCGCTGCTTGTGCTGATCTATGGCCTGGCCGGGGCGGTTTTCGGCGTCATTGCGCCGCCGAGAGCGCCGGTTCTGGCGGCGCTGGCTGCGCTGGCCTACTCCATGCTCACCGCGCTCGCGGCGAACCGCTGGCTCTGGCAGGTTCTCGATCCATTTGCGCCCGCCTACTTCCCTCCGCCGGTGGTTGTCGCCGGCCACCTCCTCTACTCGCTGGTCCTGGGCCGGTTCCCCTTTTTTTACCGCTCGCTGGCCGCCGAACTTAGGCCGCCGCCGAAAGCGACTGAGACGCCGGCAGCCCCCCAAGCCCCCCCGGCGCCGGAGCCTCCGGCAGAACCCCGGGAAGACAACCCTCGCGGTCAGGCCGAGCCGATTCCGCCGCAACCGAACGACCCTTGAGTTCAGTTTGACGGCGTTCACCCTAGGTTATCCGCGCTGCTCAGTCGTCCGGGCTCTGCGCGCAAGTACGTCTGAGCGCTCGCGGGCTTCTTCCCGTCGCCATTGGCTGACTGATGCTGACCCAGACCGGTCCGAGCGTGCGGGGAACCTGTGGGAGAACGGTCATCCAGGCTGCCGGGCGGAAGATGATCGTTTACCCGTCCCTGTTGACCATCGCCTTCCAAGCCGGGAGCGTGAGGTCTTTCAAGCGCAGTCAAGCCCCCACATTGTTGAAGCCGAAACAGATCAGCTAGAATAGGGGATTCGGACTCACGTGCGGGACGGTTCCCTGAAACGCCTCCCTGCTGCGGTACGTCTGAGGCGAAAGGCACGTTCAAGAAAGGATTTCGACTGCTAAAGATGATCCACAGGCGGAAAAGCCTGCCCCCCCTCCTGTTGTGCCTCCTCTCCGCCGGAGCCCTGGGGACCGCGCAGGCAAGGGCGCAGCAGCAGTCGCCCTCCCAAGCCAGCCAGGCTCCCAAGCCAGCCGAAGCCCCAAAGCCATCGCCGGCCAAACCGGCGAGCCCGTTCGAGTCGGTTCCATCGTCCACGCCCGCTCCCGCGCAGCCGCCGCCGGCGCCCTCTGAGCAGAAGAAGCCGGTGAGTCCCTTTGAGCGGACCGCGGATGTGAAGCCGGAAGTGCCGGCCGCACCGGCGGCGCAGCCGAAGCCGGAGGCCGAGCAGC
>CAYWST010000469.1:0-4020 GCA_964461075.1 uncultured Solibacteraceae bacterium | reverse complement strand
GGCAACAACCTGGGGTTGGCCAACGGCGTCATCTCCACGCTCGTTGTTGAAACCCCCTAGTTTGACCATCCAGTGACTCCGCCGGCTCCTGCCCGATCTGGACGGGGAAAGGAGCCGGCCTATTCGAATGAACGCAGACCTTGTCCTCATCCTGGCCGCCGGTCTGGTCGCTCTTGCCGCCGGTATCGACATCTACAAGCGGGAGATTCCGGACTGGATTCCAGCATTGATTCTCGTGCTGGCCATCGGCTCCACGGCGTTTCACTGGACGCGCATTAGTTGGGCCTCCCTGCTGGCCGGATTGGCGCTGACCGTTGTGATCGGCTTGTTTCTTTTCAAGCTGGGCGGATTTGGCGGCGGAGATGTCAAGCTGCTCGCGGCGATCGGAGCGTTGCTGGGGCCCCGCGCCTCCTTCTCGCTTCTCTTTTATACGGCCTTGGCGGGCGGAGTTCTCGCGCTGATCGCGAAATACAGGAAGGAAAAGGATCTCGCCTACGCTCCAGCCATGGCGCTGGGCATGGGCGCCTTTCTGGCTATGAGGTTTCTGCTATGAGCGGCTGCCGGTCCGATCGTCGAGAGAGAGCCCAGGGCGGCCAGGCTCTGATTGAATTCGGCCTGATCTCCCTCGCCATGTACCTCATTCTCGCCGCCACAATCGACTTCGGACGGGCGATGTTCATCGCCCAGGCGATTCAGGACGCCGCAAGGGTGCTGGCCAGGGAGTTATCAGTGGCGGAGTTGCCGGCGGAGAGCACGTTCGCCGATGCGCTGGCCGATCCGGCCGTGCGCGCCGACGTGTTCGATGTGTCGCGGCTCGCTGTGGATGCAGGCCCATGTCCGTCAGGGCTGGATCTGTCGGCGCTACCGCTGGTGAACCGGATGCTTGTTCCCGTCATGCTCAGCGACTGCATCGAGGGCAGGCAGATCTACCATTACCCTGGCGCGCTCCTGCGCGACACCGTCACTAACGAATTCGTCGTCGTGATCCCGCGTGTCGCGTCCCCCGGAGGCGTCGAAACCGTCACTTGGCTGCCCGTGGTCGAGGAGCTTGGAGCAACGTTTCCTGCGGCCGGCGGCGGCATTGTTTCGCTGGCGTTCAATTACCCGTTTCAGGGGGCTCTGCTCAGCGGCTTCCAGGCGGACCCGCTGGACCCCTATGCCGCCAACCTCGGGAGTCCGATTGCCGCGGACGACTCCAGCGTGGCGCCGCCCGCAGGAGGAGAACCCGTGACCGCGCGGACGGTTGGCCCTTACGCGGGGCCGTATGGACTCGGTGCACACTTGGCGCTGGGCCCTCTCGCTGGCGGGCGTCCCATCCGGCCCTTCCGCAAACTGCTTTCGGCGCAGTCGGTCTTCAGAAGAGAGGTGCTCGAATGAGAGTCCCGGCACGGCGGCGGCGGAGCTACTGGCAACCTGCGATCGGCATCGTCGTCATGATCGCCGCGATCGGCCTGTTGCTGTGGGCGTCTGGAGTTTTGAATCCTGGCGCCGTGAAGAAGAGGATTGTCCGCGCCGGAACGGTGCCTGTCCCCGTCGCCGCCACCACGATCAAGGCCTACAGCAAGGTCACCCGCGATCATCTGATCGACGTGAAGAACCAGGAGATCGCAGTCGTCTATCTGCCGAAATCCGCGCTGCGGCCAGAGATGATCACCGATCTCGCCGCTATCCTCGGGCGGGTGGTCGGCCACGACAAAGCCCCGGGCTACGTTTTCACGGAGGCGGACTTCCTCCCTAAGGGAACGCGGCCCGGTCTGGTGGCCGGAATCCCGGCCGGCAAGCGTGCTATGCGCTTGGAAGCGGAAAAGGTTCAAGGCTTGTTCGGACTTCTGCCCGGAGACCGTTTCGACATCGTCGCGACCCTCCCCATTGACGAGCAGATTGCGCGGAGCCTCCCTTCCGCCGGAGGTTTATACGGAAAACAGATCGACCTTGAGGCGCGGCTGCAGAACCTTCAGAAGCAGGCGACGGTTCGAGTCATTGTCCAGAACGGGGTGGTTGTCGAGCCGGTTTCGGTCCGTCAGGCGCCTGTCTTTTCGAGAACCCTCACTCAAGGCGCTGTGACGCGAACGCGGCCCATTCAGGAAATCGTCGTGGCGGTTGATCCCGAAGAGGTCGCGCCACTAAGCGAGGCGATCGCGCTCGAAGCGCAGGTGACTTGCGTGCCGCGCTCGGGACGGCCCGACGACCCCAGCGACAGCCGCACGCCCAGTCTCAGCCCGCGCAATCCGATGGTCGGCACCGGACAAGGCAGCCGTGTGGGCATGATCGAGACCATCACCGGGGACAAGCGGGAGATGATCGCCGCTCCTGCAAGGCCGGAGACGCAGGGGCAATGAAATGCTGATCCAGTTCGCCTTGCTTGTGTTCGCCCTGATGGGCCTCGCCGCCCTGGTCATCGACGTCGGCCTGCTGCGTGTGACGCAGCAGCGCATGCAGGCTGCCGCCGACACCGCTGCTCTCGAAGCTCTCCGCGGCGGGCGTGTCGCCGCCAGGGATTTCGCCGCGCTGGCCTTCTCCCATGATTGTGAGGCCCCGCTCCCGGACCCGAACAACCGAGGAGCCGGTCCGGTCTACACAATCAATGGCGGCGTTACCAGCCTCGACGCCAACGGCTCCATCGACCTGCCCCCGCCGGGCGCCCGCTCCTACAAGCCCTGCCTGGAACTCAATTCGGCGAACGTCCCCGGAGGAGATATCGAAACCGCCCCCGGCGGGGCGTACACCGTCCGTCTCCGGCGTTCCGGAGAGGAACCTGTGCCGGGCGTCCTCTCATCCGGAGGGACGATTCCCCTGCTTTTTGGGCGCAGCTCCTCCATTCAGGGCGGCGAAGGGCCTTACTCGGTGCGCCGGGACGGCTTCACCGTTCGCGCCGAGTCAACCACCGCCTTCCGGCCTGCTCTACGGGTCAGCGGAGCTCTGCTCGGGCCCCTGCCCTTCGCCGTGAGCTCCGCGGTTTGGGCGGCCGGCGCCGCGTCTCTCCCATTGACGGGAGCGGAGTCGTTCGCCATGGAATTCGCGCCGTTCCTCAGGTTCGGCGACGAAGTGGTTCCCGTCTTCCCGGGCCTCGCGCCCGATCCGGATCGCGTCGTGGTTGTGGCCGTCTTTGAGACTGTCTCCGGAGTGCGCAGAGTAGCGGGGTTTGGGGCGGCAACACTGCAGTGGTCGGTTCCATTCAGTTCAGTTCTTCTCCAGCCGGTGGTGGAGTCCTTTCCGGTTCAACAAGGCGCTTCCGTTACGCTCTCCGCCGATTCGGCAGTCTACGCCCAGGGCCCTCTCTGGCAGGCGCACCGGCTGTTTAGAGGGAGCCGCGGCGTCGTGCTCGCTCCCGCTCTCATTCGCTAACGAGGAAACCATGGACCAGACAATGAAAATCCTCGTGGTCGGTTCCGAATCGGACCTGCTGCCGGAGTTCGAGTCCGCCCTCGACGGCGCCGGCCCGGCCCGGGCAGTGCTCTATTCGGCCTCTACCATGGAGCAGGCGTTGGAGGTTGCGGTAATACGCGCGCCACATGTGGTGTGCGTTCAGATGGACGATGCCCTCTGGCCGCTCACCCGATTCGCCCGCGAACTGCAGCGATTGGCGCCGGATTCAGCCCTGGCCGCTGTCTATTCCGTCCACCAACACCGCGGAACTGCGCTGGACGGGGAGGTCCTGATTTCCCTTTTACGTGCAGGTGTCCGGGATTTCCTGCGAAGACCGCTTTCGAGTGTCGACCTCCGGGATTTTCTGGACCGCCTCCGGCAGCCCCCCACCACCGGAGGCCGCCGCGCCGGAGCGCTGGCTGCGTTTATCAGTAATCGCGGTGGTGTTGGGAAGTCGACGCTTTCGGTCAATACCGCCTGTGAGCTGGCTCGCAGGCATCCCGGCGATGTACTTCTCGTGGACGCCTCGCTGCAGCTTGGCATCTGCTCCATGATGCTCAACCTCCAGCCATCGACTTGCATCGTCGACGCAGTTCGCGAGCGGGACCGGCTGGACGAAAGCCTGCTCAAGCGTCTCTCTGTCCCGCACTCGTG
>CAYWST010000468.1:0-4035 GCA_964461075.1 uncultured Solibacteraceae bacterium | reverse complement strand
ACTAGCCTGGCGGCGCGGTCCGGATGTCGTCCCGCGGCATCGCGATCCAGGCGATGAGATAGGCGATCACACCCAGGCCCTTGAACAGGATGGCGGCGAGGAATCCGACGCGGACCAGCGTCACGTCCCAATCGAGGCGCCTGGCCAGCCCCGCGCAGACGCCGGCGATCTTCTTGTTCGCCATGTCCCGCATCAGCGGCTTTTCCGGGCCCCGGGGGGGAGGCGCTCCCGGGGCGGGCTCGCCCGCCATCTTGCCGCAGCCCGAGCAATAACGGTCCGTTGCGCCCATCTGGTTGCCACATGACGTGCAGTACATTGTGCGCCTCCATTCCCGGATACGAGCCTGGCGCCGTGAATGTTCCTGCTTACTTCCAGGTTCTGGAGAAGTCCCGGACGCCAGTTCGGGTGAGGCGGAAGCGGTCGAGGAAGGAGTCCGTCTCGACAGTAAACCACTCGTCTCCTTCCCGCTCAAAGACCTTCACCCTTGGCGCGTCCGTGTAGGGTTCCAGCAACGCGGCAAACTGCGCGCCCGAGCCTTCCCGCCGGGCGAGAACAAATGGAACGGGCACGGTCAGGTCGGGACCGAGTCCTTCGCCTGTCACCAGCATCGTCCCCTCGACGCCCGCCATCCACACCCGCATGTTCCGTTGCGGGATCTCGAAGTCCACGGCCGTCACGGCCGCTTCGTCGTATTCCACCCGAATGTCGTCGACTGCGATCGAGCCCTCCGCAGGGCCCCCGGCGACGTAGTCGATCTGAACTGAGAACTGCTTGATGGGCAGATCCAGGACGCCGTCGTTGTTCCCAAGGTAGTGGGACCATTTCTCAGGATCCCGGACCGTCACTTCCTTCCACCCTGTCCAATCGAGAGGACCCACCACGATCTGGAAGCGCTCGTCGGTGGCGTCGTAGAAGCGCAGCGTGAGACGGTGGCCGCTCGCGTCGCCGTGGATCATCATCGAGAGCGCGCGGGGCGGCGCATCGGGCAGGCCGGCAGGAGCGGGCGCGCTATAGAGGATGTAGCCCGCGCCCTTGAAAGAATACTTCGCCAGCCCTGCAAAGCGGCCCGCGTGAGAAACTGAACTCGTCCGGAGGAAGGTCCCGGCAACACTGGAATTGCTGTTATAGATGCTGCCATAGGGGACGTCCTTTGCCGGCGTGGGGTCGAATTTCGCCTTCCATGGACCGTCGACACGCCCTCCAGCGAGCTTGACCAGGTGCTGGTATCCATTCGCCTTCCCGAGCGCGGGCACGCCTTCCGGCGCGGGATCGGCCGCCAACGAGCCTTCGTTGTGGTAGATCCAATCGAACCGATGGATCTTGCCATCGGAGGAGGCGGCGTCGAACAGGTCGATGGCGTACTCGGAAGTGAGCAGCATCGTGCGCTCCAGAGTGATTCCGGGCACGGCGGCCGCTCCAGCCGAGACGCGGACTGCCCGGTACTCGGCAGCGTCGAAGTCGGACCAGAGCAGCGCGCCGGTCGATTCCTTTTGCACTCCTTCATCGACGACCACCGTGTTGTGGGCCACCGTCACCTTGTCCCAGGTGTTATGAGTCGGCGCGGCGTAGGACTGCGTGCCGGGGTCGATGGCCATGGTGGCGCCGTTGGCGAAGCTGACGAAGCCCGGCTTGTCATAATGGCCATGCCAGCCGCCGTGCGGGCCGAACTTGACCATGACCGTATGGTCGCTGCCGGGAGCTCGCAGCACTGCATAGCCGGATTCGGGGAAGACAACGCTTGCCAACGGCGCCGGCTCCGTCTTCGGTAGCTCCGCCACGCCCCAAACGAGAGCGTTGAGCCCCCGGGGCCTGCGTCCCAGGACGGCGGCGAAGAGCGGCTCGCCGTAGCGGGCGAAGGCGACTTCATACAGGGTGTCGTAGCCGTAGAGGTCCACTTCCTTGGAGTCGCTGAAGGCAGGCAGCCGTCCGTTGGGGAAGGTCATCTTCAGCGGCGCTTCAAACATCGAGCGCAGCGCGGGCTCCTGCTCGTAGAGGTTGACGCCGTTCCGCGCCGCGGCTTCAGCGAGTTGAACGAGCGGGTTCAGCGCGTAGAAGTGGTAGCCCCAGGCGCCTTCGTACCAGAAACCCTCGCTTGTAATGGAATTCTTCATCTGGAAGCGGAAACCGCTCGGCCCGTCGATGGCGGCGCGGGCGATGGTTTGGTCGCCGATTGCAAAGCCGGCGGCGCCGATGGCCGCGTTGTGCCAGGACTGCCAGTTCGACTCTCTGGCGTCGTTGCGCTGAATCGTGGCCACCGCGGCGCGAAACAACTCGTTCTCGATCCACGCCCGTTCGCCGGAGGAGAGGAACTCGGTGTCACGAATCAGGTCGTAGGCCCACGCCAGCGGCAGCAGCCAGACTGATTCGTCGAGAGTTTGGGAGTGCGCCCGGGCGCCCGAGCGCGTGTTCTTGCCATCCTTGTCGTGGAGAGCGTAACCGGCGTAACGCTGGGCGTACGCCTTGAGAATATAAGCCGCCTGCTCGGCATGCCTGGCTTCGCCCGTCCAGTGCCAGGCCAGCGCGAGATTGCGGGCGGCGTTGGCGAGGTCGTCGTGGCGCCGCGAAACGATCACATCGTCATACGGCCAGCCGGTGAGGCGGGCGTTGTCGACTGGACAGGTGTGCGTCATCGGCGGGGTGTAACGAAGCGAGACGCCGTGCCTGGGGCAAACATACCATTGGCCCCACTGGCCGCCCTTTTCGGGGATCTCCGCCTCGGCGAGTCCGTACTTGGTCTGATATGCCGAGGGCCACTGCGCGGCTGCGTTGACCACCTGGTCCATGGCCGACCTGGCCCAAGGGGCGGCGGCGGCCCTGGATTTGGCTTCGTTCAGTTCTTTGCCCGATGCGAAAACCCGCGGACCCGGCTGGCCCCCGGCGGTGAAGACAAGCCCTAGGCAAATCAGGCAGATACGAATGAAACCGGACATACTCGTCTGCTTCTAGTCTGCCATAGGACGGCCGAGGTTGCCCATGGGCATGCCACACTGGGCGGGATCTGCTACTCAGCTTGCAGAACGCGGTCAGGCCGCGGCCTTGGCCGGCTTCGCCTGGCTCCGCTGCTCCCACATCACGAGGAGGGCGCTGGCGACAAAGATGGACGAGTAGGTGCCCACGATGATGCCCACGAAGAGGGCGAACGCGATCCCGTTGAGCACCTCGCCGCCCAGGAAGTAGAGCGCGATACAGGCAAGCAGCGTCGGCCCGGCTGTGAGCAGGGTCCGGCTGAGGGTCTGATTGATCGACTGGTTCACCAGAGCCAGGAAGGAGGCCCCGCGCTTTAAGCCTTGCATGCGGCCCCCCATGTTCTCGCGAACGCGGTCGAAGACGACGATCTTGTCGTTCATCGAGTAGCCGATCAGCGTGAGTAGCGCCGCGATGATGGTGAGGTCGATCTCCCGGTTGGTGAGAGAGAACAGCCCAAGCGTGATGATCACGTCATGGATGGTGGCGATTACGGCGGCGATGCCGGAGATGAGCTGGAAGCGGAAGGCGATGTAGATCAGCATGCCGCCCAGTGCGCAGACGGTGGCGAGCACGGCCTGCTTGCGGAGCTGTTCGCCGGCGCGCGGGCCGACGATCTCGGCCGAGCGGATGTTGAAAACGCCAAGTCCGCACTCCTGCCTGATCGCGGAGAGGACTTTCTGGTCGACACCCTGGACGGCGGCGAGGTCATCGAGCTTCCGCACGACGCCACCCTTCTCCTTGTCGCGGTAATCCAGAATCCTGCCAGCCAACTGGCTCACCTGCTCGTCGTTCATGCCGGCGCCCGCCGCTGGAAGAGACCGGCGCAGCCGGTCCTCGAGGTCGGAGCGGCTGGCGTTGTTCAGGTCGAGCTTGCCGCCCAGGTTGGCGTACTTCTCGCGAAGCGCGGTTTCAACGCTCAGGCGCGCCTGCTCGAGTTTGCTCTCGTCGGCCAGCTCGGTGCCGATGATGAACTCACCCGTCCCCTGCGTTTCCTGCAGGCTGACATTGAGCTTCTGCGACAGCACCTGCCGGACTTCGTCGATGGGCGGCTTCGGATCGAACTTGACG
>CAYWST010000467.1:0-4039 GCA_964461075.1 uncultured Solibacteraceae bacterium | reverse complement strand
CTCCCGACATGAACACCAACGAGCAGACGATGGCCTGGATCATGGATACGTATTCCATGCACAAGCGCCAGACGATCAACGCGATTGTGACCGGCAAGCCGCTGGATCTTGGCGGCTCGCGGGGGCGCGTCGAAGCGACCGGCCGGGGCTGCCTTTTCGTCACTTTGCAGGCGCTCAAGAAGCTGCAGATTGAGCCGTCGAACACGAAAGTCGTCATCCAGGGTCTGGGAAACGTCGGCGGCAAAGCGGCGAAGCTCATGCACAAGACCGGGATGAAGATCGTCGCCGTCATCGAGTACGACGGCGCGCTCTACAACCCTCACGGCATCGACCCGGAAGCCGTCCAGAAGCACCGCGCCGAAACCGGTTCCATCGTCGGCTACCCCGAAGCCGAGGCCATCGACAAGCAGGAGGCGATGTTCCTCGCCTGCGACGTTCTTGTCCCGGCGGCCAAGGAGAACGTCATCCACTCGCAGAACGCAGATCGCATCCGGGCCCGCATCATTTGCGAAGGCGCGAACGGCCCAACCACGGCGCCGGCTGACAAGATCCTCGCCGAGAAGGGCGTATTCGTGATTCCGGACATCCTGGCCAACGCGGGCGGGGTCACCGTCAGCTACTTCGAATGGGTGCAGGACCGCCAGGGCTACTTCTGGAACGAGCAACTCGTCAACGGCAGACTGGAAGAGATCATGGTCAACGCCTTCCGCGACGTGGTGAAGTATGCCGAGGCGCATGGCGTGAACAACCGCACTGCCGCCTACATGCTGGCCCTCGACCGCGTCGCCTTCGCCATCAAGCTGCGCGGCATCTACGCATGAGGACGGAACGGGAAGCGGAGTGAGCGCGGAGCCTTCGACGCCGCTGATGCGGCAGTATCACGCAGCCAAACAGCAGGCGCCGGGCGCGCTCCTCCTGTTCCGCCTCGGCGACTTCTACGAGCTGTTTTTCGAAGACGCCGTCACCGCGGCGCGCGAGCTCGAGATCACTCTCACCTCGCGCAACAAGGAAAAGGGCGAGCCCGTTCCGATGTGCGGCGTCCCCGCGCATTCAGTGGAAGGTTACATCGCCCGGCTCATCCAGAAGGGATACCGCGTCGCCATCTGCGACCAGATGGAAGACCCGCGCTTCACCAGGAAGATCGTCAAGCGCGAGATCACACGCATCGTTACGCCCGGAACCGCCACCGAACCCGGACTCCTCAAGCCCGGCGAGAACAACTACCTCGCCGCCATCTCGTTGAAGGGCCCGCGCGCCGGGCTTGGGTATGTCGACCTCTCGACCGGCGAGTTCCGCGCCATGGAACTCGACACGGCCGAAGTCGCGGCCTCTCTCGAGCAGATCAACGCCCGCGAACTCCTCGTCAGCGAAGCGGCGCGCGGCGCGGCTCCGGAGGGCCGTTGGATTGTCACTCCCGTCGAGAGCTGGACATTCGCGCCCGATCATGCGGAACAGAGCCTGCGCGATCACTTCAAGCTGCTCACGCTGGACGGCTGCGGGCTCGGCGGAAGGCCGCTCGCCATCGCCGCTTGCGGCGCACTGCTGGCCTACCTCAAGGAAACGCAGAAGTCCGCTCTCGACCACATGGAGCGGCCTTCGTTCGCCGACCGCTCCGGCGCCATGCTGCTGGACGCCGTCACCGTCCGGAATCTCGAACTCGTGGAGCCGATGTTCTCGGCCGATCTCGACGGCGTCAAGGACGCCACGCTGCTTGGCGTTCTGAACGAGACCTCGACCGGCATGGGCGCGCGCCTGCTGAGAAGACGCCTTCTGCGCCCGGCCATGGAACTCGCCGAGATCGAAGCTCGTCTCGACGCCGTCGAGTGGATGAAGGCCGGGACCATCGCCCGCGCGAAAGTGCGCGAAATTCTCTCCCGGGCGCTCGATCTCGAGCGCCTGCTCGCTCGCGTCACGCTTGGAACGGCGAATCCGCGCGATCTGCTGGGTCTCGGCAAAACCCTCGAACTTATCCCCTCGCTAAAGGCGCTCATCTCATCCGCCAATGCGGCCCGGCTGCGCGAAGTGCATGACGCGATGGACGACTGCGCCGATGTCCGCGACCGGATTCTGGCCGCCATCGCCGACCAGCCTCCGGCCAGCCTTGCCGATGGCGGCGTTGTCCGGCCCGGGTATTCCCCCGACCTCGACGACCTCCGCAACCTCTCGCTGAATTCGCGGCAGATCATCGCCTCCATCGAGCAGCGTGAGCGCGAGCGGACCGGCATCGCTTCTCTCAAGGTCCGCTTCAACAACGTCTTCGGATTCTATATCGAAATCTCCAAGGCGAACCTCCATCTTGCGCCGGCGGACTATGACCGCAAACAGACTCTTGTCAACGCGGAGCGCTTCACCACCCCGGAACTCAAGGAACTCGAATCCAAAGTTCTCGACGCAGAAGACAGGATGCTTGCCCTCGAACGCGAGATCTTCTCGCAGGTGCGTCAATTCGCGGCTGATCGGGCCCAGCGCATCCGCGCTGCTGCGAACTCGATCGCCGAGATCGACTATTATGCGGCGCTCGCCGAAGTCGCCGCCGCGCGCCGCTACACGCGGCCTCGCTTCTCCTCGAACGGCGAATTCAAAGCGGCCGCCTCCCGCCATCCGGTGATCGAGAAGCTCGTCGAAAGGGAAGCGCAGCGGTTCATTTCCAACGATGTCTTTCTCAATCGCGGCGAGGCCCGCATCGCGCTCATCACCGGACCCAACATGGGCGGTAAGTCGACCTATCTCCGCCAGGTGGCTCTGCTCTCCGTCATGGCGCAGTGCGGCAGTTTCGTTCCCGCCGATGACGCCGTCCTTCCGCTGGTCGATCGCGTCTTCACGCGCATCGGCGCCAGCGACAACCTCGCTCGCGGCCGCTCCACATTCATGGTCGAGATGACGGAGACCGCCGCCATCCTCAATACGGCGACTCCAAACAGCCTCGTCGTTCTCGACGAGATCGGCCGCGGCACCTCCACCTATGACGGTCTCGCCCTCGCTTGGAGCGTCATCGAGTATATCCACGCCCGCAGCGGCGCCCTCACTCTGTTTGCGACCCACTACCACGAGCTCACCGAACTCGCGGGCAAGCTCGAAGGGCTCCGAAACCTCCACGTCTCGGTCAAAGAGTCCGGCGACAATGTCATCTTCCTGCGGAAGGTGGAACCCGGACCCGCCGAACGCTCCTTCGGGATCGAGGTGGCGCGGCTTGCCGGGCTTCCCGATATCGTCATCGAGCGCGCCAAGGAAATTCTCAAGCTCCACGAGAAGACCGAACACACCGTCAGCGATGAGCTGAATCCCCCACGAAAAGGCAAGTCCGAACCAGGGCTGCAGATTCAGCTCTTTGAGCCCGTGGGCTACCAGATCGCCGAGCGCATCCGCGCGATCGACATCGACAATCTGCGCCCCGTCGAGGCGCTCCAACTGCTGCACGAACTCAAGGAGGAACTGAAGCGATGATCGTGGGCGGCATCATGTCGGGGACTTCGCTCGACGGCGTCGACGCGGCGCTGGTTGAAATCGGCGAACGAGGCGTGAAGACGCTCGGCTTCGTTTCCACGCCATATCCTGACGAGCTTCGCCGCCGCCTTCTGGCCGTATCCAACTGCGACACCCATACGCGTGAGATCGCGCGGCTCCACTTCGAACTCGCCGAGGTCTATGCTTCGGCGTTCAAGCCGCTGCTGAAGAGGGCGGGTGTAACAGCGGACAAAGTGCGCGCCGTCGGATGCCATGGCCAGACGATCTATCACGAAGGCGGCGTCGCCACGCTGCAGATCGGCGACGGCAGCGTGCTCGCAGAGCGCCTTGGGATTGCGGTGGTCAGCGACTTCCGCCCGCGCGACATCGCCGCCGGAGGGCAGGGAGCTCCGCTCGTCCCCTACGTGGACTTTCTTCTCTACTCCGATGCGGAGGAGGGTCGCGTCTCGCTCAATATCGGCGGCATCGCTAACATCACGCACCTGCCCGCCGGCGCGCCCGCGGAGAAGGTGATCGCTTTCGACACCGGCCCTGGGAACATGGTTGTCGACCAGTTGATGGTTCGATTCCAGGG
>CAYWST010000466.1:0-4048 GCA_964461075.1 uncultured Solibacteraceae bacterium | reverse complement strand
CCGGCGCGCAGGGATGAGAGCGGGCGCGCCGGTTCCCAGTGGAAAGGGCGGTCGATCACACTCGTGTCGATTCCATCGGGGCCGTAGATAGCATTGAGGACGAGCGCGGCGTCTTCGACTGAACGCGTAATAGGTCCGATCTTGTCGAGGGTCCAGCAGAGGGCCATGGCGCCATGGCGGGAGACGCGCCCGAAGGTGGGACGAAGCCCGACGGTTCCGCAGCGCAGGCTTGGGGTGATGATGGAGCCGAGGGTCTCGGTGCCGATGGAGAAGCCGACCAGGCCGGCGGCGGCGGCGGCGGCGGAGCCGGCCGAGGATCCGCTGGAGCTCTGCTCCGTGTTCCAGGGAGTCTTCGTCATGCCGCCGAACCAGAGCCCGCCCATGGCGAGCGCACCCATGGAGAGTTTGGCGACGAGCACAGCGCCCGCTTCGCGGAGCCGCGTAACGACCGTAGCGTCCTGGTCGATGACCTGTTTTGAGAACGGTTCGGCGCCCCATGTGGTGGGGATGCCCCTGGTGGCCAACAGGTCCTTGGCGCCCCAGGGGACGCCGTGCAGCGGGCCGCGATACTTGCCGCGCCGGATTTCGGCATCGGCCTGGCTGGCTTGTTCGAGCGCCAGATCCGCCGTCAGAGTGATCGTACAGTTCAGCCTGGGCGAGAACTGCTTGAGGCGTTCGAGGTAGAGCCGGGTGAGATCGATCGACCTGACCCGGCGGCTTCGCAGAAGGCCGGCCAACTGGAATACTGGCAAGAAGGCGAGGTCTTCGTCTTTTGGGACGGCCTTGGGCGCCGTGCGGCGAGTGGGCCTGAAGCGCGAGGCTGCGGGCGCGGGTTTGCCGCTGAGAAAGGTGAAGGCGGGATTGACCGAGTTCGGGATCCCGATCTTGCGCAGGCGTTCATAGGCGTCGAGGTGCCGGTCCACTTCGCGGAGCATCAGCTTACGTTGCTCCTCGCTGAAATCGAGGCCGAGGAGTTTCAGCGCCGCCTCAATCTGGCCGGGTGTGACTCGTGGCGGCGTATCGGGCTTCTGTCCGGAAGCCTGCCGCGCGACACTAAGGATGGAGATGACTTGGAAGAGGGTTCGGCGCTCCATGTGATCCCTCTATCGTAGGGGGTCGAGGCGGCATCGGAAAAGAAATGCGAATTCTGCTGTTCTCGGGTAAAGGCGGCGTCGGAAAAACGAGCGTCGCGGCGGCGACCGGCATCCGGCTGGCCGAACTCGGCTACCGTACGCTCGTGATGAGCGTGGACCCGGCGCACTCGCTGGCGGACTCGTTCGATCTCGAGTCCTCGGGCCTCTTCCACAGGAAGACATCCGAACCCTTCGAACTGCTGCCCAACCTCGCGCTGCACGAGGTCAACATCCAGAGGGAGATCAAGCGGCACTGGCAGGAGATTTCGAGCTACATCACGAGCATCCTGCGGACGTCCGGACTGAGCGGCGTCGAAGCGGAGGAGATGGCGATCTTTCCAGGCATGGAAGAGTTGAGCGCGATGATGTACGTCAACCAGTTCAGCAAAGAGAGCCGGTATGACGTGGTGGTGCTCGATTGCGCCCCGACGGCGGAGAGCCTGCGGTTCGTCTCCATGCCGACGACGCTCGACTGGTACATGAAGCATGTCTTCCCGCTGCAGCGAGGGATTCTGAAAGCAGTGCGTCCGGTGGCGAACCGCGTCTCGCCGGTGGAACTGCCATCGGACAGCTATTTCGCCAACATTAAGAGCCTGTTTGCGAAGATCCAGGGCATCGACGAGCTGTTGGAAGATCCGGCGAGAACGTCGATTCGCCTGGTGACCAACGCGGAGAAGATGGTGGTTCGCGAGACGCAACGCGCGTATGTCTATTTCTCGCTGCACGGACTGACGGTAGACGAGGTGGTGGTCAACCGGGTGCTGCCGGTAGAGGTGCAGGACGAATACTTCCGGGAGTGGCGCGAATCGCAGCGTCATTTTCTGAGCGAGGTGGAGGCGTACTTCAATCCTGTGCCGGTCCGGCAGGTGCCGCTGTTCCGGCACGAGATGCTGGGGCTGGAGCGGCTTCGGTCGCTGGCTTCTTCGCTCTACGGAGATGGCCGCGACCCGGCGGCGGTGACGCGTCTGGAGCGGCCGTATTCGTTCCACAAGGCGGGCGATCACTACGAGGTGCAATTGCGGGTTCCGTTCGCCGAGAAGGGCGAGATCGGCCTGTTCAAGAAGGGCGATGAACTGGTGGTGGAGGTAGGGACCATTCGCCGCCATATCGGGCTGCCGGTGACGATGGCGCAGCTCGAGCCGGTGCGCGCGAGAATGGAATCGGGTCTACTGGTGGTTGAATTGAAGGAGGCGGCATGAGCGAAGAGAATACCGGCGGCAAGACACGGTGCGAGGAGTGCGTTTGCGGAGGCGCAGGGCCGGCCTTGACCGCGTTCCTGAAACAGATGGGGCCGTCCGAGCCGGCGAAGAGGCACTTTACTCAGGCGCGGGTGGAGTTCCTGAAGGGATTGCGATCGCTGATCGATGCGCGAATCGACTCGCTCTCTAAAGAGGAGGCCAGGGGAACCAAGGTCACCGTAGAATAGTCTGGTGACCGGGACATCGCCTGTAACCATCCTCGCCATTGCGAGCTACGAGAAGGGTCATGCATTCCTGCGTCAGGCCAAAGCGGAAGGCGCGAAGGTTCTGCTTCTGACCTCGCTCAGCCTCAAGGATGACAACACCTGGCCGCGTGAAGCGCTCGACGACATCTTCTACATGCCGGACGAGCGGAAGCGCTGGAACCGGGAAGATACGATCAAGGCGGTCAGCTACCTCGCCCGCACAGTGCAGATCGATCGCATCGTGCCCCTCGACGATTTCGATCTCGAGTTGGCGGCGGCGCTGCGGGAGCATCTCCGCGTGCCAGGGATGGGCGAGACGACGGTCCGCTATTTCCGCGACAAGCTGGCGATGCGGATGAAGGCGGAAGAAGCCGGAATCGCGGTCCCGGACTTCATCCATGTTCTACACCATGGCCGGCTGAGGGAGTTCTGCGAGCATGTGCCCGGACCATGGGTCCTGAAGCCGCGGAGTTCGGCGGGGGCGATCGGCATCCGCAAGATCGCTAATCAGGACGAGCTATGGCGGGCGATTGAGGAGCTCGGCGACCTGCAATCGCACTACCTGCTCGAGCGGTTTGTCGAGGGCGACGTCTACCACGTCGACTCGATCGTCTATGAGCGCGAGATCCGGTTCGCCATCGCGAGCCGCTACGGCCGTCCGCCGATGGAGGTGGCGCACGGCGGCGGGGTGTTCACGACGCGTTTATTAGAGCGCGGCTCAAAGCAGGAAGAGACTCTGCTTGAACTGAACGGGCGGCTGCTGGCGGCGCTGGGCTTGGTGCGCGGCGTTTCGCACAGCGAGTACATTCTCGGCAAGGACGGCAGGGCCTATTTCCTGGAAACCTCGGCGCGCGTAGGCGGCGCCCATATCGCCGAGCTGATCGAATGCGCGACGGGCGTCAATCTTTGGGCGGAGTGGGCGCGCGTGGAGATCGCCGGAGGCAAGCAGAAGTACCAAGCGCCGCCGGCCAGGCAGGAATACGGCGGATTGGTGGTGTCGCTCGCCCGGCAGGAGTGGCCGGACACGAGCCACTACACGGAGCCGGAGATCGCGTGGCGGTTGAAGAAGAAGCACCATGCCGGCCTGATCGTGGTTTCGACTTCCTATGCAAGGGTGGGAGAGATGATGGAAATCCTGGCGCAGCGCGTGAGCGAGGATTTCGGAGCGGTGCTCCCCCCTCGCCAAACGCCGCACGATTGAAGATAATCGAGTCCATGGCAGGAATGTCTCGCAGGGCCCTGCTGGCGGCGGGAGCGACCCCCGCGCTGCCGCTCAGGGCGGAAGATCCCTGGAAAGCGAAGAATCCCTCGGAATGGACGGAGAAGGATCTGACTAAAGTCCTGAACGATTCGCCGTGGGCGCAGAAAGTCGATGTCGCGGTGGGCGGCCCTTCGGTGGGTGGCATGGGGGGCGGAGGCGGAAGAGGCCGAGGCGGAGGGGGCGGCGGAATCCCTTCTGCCGACCAGAGCG
>CAYWST010000465.1:0-4068 GCA_964461075.1 uncultured Solibacteraceae bacterium | reverse complement strand
GAGAGGACCTTGTCGCCGACGCGGCCCTCCAGGGCCAGGAACCACCAGTTCGCGGGTCCCGACGATTCGACCGGAACGGCCCATCTCCGGCTGAGTCTGGGGCAGATCGATCGCATCGAGGATGCGCCTAGCCAGCAGTGCGGCATTCTGTTCGGAGTCTTTCTCGATGGACTCGCGGAGAGCGCCGAGGTGCTGAATCGATCGCCGGGACCAGACAACCTTCATCGTGGAGCTTTCGTTTCTCCGCGTTTCCCCCAGGTATTCAGCCAGGACGAGACCTTGTCGTGGCTCAGCGCTTTTCCGCGGTCCAACTCGGCGATCCCCGCCTGAATCTCCCCGAGTTGCCATTCTTCGGACTGAACGTAGGCCGCAATCGCCTCGGCGGCGAGGAAGGACTTCGAACGTCTGGCGCGCTTGGAAAGAGCGTCGAGGCGTCGCTTGGTTTCGGAATCGATGCGGATGGAAAGGGTTTCTGTCATCGTATGTACTCAGTTGTACACACGTTAGCACAGTGTCCGCTCTCCGGACGCGGCAGGAGGAGAGCCGCCGCCTGGCGGCCTCTTTAGCCCCTTCCCAGCCAGCGCGAGGTGATCTGGCCGTAAGCGTCAATCCGGCGGTCGCGGAAGAAGGGCCAGCCGCGGCGGACCTCTTCCATGCGGGCGCGGGAGCAGATGGCGACAAGAACCTTCTCTTCGTTGTCAGCGGCTTCTGCCACCTTCACGCCAAAGGGGTCGGCGACGAAGGATCGCCCCCAGAACTCAAGTCCGGATTCGGGCGTGCCTTCGAATCCGATCCGGTTGACGGCGGCGACCCAGACTCCGTTGGCGATGGCGTGCGCGCGTTGGATGGTCTGCCAGGCGTCAAGCTGCTGCGCGCCGAACTCGGCCTTCTCAGACGGGTGCCAGCCGATGGCAGTCGGATAGAAGAGAATCTCCGCCCCCTGGAGCGCTGTCAGGCGGGCGCCTTCCGGATACCACTGATCCCAGCAGACAAGCACCCCGACACGGGCGAACGGGGTGTCAAAGACCCTGAATCCCGTATCCCCGGGCGTGAAGTAGAACTTCTCGAAGTAGAGCGGGTCGTCGGGGATGTGCATCTTGCGGTAAAGGCCATCGATTTCGCCCGATGGATTCAGAAGGACTGCCGTATTGTGATAGAGGCCCGTAGCGCGCTTTTCAAAGAGGCTGGCGACGATCGAGATTCCAAGCTCCCGCGCAATCGCCCCGAGCGCCGCCGTGGATTCGCCAGGAATTGTCTCGGCCAGATCGAACAGGTCGGCGCGCTCCTCGCGGCAGAAGTACTGCGAGCGAAACAGCTCCTGGAGGCAGACGATCTGAGCGCCGCGGGCGGCGGCCTCGCGAACCATCGCGACGGCCTTGTCGAGGTTTTCCGCCAGGCTGGCGGAGCAGGACATCTGCGCGAGGCCGACCCGGAATTCGCCGTTCGGTTGCAGGGGCATACCAGCCAAGATAGCGGAATGAAAGCGGCTTCACACGGCTGTCGAATCCTGTACAATTTGACTGACCCTGAGGCGGCGTCCGCCGCCCGGCATTTGTACGGTTCCTGATAAGGAAGGTGACCGGAAGTGAGCAAACAAAAGACTCCGAGCAAAGGCTTTAGCCGGCGCGGGTTCATCCAGGGCGCCGGCGTCACATCGGCGCTAGCCCCCGGACTCGCACCGGAGGCCCAGGCGCAAACCGCAGCGGGCGTGATTTCCGGAGAGACCGAAATCACGCTCACGGTGAACGGCAAGCCATTGAAGTTGACGGTCGAACCGCGCACGACGCTGCTCGACGCCTTGCGCAACCAGGCGGATCTGACCGGCGCCAAGCGTGTCTGCGATCGCGGCACCTGCGGCGCTTGCTCTGTCCTGGTGGGCGGCAAGGTCATGTATGCGTGTTCGCTGCTCGCCATCGAGATGGTGGGCAAGCAGATCACGACCATCGAAGGCTTCGCCATGCAGGCGGGCAAACCCCACCCGGTGGTGGAGGCGTTCGTCAATCACGATGCGCAGCAGTGCGGCTACTGCACTCCGGGCTTTGTGGTGGCGGCCAAGGCGCTGCTGGACCGCAACCCGAGTCCGACGCTCGACCAGGCGCAAGAGGCGCTGGGCGGCAACCTTTGCCGCTGCGGAACCTACATCGGCATGCGCAAGGCGGTGATGGAAGCCGCCGCCAGGATGAAAGGAGGAGCCAATGCCTGAATATAAGTGGCCCCCGATGCCCACGCGCAAGGTGATGGGCAAGAGAGTCAGCCGGCTGGACGGCGTTGAAAAGGCCAGCGGCAAGGCGAAGTACACCTCCGACTACAAGAGACCGGGAATGCTGCACGCAGCGTTCACCGTCTCGCCTTACGCGCACGCGCGAGTGACGTCGATCGACACGAGCGCGGCGCAGAAGATGCCCGGCGTGACGGCGGTCCGCGTGATCGCGAAGGCGGGCACGGAAATTCAGTGGTTCGGATGGGAAGTGGCCGTGGTGGCCGCCCAGACGGAATCACAGGCGCGCGACGCCGCCCGCGCCGTGAAGGTTCAGTATGAGGTGCTCGATCACCTCGTGCACGACAAGGACCTCAAGAAGGCCGCCGCGCGCGCCAAGCCCGCGGGCGAACAGGTGGAAGGCGACGTCGACAAGGCTTTCAAGGAAGCCGAGGCGGTCAGCGAAGGCACGTACGGAATCCCGACGCTGAACCACTGCTGCCTGGAGCCGCACGGTTCGGTGATCGCCTGGGGCGCGGACAACCGCGTGGAGTTCAACCCCTCCACACAGGCTCTCACGCCGATCATGACCGATCTGGCGAAGCAGCTCGGCGTGCCCCTGACCAACATTCACGTGCATCAGGACCACATCGGCGGCGGCTTCGGCTCGAAGTTCCAGGCTGACCGATGGGGCGTGGAGAGCGGATTCCTCTCCAAGGAGTCGGGCGGCAAACCGGTGCGCCTCTACCTGGAAAGGTCGAGCGAACTCGCCATCGCCGGATGCAGGCCCTCGGCTTACGGCCGGATCAAGATTGGCGGAAAGAAAGACGGCACGATCACCGCGTGGGAAAGCGAGAGCTGGGCTTCCGGCGGCGTGGGCGGGGGCGGATCGCCTCCCATCCCCTACGTCTTCACCAAGATCCCGAACCGGCGGCAGAACCACAAGGCGGTCAGTCTCAATACATCGCCCATCCGGGCATGGCGCGCGCCCAATCATCAGCAGGCCTCCTATCTGACCTGCGCCGCGATCGACGATTTCGCCCACAAGATCGGCGCCGATCCGCTCGATGTTTTCCTGAAGAACGCGGTGTTGACGCCGCGGCAGGGAACCTACGAGCGCCAGTTGAAGAAGGCCGCCGAACTATCGGGCTGGAAGAAGCTGTGGCACAAGCGCGGCGAAGGCGCCGGCGCGGGCAGCATCAAGCGCGGGCTGGGAATCGGCGTCTGCACATGGGGCGGAGCCGGACACGCCTGCACCGCACGGCTCAACATCCATCCCGACGGAACGGTGGAAGTCGAGATGGCTACCCAGGACCTCGGTACCGAAACACGCACAGTGATGGCGCAGGTGGCGGCCGAATCTCTCGGCCTGCCGCTGAACGCCATCAAGATCAAGATCGGCGATACATCGTTTCCGCCCGGCGGCACGTCGGGCGGCTCGACCACCGTTGGCGGCGTGAGTTCCGCCACTCGCAAGGCAGCGATCAACGCGCTCGAGAAGCTCTATGCCGCGGCCGCGCCGGCGCTCAACGCAAAGCCCGAAGAGCTGGTAGCCGCCGACGGCAAGATCATGGTGAAGGGCCAGCCCGCCAAAGCGCTGACCTGGAAGGCGGCCTGCCAGAAACTCGGGGTCAACTCGATCAGTGAGCAGGCGGCTAACGTTCCCGCGCAGGCCGCGAAAGAAGGACTCAACACCGGCGGCGTCGGCGGCGTTCAGATCGCCGATGTCAGCGTCGACGTCGAGACCGGCATCGTCAAAA
Organism: uncultured Solibacteraceae bacterium; assembly: GCA_964461075.1. Lineage (GTDB taxonomy): Bacteria > Acidobacteriota > Terriglobia > Bryobacterales > Bryobacteraceae > JACADU01. The sequence goes on along the minus strand of CAYWST010000465.1, from coordinate 111 downwards.
TGAACCGCCTCGTCGCGGTCCAGGACTGCGGAACCATCATCAACCCGAAGACGGCGGAAAGCCAGGTCTACGGCGCCTGCATCATGAGCATCTGCGGAGCTCTGATGGAGG
>CAYWST010000464.1:0-4086 GCA_964461075.1 uncultured Solibacteraceae bacterium | reverse complement strand
GTACAAACTCCTGCTCGTGCCGCCCCTCTACGCCGCCCCCGACTCGCTGCTCGAACGCGTCTCCAGGTTCGTCGAGCAGGGCGGCCACGCCATCGTCACCCTCAAGAGCGGCTTCGCCAACGAGCACTCCACCGTTCGCTGGGTCCGCGCCCCAGGCCCGCTCCGCAAGGCCGCCGGTATCAGCTATCAGGAGTTCTCGAGCCTCGCCGCACCCGTCCGTCTCAAGCCCGACACCTACAGCCTCGGTGAAAACAACACCGCCTCCGTCTGGGCCGAAATGCTCCTCCCCGAAACCGCTCAAGCGCTGCTCACCTATGACCACCCCTTCTTCGGCCAGTTCCCCGCCGTCACACTCAACCGCCACGGCAAGGGCACTCTCGTCTATGAAGGAACCTACCCGTCCAATGACCTTCAGCGCGCCCTCGTTCGCGAAGCCCTCCAGCGCGCCGGCCTCTCCTCCCCCGATCAGCAACTTCCACCCGCCGTCAAGGTCCGCCACGGCGTCGCCTCCGGCCGCACCCTTCACTACTACCTGAACGTCTCCGCCGCCGCCGCGGAATTCACCTACCCCCACGCGAGCGGAACCGACCTGCTCACTAACAAGCCCCTCGCCCGCAACGCCACCCTCCGGCTCGACCCCTGGGGCGTCGCGATCATTCAGGAGTCCGCTCAATGATCTCTCTCGAACAAATGGCCTGGCTCAACGAGCCCGAGCACGGCCAGCGGGACGGAGTCCTCTGGGTCCGCACTCGCCCCGGCACAGACTGCTGGCAGCGCCCTCATGCCGGCATCAGCCGCGACAACGCCCACGCCCTCCTTCGCCCCGTCCCGCCCTCCTTCCGGATGCGAGGCCGCTTCCGCTTCCAGCCCAACGCCAAATACGATCAGTGCGGCCTCTTGATTCGCGCCGCGGCCGAGTGCTGGTTCAAGTGCTCCGTTGAATTTGAGCCCGGCCCCGAGAGCCGCCTCGGCTCCGTCGTGACCAATTTCGCTTGCTCCGATTGGGCCACGCAGGATGTCCCTTCGTCCATCACCGAGATCTCCTTCGACGTGAGCGCCAATGACTACGATCTCGTCGCCGGATCCTCGGTCGATGGCGTCCGCTATCAGCAGATTCGCTCCGCCCGCCTCCACACCGACCTCCCGCTCACGGCCGGCGTCTACGGCTGCAGCCCCACCGGAGAAGGCTTCCGCTTCGAGGTGCTGGAGCTATGGATCGATTCCTAGAGCTTCAGCTCCCAGCCTTGCCGGAACACCGGCTTCAGGTACTTGTTGGCTTCCGCGCTGTTGGTGAATCGCAGGTTCTTGCTGTCCCATTGCAGCTTGCCCGGTACTCGGTAAGCGATCCCGATCAACGCCAGCCATTCGGCATAAGGACCGGCAATCGAGAAGTCCGAACAAGACGCCTCGCCGCCCTTGCAGGCCCTGATCCAGTCGGCCATGTGTCCCGGCGACCGCGTCAGCAGTTGCGGCGGCAGCGTGTACTCCTTCCAGCGAGACGCAGGCAGCAGCCAGACTCCCTCGCCTCGCTCCACCGTCGCCATAATGCCCTTGGCGCCGATGAGCACGCTGCCGTTGCCCGAGAGAATGCCGGGCTTTGGCCCCGCGCGATCCGGTCCGAATACCCTCACGCCCGGGCCGCCCGCCCCCATCCGCTGCCCGCCCTGCGGCCGCGGCATCCCCTGCGGCGGTCCTCCGCCGCCGGGCCTCGGCCCTCTTCCTCCGCTGCCGCGTCCCTTCTCCGCCAGATTGTTCGGCGGCGGCAGAATCGTCTCGTTCTCCATCCCCGGCACGCGGTACGCCTCCGGATCGTCCGGCCGGCACGAGTCGTGATAGTAAACCGAAACCGGCTTCAAGCCGCCGCGGGCAGGGAAGTCCAGCCGCACGATCCCTCTGTCCGGAAACGTAATACTCGACTTGCCCACCTGAGCGACGCACTCGATACTCTCCGGCGCGCCCAACTGCAGCGCATGGTGCAGCGGCCCTGCCGTGTGCGTCGCCCAGTTGCCCACCTGGCCGGTGCCGAAATCGTAAAAGCCCCGCCAGTTGTAAGGCACATAGTAGGAACTGAACGGTCGCATCGACGCGCCGCCCAGCCAAAGGTTCCAGTCGAGCGTCTCCGGGACAGGTTCCTCCGGCGGTTGCTGCTGCAAACCGGTCGGGTGCGTTCCCGGCGTCACAGAGATGTGCGCCTCCGTTACGTCGCCGATCTCGCCCGACCACAGAATCTCCGCCGCCACCCGGTGCGCCTCATGGGAGAAGCCCTGGTTGCCCATCTGCGTCGCCACTTTGTACTTCACGGCCGCTTCACGCAGCAGCCGCGCCTCCCACGGCGTTCTCGTCAGCGGCTTCTCGACATAGACGTGAATCCCCCGCTGCATACAGGCCAGCGCCACCGTCGCGTGCATGAAGTCCGGAATCCCGATCGTGCAGGCGTCGATGTTCTTGCCTTCCTTGTCGAGCATCACGCGGAAGTCCTTATACTGAGGCACGGACTTCCGTCGATTGAGCGTCGCCGCCGCCCGCGCCGTATCCACATCGCACAGCGCGACGATGTTCTCCGTCTGCGCCGCCTGATTCAAAATGCTCGCGCCCTGCCCGCCGCAGCCCACCGCCGCCACGTTGAGCTTTTCATAGTAAGGCTTGTACCCGAGCGCCTTTAACGATGCGACGCTGCCGAATCCGGCCGCCGGCGCCGCGCCGCTGAGGAGTGAACCGATGAAGAAATACCTTCGTGAGACATCCGGTGACATGGCGCCATCATATCGCTCAATCAAGGAACTCGAGCACCCTGACCGCCATCTTTCCCTCCGCCGTCTTCTCGTAAGCAATCCGCACCCGGCGAGGCCGCTGTGCGCCGCATCGCAGATCGACCTTGCCGCCGTCCGCCCCTATCACAACGGTCTGCTCCGGCCGGTCAACGAAGAACGTCTCCACCTTTGCCTCTGTCTCCACGTTCAACGACGGCGGGTTTGAACCGCAATCCATGCCCACCAGCACGCCGCGCAGCTCAGTTTGCGGGGGGACGGCGATCTCCTTCCGCTTCTCTGACGATGCCGTAGGCGCTTCCTCCTGCCGTCGCAGCGTCGGCCTGGGTTGCTGGTCCCCGGCCTCAACCGCTTCCTCCGGCGCTGTCTGCTGCGCCATAGGTCTCATCACAACCTTACCCTGCGCCCCAGCCGATTCGAGCCAATTGACAAGCCTCTCAGCCCTCGCGATATCCTCCTCCTCCTTGGCGATCTTCCTCATTCGTCCCGCTGCTGCGACGGCTTCATCCCGGTTGCCCGCCTGTTGGTTGACGAGAGCCGCTGCCTCGAAGAATCGCAACGCCTCCGCGGGCCTTACCTGCCGAACCGGCGCAAGCGTCTCCAACGCCTCCTTCACTTGGTTATTCCTCAGCTTCACCAGTGCCAGCTCGGTTCGCAATTCCACCCGGTTCGGCTGCGCCTTCAGCAGCTCGCCGAGCGCTTCAGCCGCCAGCTCGGGATCCGATCCAGCCGCCATCCTGCCGAAGTCCCACAGCACCTTCGGGTTCCGCTCGCCAAGCTCGAACGCGCTCTTGAAGCTTGCCGCCGCTTCCGTCCGGAGCCCGTTCCGGTGCTGCGCGTAGGCCAGTAGAGTCTTCGCGCCGGCCTGTTTCGGGGCCTCGGCGGCCAGCGCTTTGTATACCTCCAGGCTCTCTTTCGCATCACGGCGAGACTCGCTCAACTCCGCCTTCATCATCCGCACTTCGAAATCGTCGAGCGCCTCGGCCTCGGGCTTCTCCGCCAGCTTGCTCAGCGCCGCGTCAAACAGCACTCCCTGCAGTGTCGCCTTCCGCACATACCTTTCGAGGTCACCCTCAATCTCCTTGAGGTCCTTGCCGTACACTTTGGCGAGCGCCGCCTCCGAAGGCGTCCCCGCCTGAATCTGCTTCATGACATCGCCGAAGCCGCGACGGTAATCGTCTGAAAGCGACAGCATGTGAGTGAGCGCAGCCGATGTTATGCAGCTTGCCCGCCTTATCCTTTTCGTTGTAGTAGGTCGACTTTCACTGCTGTACAAATTAGCCGCGGCCGCCAAGCGGGTGCATTGAGAACATAGGAC
>CAYWST010000463.1:0-4088 GCA_964461075.1 uncultured Solibacteraceae bacterium | reverse complement strand
GTACTCCCACTGCCTGCCGTCGAATCGAATCGCTCCGATCTTCGTCCCGAACCACACCACGCCGTTCTCCCCCGCCGCCACGCACGTGAAGTCGTCGTAGGGCAGTCCCTCCGCGCCCGTGTAGAGCGTCCACTTGCCTTGGTCCTGCACTCCAACGCCTTGCGGCGACGCGAACCACAGCCGCCCGCGCGAGTCGAAAACGACGCCGCGCACGTCCACCGGCGCCCAGCTTCTCTTCCCGTCGCTCGGAAACACGCGCTGCCACGCCGCTTTGCCCTGCTTCATGTAGAGCCCGTCCGCCCGCGCCTGCGCGCTGACGCCGCCTCGCGTCACCGTCTGCCGAACATCCTCCGCCGCGCCCCATAGCGCGGCCGTGACAACAACGCCCGCAATGATCGATCTCGTCATTCTGCAAGGGTACGTCAGGCAGGCTCCATGACGATAGATCTCTCCACCGGCGAAGACAGGATCAGCGAAGTCGTCGTCGCCCCGAACGGGCTCAACTTGTCGATCAACGCCTCCAATCGTCCCACTGAAGCCACTCGCGCCTTCAGCACGAACGATTCGTCTCCCGTGCACCGGTGGCACTCAAACACCTCCGGCATCTTCTCGAGCGCAGCCGTCAGCTTTCGCGCCTGCGACTCCGGCCCCGTCACTCTCACGCGGATGAACGCCCCCACTGCCAGCCCTGCCGCCAACGGGTCCACCTCCGCCCTGTACCCGCGGATCACCCCCTGATCCTCAAGCCGCCTCACGCGCTCCGCCGCCGCAGGCGTTGAAAGTCCCACCCGCCGCCCCAACTCCGAATAAGAAAGCCGCGCGTCCGCCTGCAACTGGGCGAGAATCCGCCATGAAATCCGGTCCAGGTTCACTGTCTTGCTGTTCGTCATGACAAGGCTCAATCAAGTTTACATCCGGAAGAGAAACGCACGAAGAACCTCCCGAATGAAATTCTTCCGGAATGCCATTCGGGTTACCTTACCCGCAGGGAGATTCATCCATGCCTCTACAACGCCGAAGCTGGGCCGAGCCTTTCAAAATCAAGGTCGTCGAACCCGTCCGCATGACCACTCGCGAACAGCGCCTCAGCGCCATCGAGGAGGCCGGATACAACACCTTCCTCCTCCGCTCCCGCGACGTCTACATCGATCTGCTCACTGACTCCGGCACCTCCGCCATGAGCGACCGCCAATGGGCCGGCATGATGCTGGGCGACGAAGCCTACGCCGGCAGCGAGAACTTCTACCATCTCGAAGCCGCCGTCCGCAAATACTACGGCTACCGCCACGTCATCCCCACCCACCAGGGGCGCGGAGCCGAGAACATCCTCTCCCAGGTCCTCATCAAGCAGGGCGACGTCGTCCCCGGCAACATGTACTTCACCACCACGCGGCTCCACCAGGAACTCGCCGGAGGCCGCTTCATCGACATCATCATCGACGACGCCCATGACCCCTCAAGCAGCCACCCCTTCAAGGGTGATGTCGATCTCGACAAGCTCGAACAGGTCCTCCGCGACAATCCCGGCCGCGTCCCCTACATCAGTCTCGCCGCCACCGTGAACATGGCCGGCGGCCAACCCATCTCGCTTGCCAATCTGCGCGCAGCCCGCGCTCTCGCCCTCCGCTACGGCACGCGTATTATCCTCGACGCCACCCGCGTCGCCGAAAACGCATGGTTCATCCAGCAGCGCGAGCCCGGCTACGCCCACCGCACCGTCGCCGGGATCGTTCATGAGATCTGCTCGCTCACCGACGGCTGCACCATGAGCGCCAAGAAAGATCCGCTGGCCAACATCGGCGGCTTCCTCGCTTTGAACGATGACGACGCCGCCGAACACGCCCGCAATCTCGTCGTCGTCTACGAAGGTCTCCATACCTATGGCGGCATGGCCGGCCGCGACATGGAGGCCGTCGCCATCGGCATCGAAGAGTCCGTCATGGACGATCACATCCGCGCCCGCATCGGCCAGGTGCAGTATCTTGGCGAGAAGCTCCTCAACTGGAACATCCCCATCGTCAAGCCCGTCGGCGGCCATGGGATTTTCCTCGACGCCCGCGCCTTCCTCCCTCACGTTCCGCAGCGTGAATACCCCGCGCAGGCTCTCGCCGCCGCCCTCTATCTCGATAGCGGCGTCCGCGCCATGGAGCGCGGAGCCGTCTCCGCCGGCCGCGACCCCGTCACCGGCGAGGAGCGTTTCCCCCGCCTCGAGCTCGTCCGCCTCACCATCCCCCGCCGCGTCTACACGCAGGCCCACATGGATGTCGTCGCCGAATCCGTCTATTGCGTCTACGAAGAATGCGAACGCGTCTGCGGCCTCAATCTCACGTACGAGCCCAAGCACCTGCGCTTCTTTCAGGCGCGCTTCGCGCCCTTAAAGCCGATGCTGGTTCAAACCAGTTCGAGTTCCACGACGCTCACAGACGCCGCCGGGAATCTCCAGGACGCTCCCGAGCCCGCCGTAAGCGCAGCCGCTCTCGGTGCGAACACTCGCGGCTGATCGAGGCCCACGGCCGTCCGCGGATCTTCGGGCGCGATCTCGAAGACGCGCCCGCCGCTCACCCTGAATCCGGCTACCGCGAAACTGGCGGACACCGCGCGCGAATAGCTCTTGTTCAGCACGTGCAGAAACACGCGGTTCTCGGTCCGGCTCGCCGCCACGTCCAGATCCGGCGGAGCCGCCTGCACCGCCACGCCCTGCTTGCCGTTGTGTTGCTTGTAGAGCTTCATGATCGCCCCCACTGGCGTCAGAAAGCTGATTCCCCGCGGCGTCTGCAACATCACTGCGTTCACCGTCCAGCGGTTTCCCGCGAAGTCCGCCGCCGTCACCATCCGCACCGCCGCACCGCGCCGGTGGTAGTTGTTCAGGCAACTCGCGTGATACGCCGCCGAAAGCCACTCGAGCAGAATCGGATTTGCATTGTGCGGCACAAGGCTCAGATGGCCTTCGGTGATCGCGATTGGCTTCTTCACGCCGCTCGACTCGATCCCTTGCTCCACCTCCTTCAACCGAGCTGCCGCCGCCGCGCCCAGTTCCAGCAGCTCCTCCCATGCCGCCGCCGGGTCCTTCTGGTAGCGGTTCCCGCGCAGCAGCGTCTCCTTCCGCCGCGGGCTCATCCCCATCATGTGGAACGCCACCCAGTCGATGTGTTCTCCCGCGCGCTTGAGGAGTTCAGGAGCCCACAGTTCGGCTATCTCACCGCTCCGCCTGAAGTCGCCCCAGCCGATCAGCTCGATCGAGCGGTCCCGCGCCTTCATCTGCCGCGCGAACTCAATTGTCCAACGGATGCACTCCTCCCGCGTAAACGTCTCCTTCCCATAAGACGTCTCGTTGCCCAGTTGCCAGAGCTTGATATTGAGCGGCCCCGCGGCGCCGTTCTTCCTGCGCTCCGCATGGTCGGGGTCATTTGCATAGGAGACCCAATCGGCCGCCTCCTTCGCATCGCCCGCGCGTCCTTCCTTGATGTACCGCGCGACGCCGTCCGCCATGAAGTTCACGCAGTAAAGCGGCGCCGCCCCCGTCCTCCGGCAGAAATCCACGAACTCGTGCGTCCCCACTCGGTGCGTCTCCCAGCCGCTCCACACGTAGTTGTACATCGGCGGCCTCTTCCGCGCCGGACCCAGCCCCTCCCGCCACTTGTAATAGCGACTGTAGAGCCCGCCCCACCGGATCACGTCCGGCGCAAGCTCGCGAGTCGTCTCCACGAAGTCCTTCCGCCAGTCGTCCGCCTCATAATCCCAACTCGCTTCGACGGAGCTATCCGCCACCCCCAGCGGCTCCATGAACTGCATGTAGAAACGGGGCGAGAAGTCGAACAACGGCGTCGGATCCACGACGATCCCGCCGCTGCCCGCCGCCTGCATTCCAGCCGCCGCCGCAAACCTTCTTCTCGAAATGTCCATTTCTACTCCTATGCCAACTCTTCAATTGTGGCTTGACAAATCAGAAATGGCAGGAGCGGGCCGCGAGCGTCAGCGCCCGGTTGAGGCTACAGCTTTGCGGCGATTGTCAAGGCAAAGTAGAAAGTTCCGGTTCCCAGCAAAGTAGAACGTTCCGGTTTTGAGAGTCCACTCGGGAAGTGCGTGGT
>CAYWST010000462.1:0-4089 GCA_964461075.1 uncultured Solibacteraceae bacterium | reverse complement strand
GGGCGCGGATTGGAACTGGCCGACGATCCGGATCGCGGGCGTGGCGATGGTGGGCGCGTTGTTTTCGTCGGACGCTTGGAACAACGTGACGTTCACGGCAGGAGAGGTGCGGAATCCCAAGCGGAACCTGCCGTTGTCGCTGGCGTTGGGCGTTGGCGTGGTTTCGGTGATCTATCTGCTGACGAACCTGGTTTACCTGCTGGCGCTGCCGCTCAGCGGGATTCAAACGGCGGCGGAGGACCGGGTGGCGACGGCGGTGATCGCGCAGATCATGGGGCCTGCGGCGACGCAGGTGATGGCGGCGGCGGTGATGGTCTCGACGTTCGGGTGTGTGAACGGGCTGATTCTGGCGGGATCGCGGGTGTATTACGCGATGGCGGAGGACGGACTGTTTTTCAGGGCTGTGAGAAAGCTGGACCCGGCGCACCACACGCCGACGGTGTCGCTGTGGGTGCAGTGCCTGTGGGCGTGCGGTCTGACGCTGACGGGGCGGTACAGCGACCTGCTGGACTACGTGATCTTCGCTGTATTACTGTTTTATGTTTTGACGATTGCGGGGCTGTTTGTTTTGCGGCGCACCCGTCCGGCGCTGGAGCGGCCCTATCGAGCGTGGGGTTATCCGTGGCTTCCGGCGATCTACATTGTCGCCGGCGGGCTGATCGAGGGGCTCCTGCTGGTTTACAAGCCGAGCTACACTTGGCCCGGTCTGATTGTGGTGCTTCTCGGCATCCCCGTGTACATGGTGTGGCGCCGGAAGGAAAGGGAATCATCGAATGAGTCTGTTTCGTAAGAAGTCGCTTCAGTCGCTGCTCGGGCAGACCGACGCGGCGCACACGCTGAAGAGAACGCTGGACGCCAAGAACCTGGTGGCGCTGGGGATCGGCGCGATCATCGGCGCCGGGTTGTTCGTGCGGACGGCGGCTGCGTCGGCGGAAGCGGCGGGGCCGGCGGTGACGCTGTCGTTCGTCGTGGCGGCGATCGGCTGCGCGTTCGCGGGGCTATGCTACGCGGAGTTCGCGGCGATGATTCCGATCGCGGGCAGCGCGTACACATACGCGTACGCGACGATGGGCGAGTTTGTGGCGTGGACGATCGGGTGGGCGCTGGTACTCGAATATGCGCTGGGGGCGGCGACGGTGGCGATCGCGTGGAGCGAATACCTGAACAACCTGCTGGGCGGGGCGATTCCGTATCAGTGGTGCCACTCGCCGATGGAGGTCTCGCTCGACGGCGTGCGCGGCATCATCAACGCGCCGGCGCTGATCGTGCTGCTGCTGATTACGCTGATCCTGATCAAGGGCACGAAGGAATCGGCGAACCTGAATGCGGCGATCGTGTTCGTGAAGGTAGGCATCGTGCTGCTGTTCATCGGGCTGGGCTGGCAGTTCGTGAACGGCGCGAATCATACGCCGTTCATGATTCCGGCGGGGACTCCGGGGCACGAAGGGATTTTCCGCCACGGTTGGGGCGGCGTTCTAGGAGGCGCGGGGATCGTGTTCTTCGCGTTTATCGGGTTTGACGCGGTTTCGACGGCGGCGCAGGAAGCGAAGAAGCCGGAGCGGGACATGCCGATCGGCATTCTCGGATCGCTGGTGATCTGCACGGTGCTCTACATCCTGTTCTCGTACGTTCTGACGGGCGTGGCGAACTGGACGGAGTTCAAGACGGCGGGCAAGGAAGCTTCGGTGGCGTACGCGATCCAGAAGTACATGCCGGGCTATGAGTGGCTGGCGACGCTGATCACGGTGGCGATTCTGGCGGGGTTTTCGAGCGTGATTCTGGTGATGCTGCTGGGGCAGAGCCGGGTATTCTTCTCGATGTCGAACGACGGGCTGCTGCCGCGGGTATTCTCAGATCTGCACCCGGAATTCCGGACGCCCTATAAATCGAACATGCTGCTGTTCGTGTTCGTGGGCGCGTTCGCGGCGTTCATTCCGGGTTCGATGGCGGGCGATCTGACGTCGATCGGGACGTTGTTCGCGTTCGTGCTGGTGAGCGCGGGGATCTGGATCATGCGGCGGACGGACCCTCAAGCGCATCGTCCATTCCGGACGCCGCTGGTGCCGCTCGTGCCGCTGCTGGGGATTCTGATCTGCGCGGGGATGATCGTCTCGCTGGATCACCGGACGCAATTGACGGCGCTGGTATGGATGCTGATCGGATTTGTGATCTACTTCAGCTACAGCCGGACGAGCAGCAAGCTGGCGTCATGAAACGGCGGGATCTGCTGCTTGGGGCGTTGACGTCGCCGCCCGGACCGGATCTGATTCTGGTGCGGCCGCAGGAGGCGATGAAGATCCGGCCGGAGTTGGAGGCGAACCGGGCGAAGTGGATTTCGCGCGGCCCGTGGAGCGTGACGTATAAACGGCCTGGCGCGCTCAGCAAAGCGGGTCCGCATGACTTTTTCTCGGAAGGGCCGTATTGGTGGCCGGACCCTAAAAACCCCAAGGGGCCCTACATCCGGAGAGACGGTGAGGTCAATCCGGAGCGGTTCGTGGATAACGACCGGGATCTCGGCGAGATGTCGGAGGCGGTGTTTGCGCTGGGCGCGGCGGCCTTCTACAGGAAGGACAAGGAGGCGGCGGCGCGGGCGTGGCAGGTGCTGGAGACGTGGTTTCTGGATCCGAAGACGCGGATGAATCCGCATCTCGAATTCGGGCAGGCGATCCGCGGGGTGACCGAAGGCCGGGGGATCGGGATCATCGACACGCGTCCGCTGATGTGGTGCGCGGCGGGGGTGGCGCATCTGTCGGCCCGGTATCCGGATGCGAGGGACAAGGGTGTGCGGAGATGGTTTGGCGAGTATCTGGAGTGGCTGACGACGAGCAGGAAGGGCGTTGACGAGCGGGACAACGGGAACAACCACTCGACGTGGTGGGCGGCGCAGGTGGCCTGTTACGCGAGGCTGTGCGGCAGGCGGGATGCGGAGAAGACGGCGTACCGGTATGCGGAGGAGGAGTTCATCCCCAAGCAGTTCAAGCCGGACGGATCGGCTCCGGCGGAAGAGGCGCGAACGAAAAGCCTGAGCTACTCGATCATGAACCTGGACGGATTTGCGCTGCTGGCACGGATGGCGACGGCCGGGGGCGTGGATCTGTGGGGGAAGCTCGTGGGTCCGATGGAGTACCTGGCTCCGTTTGCGCTTGAGCCGGAGAAGTGGGTGAAGCCGCAGATTGCGCCGGTAGGGGGGAACCGCGGGACGTTTCTGGGGCTGGCGGGCATCCACTTCAAGCGGCGGGAGTGGATCGAGGCGCAGAAGCGGCTCGGGACGCCGAGCAACACGTGGGGGCTCATTCTCAGGAGCCTGCTGGACATCTCGTGACGCGACTCGTCGAGATGGAATGGCCGGAGTTCGGGGGGCCTACGGCCGCGCCGGACTGGCGCGAAACGACGGCGGAGTATGCGCGGCGGATCGAGATCGCGCGCTCATCGATGCGGGAGCGGGTCTGGTCGCACCTGGTGGTGTATGGGGACCGGGAGCACTTCGCGAATCTGGCGTGGATGACGGGCTTCGATCCGCGATTTGAGGAGGCGCTGCTTGTGGTGGCGGGCGAGGGCGAGCCGCTGCTGCTGGTTGGCAACGAGTGCATGGGGTATCTTCCCGCGAGTCCGGCTAGGCCGCTGCTGCGGGTGGAGCGGTATCCGCATTTCTCGCTGCCGTCGCAGCCGGTGGGAGAGCACCGGACGCTGGAAGAGATCTTTCGAGAGGCGGGGATCGGGGCGGGCAGCCGGGTGGGGTTGAGCGGGATGAAGCCGTCGGCCGGCGAGTTCCGGCTGGACGCGCCAGCGTACATCGCGGATGCATTGCGAGGACTGGCGGGCGAAGCGGGCGTGTTCAACGCGGCGGGCTTCTTCGTCGATGAGGAGACGGGCGTGCGCACGACGGTGACGCCCAAGGAGGCGCTCTACTTCGAGTGGACGAACGTCCTGGCGTCGGAAGGGATGAAGCGGATTCTGCATGCGATTCGTCCTGGAGCGCTCGACTACGATCTGCTGGAACTGGCGCGCTACAACGGGGTCCCGCTTGGGTGCCACATGACTCTGAAGTGCGGCGGCAACCGGGTGTCGCTTGCAAGCGCGCGTAGGGAG
>CAYWST010000461.1:0-4089 GCA_964461075.1 uncultured Solibacteraceae bacterium | reverse complement strand
GGTGAGGAGGATGCGGCCGGACTTGAGAACGATCATGCGGTCATGGGCGCTGGTCCAGTATTGTCCCTTTGGGCTGATCATGATCTCCCCGGACCAGGTTTTGCCTTCGTCGCGCGAGTAACGGAAGACCTTTTCGGCCGAACTCAGCGAGTTGATCTGGCTGTAGCTGACGCCGAGCTCGCCATTGGCGAGCCGTGAGAAAGAGGGCTGCATGGCATTCTCGCCGATGCTGGAAGTGAACATGACGGCGGGCTCACTCCAGGTGAGGCCGCCGTCGCGGGACTCGATATGCGCAATGACCGCAGGCCAGAGATCGGGATTCTCGTATTTCTGGGAGTTATCTTTGGGCCGCATATGACGACTGAAGGCATGGAGTAGGGTGCCGTCCTTGAGACGGATGGTCGACCCTTCGCCATTCTTGGCGACGTCAACGGAGGCTTGGCCGATGACGACGCCCCGCATGCCGCCAAGACGGCGGGTGACTTCGTCCGCGGCGAGCCCTGGCAGGCCGAGGAAGGCGAGAAGCAGAAGGGTCTTCATTGTAGTTCTCCTATTTCACCCAAGCGGTTTCGACCATGCTGACAGGGTCGGCTTCGCCGCTGGAGGGCTGTTCTTCCTTGGGGAGCAGGCCGATGCGCTCAATGATTTCAGGGTCTGGTTCGGCGAGGGACTGGCCGAGTTCGGCGCCCTGGCTGTTGAGACGGCTTTGGAGGGCGGCTGTGGGGACGTCACGGACGCCGATGTTTCGCAGCACGGCCATGGCGGCGGCGGTTCCGGCGGCCTGGCCCTGCGCCATGCAGATGGGGATGACCCGCGTGGAAGCGACCGCTTCGTGGGTCGCTGACAGACACTTGCCGGCCATCATCAGGCCATCGACATCGCGAGCGATAAGGCAGCGTAATGGGATGCCATAAGCTTCGACATTGCGCGATTCGACCCAGGTGCCGCTGGGGCGATGAATATCAATGTGGTACCCGCCCATGGCCACGACGTCATCAAAGGTGCGGCCCTCGATCACGTCCTCCGCGGTGAGCATGTAGTCGCCCACGATCCGGCGGCTCTCGCGAACGCCAAGCATGGGGGCGATTTCGCGGACGTGGGCCTTCGAGCATCCGGGCATGTACTTGCGGAAGAATCCCACGAGGATGGGGATCTGGGCGTAGACCTTCGAATAGGCGTCAGTGAGACTACCGACGTCAGTGGGGTCCAGGCCGAGGACTCTGGTGCTCACGACAAGGAACTCGTCCGGGATGTGAGTCTTGACGCCGACGATCCTGGATTGAGGGATATTGAAGTCGCCGTCGCGGCGCGCTTTCTCGATGAGTCCGGCGAAGCCACCGGTAATAAAGGCGGGCTCGGTGTCGATCCGGCGGATCATCTTCTCCCAGAGATCGGGGTACGGGGACAGCCACTCTCGATAGTTGTTGGAGATGTCCTTACAGCCTTCGATGAAGGCCTGCCGGTCCAGCCCGCCCAGCCGGAAAACGAGCGTCGGCGCCTGCACCAGTCCATCGCCGGTGCGGCCCTTTTCCCAGGCGGCGCCGGCGCGGGCGGCCACATCGCCATCGCCGCTGCAATCGATGACCACGTCGGCATGAATCTCCTGCCGGCCGGACTTGTGCTCGACAATAACGCCGGTAACGCGGTCGCCCTCCCGGATCGCGTCGACGACGTGCGTGTGGAGCATGAGTTCGACGCCGGCGGCCTGACACTGCTCGATGGCGACGATTTTCCAGATGTGGGTATTGAGGGTGACGATGGAGGAGCACTTCGGGTCGAGGACATACGGAGAGGCCTCGCCGCGCTCTTGCATGATAGCGACGAACTCGGAGGCGAGGCCGCGCACGACCTGGCGGTAACGATTGTCGTGGAAGCCGATCCAGCCTAGGGTGGCGGAGATGCCGCCGAGGAAACCGTTGTACTCGATGAGGAGAGTTTCGGCGCCATTTCGGGCAGCGGCGACGGCCGCGGCAATGCCCGCGGCGCCCGCACCAACAACGACCACCTGCTTGCGGATGCTGTTCAATGTCATTTGACCCTCACGACGAGGAATTCGACTTTAGTTCCGGTTGCCAGAATCTGATAGGGCACACCGCGAGGAACGATGATGGCGGAACCGGTTTCCATGGGGAGGTCGCCTGAGTCCTCCACTCTGAGACGCGCAGAGCCCGCCGTGACGTAGAAAATGCGATCCTCTTCGGGCTGAACCTCACGAGGCCCGTCGCGGTTTTCGACTCGAGCTACTTTGAATCCGGCGTGTTCGGTGGTCTGAAGTTCACGGTTGGTTGGCGGTTTGGAAGGAAGCGCTGCGAAAGCGGCGCTGATCTCCGCGGCGGTGAGAAGGCGGGCGCTTTCCAGAGCGACTCCGGGGTTCTTGTCCCTTGCAGCGTAAAACCAGCTCAAGGGAAGCGGCGCCATGTAGTTCTGCATGAGAGTCCTGGGCCCGTCGAGCAGGACAAGCCGGTAGGAGAGGTAGACGGTCCCGCCGTCAATCGTGACAGCAGGATAGTCCACCCAATGGCGGGCAGGGCCTTGTCCCGGGACGATGTCAGCGATGGTTCGCCGCCACTTCCAATGGAAACCTCCGTCGGAACTGATGGCGGAAGAGAGCGTGATTCGCTCCCCGAGTTGCGCGTTGTCCTTATCGAGGCAGCAACTGTTCCAGACCACCAGCAGATCGCTTGTGCCCGGGATGCGCTCGACGCGGGCGGGCGCGGCGCCAGAGGGGAGTTCGGTGGGCTCGGGGTTTGACCAAGTGATGCCGCGGTCGGTTGAGATGGAGCGATAGATGCGGCCGGCCATGGTACGGCCGAGCATGAGGAGAGAGCCATCGGCACGTTCGGCGATGGAGGCCTCATGGAGGCCGCTGCGTCCCAGTTTCTCCGCGGATGAACCGGGAATGACCTTGGGTACGGTCAGCGTCTGCGGAGAGAAAGACCACGTGCGTCCCGAGTCGTCGGAGTAAGCGATTCGGGTGGCCAGGCGCTCGGGTTTCGCCGAAAGCTTGGTGTGGAGTTGGGCGAGAATGCGGCCGCCGGGAATGGCGATCAGGCGATCATGGGCGCCGGTCCAGTAACCCCCGGGCGGGCTGATAACTTTTTCCTCCGACCAGGATTTCCCCTCATCATTTGAGAAGCGGAAGACCTTTCGTGCGCTGGTGAAGGAATCGATCAGGCTGTAGGTGACTCCGAGGCCGCCGTCCGGGAGACGAACGAAGGAAGGCTGCATGGCGGTCAGCCCGCCGGGATTTCGGAACACGATCTCGGGCTGGGTCCAGGTCTTCGCGTTGTCGGAGGAGTACACAAAGACAATCACTCCCGGCCAGAGATCGACGTTGCCTTCGGGGCTCCTGGAGTGGCGGCTGAAGGCGTGGAGGAGACGTCCGTCCTTGAGGCGGATAGTGGAGCCTTCTCCGTTGCGGGGGAACTGGGCGGTGACGGGGCCGAGCCACTGCCCGCGAAGGCCGCCAAGACGCGTGTCGAACTCGGCGGGATCAAGATGGGACGCAGCCGAGATCGCTGTGAAGAGAATGGCTAGGTGGATCATCCCTGTTTCTTCCTTGACTCTCCGAAATGCCAGCCTGGAACTTCGGCGTAGTGGCTGTTGTAGGATTTGGCGACTTCCGGCTTGTCCCAGGCGAGTTGGACTCCCCGCATGGTGAGCACGCGCTGGAAGTCTTCGAGAAGCGCCGGGCGGTTCCGGACCTGCCGAGGCACGCAATCACGTTGGAGGCAAAAGGCGGCGAGTGCGCCGGCGGCTTCCCCCACATTCCACTCGACGGGGTGTAGGCGAAAAGCCCCGTTAGTGACGTGGGTGACGCCAAGGTTTTTGCAGGACGGCAAGACGTTTTCCACGCGCCGCGGAATCAGGGCGCCAAGGGGGATCTGCTGCGTCCAGTGCTTGCCGTGAAGGTGCAGCGTCTGGCTTGCTTCGCCGCGAGGGGCTCTCTCATGAATATCGATGCGATAGCCGCCCGTCCCCACGCTGTCCCTGTAGAGCACGGGCCCCTTGGGATTCTGGTCGATCCGGAAGTGCTGTTCGAGGACGATGAACTCGGCGAACCAGGGTAGATGATCACCGTTCGGGCAC
>CAYWST010000460.1:0-4125 GCA_964461075.1 uncultured Solibacteraceae bacterium | reverse complement strand
GTGGTGAGTTCCTCCTCCGCTCCGGCCGCGGGCGCCGCGGGAATGATCTCCGGCGCGGCTGCAGCGGCAGGTTCGGGCTTTGGCGCCTCCACCGCGGCATCGGGAGCGGGGGCCGGCGCTGCCGCGGCCGCGCCGTCGCCGATCCTTGCGACCACGGTGTTGATGGCCACAACCGCGCCTTCCTGCACCAGAATCTCGGAAAGCGTTCCGGCCGCAGGCGAGGGGATCTCAGTATCAACCTTGTCAGTCGAGATCTCGAAAAGCGGCTCGTCGCGCTCTACGCGATCGCCTACCTTCTTCAGCCACTTTGTCAGTGTGCCTTCTACAATGCTCTCGCCCATTTGGGGCATGACTACGTCGGCCATGGTATGTCTCCGTATCTCCGCCAATTCTCTCGCACTAGCGCACCGCCGCGGCGGCGCGCCATTGAACTTCCTCATACCCGAACTCTCGGGCAAACTCTTCAGCCAGGGCTTCGTGAACCGTCTCCAGCGGCGGCGTTGCGCCCAAGGCCTCCATGGATGTAACCGGCCGCTGCAAACCGCAGGGTACGATCAGCCCGAAGTAGCTCAGGTCCGTTCTCCAGTTCAGGGCAAATCCGTGCGTGGTGACCCAACGGCTTATGTGCACGCCGATCGCGCAGACCTTCCCCTGGTTCGTCCAGACGCCTGTCGCGCCGGGCTCGGTGAACGACTCAATCCCGAACTTCCGGAGCGCGGCCATCACACTTTGTTCGATGCCGCGAACATAGGCCAAGACGTCGCGCTTCCACTCCCGCAAATCGATGATCGGATAGCCAACGACCTGGCCGGGTCCGTGGTAGGTGACGTCGCCGCCGCGGTCGATCTCGTGCACTTCGACGTTCATCTCGCGCAGCCTCTCGGGCGGCGCGAGCAGATTCGTCTTCCGCGCATTCCGCCCGAAGGTAAGAACGTGCGGGTGTTCGACGAGCAGCAGCCGGTCGCCCGCCTCGCCGCGCTTCCGGCGCTCGGCGTAATCGCGCTGCATCGCCCACGCCTCGGCGTAGGGCAGGCGGCCGGGCGTTTCCACCTCCAGCCTACGCATTGATCGCCAGGCCGTAGACGCTGTTGAACGCCTCGCCCACCGCCTCGTAGAGAGTTGGATGAGCGTGAATCGTCGACATCATCGTTTCCACCGTGGCTTCGGCTTCCATCGCAGCGACCGCCTCGGCGATCAGCTCATAGCCATGCGGGCCGATGATATGAACTCCGAGGATTTCGCCATACTTCGCGTCGGAAACCACTTTGACGAAGCCGCCGTGGCTGCCCAGGATGGAGGCCTTGCTGTTGCCCATGAAGGGGAACTTGCCGACTTTCACGTCGTAGCCCTGCTCGCGGGCCTGCCGCTCGGTAAGGCCGACGCTGCCGATGCCCGGCTCGGTGTAGGTCGCGCCGGGAATGCGGTTCCGGTTGATGGGGCGCACCGGTTTGCCGGCGATGTGCGCCACCGCCACCATGCCCTCCATGGTGGCCACGTGCGCCAGTTGGGGCGTGCCGGCGACGATGTCCCCGATGGCGTAGACTCCAGGCTCTGCGGTCCGCTGCATGCCGTCCACCTTCACGAAACCGCGGTCCAGTTCCACCCGCGTATTCTTGAGACCGGCGTCTTCGGTCACCGGCCGGCGGCCCACCGCCACCAGCAGCATGTCGCCTTCAAACGGCTCCACCTTGCCGGTGGAAAGTTGAACCTGCAGTTTCACGCCGCTTTCGGTCTTCTGAACCTCCAGCACTTTCGCGCCGGTTTCACACTGGATGCCCTGCTTCTTGAACTGCCGTTCGAGTTCCTTGCTGACGTCTTCATCCTCAACCGGGACCAGGCGGGGCAGCATCTCGAACACGATCGCTTCACTGCCGAATCGCTTGAAAATGGACGCAAACTCCACGCCGACGGCTCCGGCGCCGATCACCAGCAGCCGCTTCGGCGGCGCCTGCGTCCTGAGAATCTCGACGTTGGTGACAATGCGCGATTCTTCCGGCTCGAGCCCGGGCAACATCCGCGCCTCGGAGCCCATGGCGAGGATGATGTGCTTTGTGTCAAGCACTTGGACGCCGCTTTCACCGGTTACTTCGACCTGCCCGCGTCCCTTGATCCGGCCGTGGCCCTTGACCACCTGCACCTTGTTTTTCCGCATGAGCAACTCGATGCCGTTGGCATGCGTCGAAACGATTTTGTCCTTCCGCTGAAGGACTTTGGGATAATTCAGCCGCGGGTTCTCGCAGGCGATACCCTGCTCCTCGCTGTGGGTGAAGTAATCCCACACTTCGGCGGTATGGAGAAGGCTCTTGGTTGGCACGCATCCGACATGCAGACACGTTCCGCCGAGCTTCGGCCATTTCTCAATCAGGGCGGTCTTCAGGCCGTACTGGCCCGCGCGAATCGCAGCGGAATAGCCCCCGGGTCCGCTGCCGATGACGACGACGTCGTAGGACATCGATCTTAGTATAGCATTATCACTTTTTCACATAATGGAATCAATGAAAGCCCTCGCGCTTCTCTGTCTTGCGGCCCTGCCGGCTCTCCCCGCGCAGCAGCGCCGCGCGCCTCGCCCCGCCACGCAGCCTCCTGCCTCGGCGGAGCCTGTGATCCGCGAAATCGAAATCGTCGGCAACAAGGTCTACACCGCCGAACAGCTCATCGCTCTCAGCGGGCTGCGCCCCGGCATGCCCGTTCGCCGTGACGTCTTTGAAGCCGCCAACGACCGTATGATGGCATCCGGCGCGATCGAGTCGTTCGGCTGGAGATATCAGCCAATCCAGGGCGGCACAGGCTTCAAGGTGACGCTCGAGATGATCGAGGTGTCCCAGCACTACCCGTGGTTCATCGAGCGCTTCCCGGCGGTCTCGGCCGTAGAGTTCGCTGCACGGGCGGCGAAGGAACTTCCGCTGTTCGCCGAAAAGATTCCGGCGTCTGAGACCTACATGAGCCAGGCGGCGGCGCTGCTTCAGAAGATGCTCGCCGAGCGCGGTGTCAACGAGCGTGTGGTGCACCGGGTCACCCTGCTCGGGAAGGATACAATCGCGATTCTCTTTGGGCCGTCGGCTCCGCCGCCCGCCGTTGCCGAGGTGAGATTCGTAGGCGCGCGGGCGATCCATCCGAACGATCTCGCCAAATCCATGGCCGCCGTCGCCATCGGCGTTCCCTTCATCGAGCCCAATTTCAGGATGCTGCTCGACAACCAAATCCGGCCGATGTACGAAACCGCCGGCCGGTTGCGCGCCTCGTTCCCAAAGTTGGAGGTCGCCCCGTCGGCGTCGGTCAAAGGAGTTGTTGTGACCGTCCACGTCGACGAAGGTGAGCCTTACATACTGGGCAAGGTCGAGGTGAACGGCCTGCCGATACCAACCGAGGAGGCCGGCGAACTCGGCGCGTGGGGGATCGGCAAGCAGGTGAATTTCTCCGACATCGGCCGCGGCATCGAAAAGATTCAGGAGCGCGCCCGCGAAAACGGCTACATGAAGATCGCTTACAAAGCGCAGCGCCGGCTCAACGACGAGAAGAAATCGGTCGACATCATCGTGAACTTCGAGCCGGGACCGCAATACAAGTTCGGCCATTTGAAAATCCAGGGGCTCGACATCGAGTCGGAACCCGTCATCCGGAAGATGTTCGCCATGAAGCCGGGCGACCCGTTCAGAAAGTCCTATGGGGACATGTTCCTCTCCGAGATCAGAAGCCGCGGCGTCTTCGACAATCTCGGCGAGACGAAAACGAAGTTGGAAGTCAACGACAGGCTGCAGACGGTGGACCTGACGCTGATCTTTTCGGGCGAGAAACGCGAACCGGCAAAGAAGCGGCCGTAAGCTCCAGCCCAGATGCTGCCGATCCGGCCCTCGCTCAGCGGGGCGATGAGCTGTTCCGCCTGGCGCGCCGTCTCGGCGAAATGAAGCCGTTCGCTCTGGCCCGCGGTTTCCAAGACGCTCGGCGCCCTGAAGAACTGCAGCGCTTTTCTTGGATCCGCAGTCCTGCTGCTGGACGCTTTGCGGTTGCGCGAAGGCTACGGTCGCTTGAAAAGGTGGCCAACTTGGCCCTGGGCCGGGAGGACACCCTACTGGTGGGCCCTGCAGGACTTGAACCTGCAACCAACGGATTATGAGTCCGCTGCAC
>CAYWST010000459.1:0-4149 GCA_964461075.1 uncultured Solibacteraceae bacterium | reverse complement strand
TCGCCTATGTTGATTGTAGGTCCTGAGGAGAGCGGGATACAAAGCCATACCCTGTCCTTTACCTTTTTCATCGGCCGGGCGGCAGATGAATGAGGATGGACTTGAAGCGTTCCGGCGGGTGTGGTCAACAAACATCCGATACTTCACGGTTCGGAGATTCGGACCACCGGCGGGACGGAACCGCCGGAAAGCGTCGATGCGTGAAGATGGAACGCGCTTACCCTCAGGTGAATGAGGCCTATGGCCGCGCCCGGATCAGAACGGCCGGCCGGAGCCTTCGGGCTGTGGGGCGGGCTTGGGTTTGCGGGGCAATTTTTCTTCGCGGTTGGCGGTGTGGTAGACGAGGGACGTGACGATGGCGGCCATCTGTTTGAGGTCGTTGGGCTGGAGGCGGTCGTAGACGTCCATGTTGGAGTGGTGGGTGCGGGTGGAGTATTCGACGGGATCCTGAATGAACTGGAAGCCGGGGAGGCCGACGGCGTCGAAGGCGAGATGGTCGGTACCGGAGGTGTTGCGGATGGTGACGGTGGTGACGCCGAGGTCGCGGAAGGGGGCGAGCCAGGCTTCGAAGATGGGACGGCACATCTCATTGCCTTGGAGGTAGATGCCGCGGATGCGGCCGGTCCCGTTGTCGATGTTGTAGTAGGCGGAGAACTTGTCGTAGTCCTTGGTGGTCTGCATGGTGGCGCGGTCGGCGAAGTGCTCCTTGACGTAGCCGCGGGAGCCGAGCAGGCCCTGTTCCTCGCCGGACCAGAGGGCGAGGCGGACAGTGCGGTCGAGTTTGAGGTTCAGTTTCTTCAGGATGCGGAGGACCTCGATCATGACGGCGGAGCCGGAGGCGTTATCGGTGGCGCCGGTTCCGGCGTGCCAGGAATCGAGGTGGCCGCCGATCATGACGATTTCGTCCTTATGTTTACCAGAGCCGGGGATCTCGGCGATGACGTTGAGTCCGTCCTCCTGCTTGTCGCCCATTTCGTTGCGGATCTCGAATTCGACCTTGACGGGGACTTTCTTTTCGAGAAGGCGGGCGATGCGGTTGTAGTGCTCCGGGGTAATGGTGGCCATGGGGGGTGCGGGCGGGTCCTTGGCTTCGCGGGAGCCGCCGGTGGTGTTGGCCATGGTGCCGCCGTCGTTGCGATAGCCGAAGTCGAGGAGGAGGGCGGCCCCCTCTTCGCGCCAGAATTGCGTGAGCTTGTTGCGGAAGGCTCGCATTTGCATGAAGTTAGGCTGATTCGGGCCCATCATCTGGGACATCATCCGCATGCGGTCCATCTCGGGGGATGGGGGGCGGATGAGCATGTCGGGGGCGATTTCCATGTCGGCGAGCTGTTTTTCGTCGTAGCGGGAAAGCAGCGGCCGGTCGACGGGTTGGAGTTCGCGCATGGGGGCGGTGAGGACGATTTTGCCCTTGAGCTTGCCTTTCCACTTCTCCATGTCGGATTCGGAGCGGATGGGGGCGTAGACGGGTTCGCCGGAGACGACGCCCTCGGTGGACGAGGTCCAGGGCATGGCGAAGCCGTAGACGGGCTGGTAGGAGGGCTCGAGGAGATGGGCGGAGAAGCGCGTGTTGCGCCAGCTTCTACCGAAGGCGCCCCATTTTTCGGTTTTGGCGTCGATCCCCATTGTTTTGAGAGTTTTAATGACCCACTCGGCAGAGGCGTTGTAGCCGGGGGAGGAGGTCAGGCGGGGTCCGATGGCGTCGGTAAGCCACCAGGCGTGATCCATGACTTTTCCGTTCTGGATCGCTTCCTGCTTGATGAGGTAGATGGCGTTGAGGTCGACTTTTTCCTGGGCGGACGCGGCGAAGGAAACAGCCGCCAGGAGGGAGGAGAGGATGTGACGGCGAAGCATATGACTCAGAGGTTAACAAATCGGTGTGGAACCCTACTGAACCAATGGGGCATCAGACGATTGGAGGGTGGAGCGGAGCCAGAACGAAAACGGAGAACGATTGCCGCATCCGCCGTTTCGATAGATAATGGGGGCACGGAAAGTTGTGGCTTCGGGGAATCACCTCCCCCTCCCCGGCCGCACGGAGCCGATTTGTGAAACGATCTTCCAGCGACGAAACACTCCGGTGTAGCTTCTGCCACAAGACACAGGATGTCGTCGGCAAACTCATCTCGAGCCCGAGCGAGTACCCGCGGGCGTACATTTGCGACGAGTGCATCGCCGTCTGCAATTCGATCCTTGAGGACGACCGTCCGGAGAAGAGCTACGGGACGCCGCACAAGCTGCCGAAGCCGCTGGAGCTGAAAGAGTACCTGGACCAGTACGTGATCGGGCAGGACCCGGTGAAGAAGAAGCTGGCAGTGGCGGTCTACAACCACTACAAGCGGATTCAGATGAACCGGCAGCACAGAGTGGGCGAGGTCGAGGTGGCCAAGTCCAACATCATGCTGATCGGACCGACGGGGACGGGCAAGACGCTGCTGGCGCAGACGCTGGCGCGAATCCTGGACGTCCCGTTCGCGATTGTGGACGCGACGACGCTGACCGAGGCGGGCTACGTCGGCGAGGACGTGGAAAACATCATTCTGCGGCTGCTGCAGAACTCGGACTGGGACGTGCAGCGGTGCCAGACGGGGATTATTTACATCGACGAAATCGACAAGATCAGCCGGAAAGACGAGAACCCATCGATCACGCGCGACGTCTCCGGAGAGGGAGTTCAGCAGGCGCTGTTGAAGATTCTGGAAGGGACGATCGCGAACGTGCCTCCGCAGGGCGGGCGGAAGCATCCGCACCAGGAGTTCACGCCGGTGGACACGGGCAATATCCTGTTCATCTGCGGCGGGGCGTTCGTGGGGTTGGAGAAGATTATCGGGAAACGGGTCGGGCGGAAGATGCTCGGCTTCCGGGGCGACGAGGCGGTGCAGGACGGGAAACGGCGGCCGAATCCGCAGCGGGACATGCAATTGTTGAGCAGGCTGCAGCCGGAGGATCTGATCCGGTACGGTTTTATTCCTGAGTTTATCGGGCGGCTGCCGGTGGTGGGCGTGCTTGAGGATCTGGACCGGCAGGCGCTGGTGGAGATCCTGACCAAGCCGAAGAACGCGATCATCAAGCAGTATCAGAAACTGTTCGAGTTCGAGAATGTTAAGCTGAAATTTGGCGACGACGCTCTGGAAGCCATTGCTGAGCAGGCCATGGAGCGGAAGGTCGGGGCTCGGGGCCTGAGGATGATTCTCGAGGACCTGATGCTGGACCTGATGTACTACATTCCCTCCTACAAGAAGGTCAGGGAGTTCGTGGTGACGAGGGAGATGGTACAGTCGCAGAAGATCAACTGGGCGCTCCTCGAAAAGGCAGGCTGACGGTAACGGCCGGCCGCGAGAGAAGGTGGCGCCGGAATGGCGGCCGGGGGGCGGCCGAGACACGCAGATACCGAATCCACAATGAGCCAACCGAAAGACAAAGCAGATACGCGGCGTTACCCGATGATGCCGATCCGGGATGTCGTGATTTTCCCGCACATGATGACGCCGTTTGTGGTGGGGCGGGAATCCAGCGTGAGGGCTCTCGAAGAGGCGCTGGCAGGGGAGAAGAAGATTTTTCTGGCGACGCAGCACGATGCGAGCGTCGACGAACCGCGCCCGGAAGACATCTATCAGGTTGGAACGATCGCCAACATCGTGCAGAGCGTCCGGATGCCGGACGGGAATATCAAGGTGCTGGTTGAGGGGTTGGAGCGGGGACGGATCCTGGGCGTGGCGGAAGAAGAAGGCTACTTCCGCGCCAACATCCGCACGTATCCGACGCGGGTGGAGCCGGGCCCGGTGCTGGAGGCGCTGACGGCGCGAGTGACGGGGCTCTTTGAGCAGTATGTGAAGCTCAGCCAGAACGTCAACTACGAGACGATGATCGCGGCGATCCGGGTGGACGATCCGGGCAAGCTGGCCGATACGATCGGCGCGAACCTCCAGTTGACGATCGAAGAGAAGCAGGAACTGCTGGAGATCTTCGATCCGGTGGACCGGCTGACGCGGGTCGCCGACATGCTCGACATCGAGATCGAGAAGCTGAACGTGGACCGCTCGATTCAGGGCCGCGTGAAGCGGCAGATGGAGCGGGCGCAAAAAGAGTATTACCTGAACGAGAAGATCAAGGCGATCCAGAAGGAGCTCGGGCGGGGCGAGAAGAGCGAGT
>CAYWST010000458.1:0-4149 GCA_964461075.1 uncultured Solibacteraceae bacterium | reverse complement strand
CCTCGGCACGCTCGGAGGCGGCGCGCGATCCGCTGCGGCGGGGACGGCGGACGGACCTGCGCAAGGCGTCGACCTCAACTCTGCTCAATAACCGCCACGATCCGATCTGCTGACCGCTGATCGAAAGCGGACCGATCGCCACACGCACCAGTTTCAACACCTTCCCGCCGAGCGCTTCCACCATCCGCCGCACCTGCCGGTTCCGGCCTTCCGTGATCGTCAGCTCGAAGATCGTCTTGCCGGATTGATCCCGCAGCCGCTTCGCCTTGCCCGGGCGCGTCGGCCCATCCTTTAACTCGAGCCCCGCCTCCAACTGGGCCAGTTGCTCGTCCGTGAGATGAATCGAGGACTTGACGAGGTAGGTCTTCGGGACGTGGTACTCGGGATTGGTCAACTCCTCTGCCAGCGCGGAATCGTTCGTCATCAGCAGCAAACCGCTGGTATCCTGGTCGAGCCGGCCGACGGGAAAGAGCCACTGGTCGATTCCGTGCAACAAACTGTAAACGGTCTTGCGCCGATCCGGGTCGTTGTAGGTGGTGATGTAGCCCTTCGGCTTGTAGAGGAGAACGTAGATTTTCTTCTCGCCGCGCAGCGGTTTGCCGTCGAGCAGGATCTTGTCCCGGTCCAGATCGACCCACTGTTCGGGGTTGCGCGCGGGCTTGCCGTTCACCTTGAGACGCCCGCGAGCGATCCACTGGCGTGCTTCGGTTCTGGATGCCACACCCGCTTTGGAGAGAATGCGGTCGAGGGTTTTCAACCGCGGCTTGACTTCGGCCTTGGGGGCTGCGCCAACTGCCGCCGGCGCGCGCCGGTTTCTGCGCTTCAAACTGAGATTGTATCGCGCCTCAGGCGAAATAACCGATCGCCAGGGAGGGATCAAGTTCGAGAGCTCTCACATAGAAGTGACGGGCCTGCTCATGGTTGCCCCGCTCCTGGAACGCCACCGCGAGACGGTACAGGATCGCGGGCGACCGTTCGCCGCATTCCTCCGAAGCCGCCTCATAGCGGGCCGCCAGTTCGAGATTGCCGTCGAGAACAGCGAGGAGAGCGAGGCCCTGCAACACGGGAGGCGCGTCATGCCGCCTTCGGTGAGACTCTTCAAGGGCCATGCGAGCCTTCTCGCCTTCGCCGAGTTCAAGTTGGCACAATGCGTAGTGGTACCACATCGAAGCGCCGTCTTCCTCCGAGTCGAGGCAGTGTTCGATGGCCGCGGCGCCCTCGGCCCATGAGCCGAGTTTCATCAGAATCAGCGCCGCCCGGAGCCATGCCGCGGGGAAGCTCTCGCGGACCGCGACCGCCCTCCTGTACCAGACCAGCGCTTCCCGGGCGCGACCGTCCTCCTCGAGCGCGAGAGCCAGGCGGAACATCGGTTCCGGTTCGGTCGGGGCGAGCGCGCAAGCCTCCTTCAGCCGGGCGATGGCGGCCGCCCGCGCCCCCTCAGACAGGTCCAGAAGCGCTTCGTTGTAATACGCCTGCCAGCAATCGGGTTGACGCTCACAGACCTGCCGGTAGAGCCGGCGCGCCTCTTTCGCATCCCCGCCGGACTGGCGCAGACAGCCCAGCAGCAACAGGGCAGGCACATGCGACGGCCAACGCTCGACGATCTGCTCCAACAGCCTGCAGGCAGCCTCGGGGCGCTGCGCCTCAGCCTCGGCCTGAGCGTCGTTCAGCATCGCCATCGGGACCGACGGGTTAGAGACGTGGTGTGTGGACGGCTCGCCGCCCGAGATTGTATAGGAGCCCGGGCTGACGACCGTGGTGGTTCTTAGCGGCTGGCCGGTAGGCCGGGCCGGGATCGCTATCAATCGGGCAGGTTGACCGCTCATCTCAAACCGCTCTGCCTCCATGTTGGCCCGAGCCTGTCAACATCAGCGGCTCGGCCGGTTTCGGAAGCCCCAGCCGGCTACCCAGCGGAAGAACAACCGCGGGAGCAACCCGGCGCGGAACCCTCGGCCGGGGAAGTCCAGGACCCGATGGCATCGTGGCAGGGTTCCCCGGCCACTGTGGCGGTGCGGCCGGTTCGGCGGCCTGCGGCAGCGATGCGTTCATCGGGTCGCTTTCGATCGACACTTGTTGCGCGAAGGCGACTTCGCAAGGGAGAGGGATATGGAGAGGGGAAATCTGCGGCGCCGCCGCCGGCCAGGCTTCATGCCGGCTCGAAGGAGTCTTAAACGGGCGTCTGGCATCCATTGGTCTGACTCCGAAAGAGAGGTCCACCAAGGCGCTGAAGAAGGGAGGCGGCAACTCACGCCAGTAGTAGCCGGCGCCCCCTTGGGGCATCGGCCCGCTGCCAGGCTGCT
This sequence comes from uncultured Solibacteraceae bacterium, assembly GCA_964461075.1. Taxonomy (GTDB): domain Bacteria; phylum Acidobacteriota; class Terriglobia; order Bryobacterales; family Bryobacteraceae; genus JACADU01. The sequence goes on along the minus strand of CAYWST010000458.1, from coordinate 1,849 downwards.
GCGCTACGCCCCATCCGACCACCTGGCCCCCGCCGAACAGGCCTCCGGCAACTCCCGGCCCCATTCCGCCCAGACTGGGCGGCCCGAAGCTGGCCGGCCCAAATCCAGATGGCATTCCGATTCCCAGGCCCGCTGCCGGCATGGAAGGCGGCATCGAAGGAGTCATTGAAGACGGCATCGAAGCGCTGTGTCCAGGCTGGACTGGTCCCCCTTGAGCCGACATTGCCCGGGGCTGCCCGACGCTCTGCGCGCCCGGAACCCCCGCAGGGCTATACGGTTGCGGCACCCCCAGCGCGCTTTGCGGCCCTGCGGCCGGGTGCATGCCCATCGGCCCGCCCATCGCGCCAGGCGTGGCCAGCCCGCTGGCGGGAGCGGCCAACGCGCCAGGCATGGGGCCAGGCATGGGGGCCGGAGCCTGCATCGGCCGGGTTGCCGCACCCGGCGCCATCACCGGCCAGTTCGCCCACGGCGCCGCCATCGGATACATGGAAAGCACGCTCTCCACGGTCGGCGTGGACATCGCCGCCGCGTCTGAAATCCAATGCCAGCCCTGCTCGTCCACCCAGTGGCTCGGTTGGGCAGGCACGAACGGCGAGGTGACGGCCATGCTCGGGCCCCAGAAACCGGGCGCCGGCATTGTCAGGCCCGGCTGCGGCATCCCTTGGACTCTGATCGGCGTTCCGGCCGGCGGCGACATCACCGCGTAGGATCTGTCCAGGCAGAATCCGCCACTTGAAACGGAGGCTTGCTGCGGCGCCTCGACAACGATCGAGGGCAATTCACGCCCTTTGAGCGCCGCCGGATTCGCCGGAGGAAGCTCATCTTTGACGGCCTTCCGGGCCATCGCGCGCCAAACTTCGCTCGGCTTCTCGGTCTTTTCGACCACTGGCCGGCGTTCCCGCTCTTTCCGCTTCATGGGATCGCATGGCGTCGCGTCTCCCTGGGGGACGAAGCCGGCCATTGGAGGCTCGGTTTCCGCCTCTCCCTCCGCGGCCGGCTCGACCGGTTCTGCCAACGTGAGTTCTTCACTATTCGCGGCTTTAAGCGTTGCTTTGACTTCCGGCTTCCGCCCGCCTGTTTTGGACGCAGCGATTGTCGCGTTCTTCTGGACGGCATCCGCAGCCGCGTCGGCGACGAGTTTCTTGTCCAACTCGGCAAGATCGAGGGCAAAGATCTCGCGGTGATCCTGCGAGCAGAAGTCGCCGTAGCGCCAGCGCTCCAGAATCCCAAGCCGGGTCCCACACACTTTGCAGTTCATGCCCACATCTCACTCGGGGTGAGGCCGTTTCGCGAGCCATCTGGCAACCGTGGAACCGGCGCCGAAAGGTAGCGATCCTGATCCTGCTTCTCCCTCAATTAGGTTTGTAGCAGCCGGCCTGCAATCAGTAAATCGGCTGATGGCTTTAGCACTTTAGGGCGTCTGGGTCCAGTGAAGCTGGAATTCCTTGACGATACGAGGGATAGAGGAGCGAGTAACCAAGCTGCCTGACGACAGCGGACCCGTCGACCTTGCGATCCGCTCTGCGGGTCTCATGCAGCTCGCCCATCGGGCGGCTTCCCGGCGGCTGGCAGCCGAGCAGATCGCAGACAAATCGGGCGATCTCCTCCGATCGCGCCGCTTCCCGGTCCGCCACAGGCCAGCAGCCCTCCTCATGGCTGGTAAGCGCCAGGCAGCAGAGGGCGGCGAGATCCGCGACGTGGATACGGCTCACCCAGTTGGAGCCGTCTCCGGCCAGCTTGAATTCGCCTCGCGGCAGTGAGACGTGGATGCCGCGGCCTGGACCGTAGATGGCCGCCGGCCGCAGGATCATCGAGGACCATGGCCCCTCCATCACCATGCGCTCAGTGG
>CAYWST010000457.1:0-4161 GCA_964461075.1 uncultured Solibacteraceae bacterium | reverse complement strand
GGGTGAGAGGGATCTTTGAGAACCCCTCGGCCGAAAACCTGATCAGGCAGGGGGTGACGACGATCATCGAGGGACCGGACGGTTCGTCTCCGTTTCCGTTGGCAGCGTTCTTCCAGAAGCTGGGCTCGACGCGGATCGCGATCAACTTCGGGCTGCTGGTGGGTCACGGGACGGTGCGGCAGCGGGTTCTGAAGAGCGAGAACCGGCAGGCGTCAGAAGAAGAACTTGCGAGAATGAAGGCGCTGGTGGAGCAGGCGATGCGGGAAGGCGCCTATGGCCTCTCGACAGGTTTGTTTTACGTGCCGGGCAATTTCGCGCGGACCGAGGAAGTGATCGAGCTGGCGAAGGTGGCGGGGCGATATGGGGGCGTGCACATTTCGCATATGCGGGATGAGGCGGACAGGGTGGCGGAGAGCGTGGCGGAGACGATCAGGATCGGGGAAGAGGGCGGCCTCCCGACACAGGTCACGCACCACAAGATCATCGGGAAGAAAAACTGGGGGCGTTCGGCGGAGACGCTGCGGATGATTCACGAGGCGCGGCGGCGGGGCGTGGACGTCACGGTGGACGCCTATCCATATACGGCTTCTTCAACCGGCACTGGCGCGCTGTTCCCGCAGTGGTCGATGGCCGGCGGCGCGAAGGCGCTGGCTGAACGGCTGGGCGCGCCGGATCAGCGGACGAAGATCAAGGCCGAGATCGTGCGGCGTATTCTGGAGGATCGGGGAGCGGGCGATCCGAAGAACGTCGTGCTGGCTTCCTGCGGCTTCGACCCGTCGCTGGCGGGCAAGAGCCTTGCCGACGTAACGAAAGCGAAGGGGAAGGAGCCGACGGCGGAGAACGCGGCCGAGACGGCGATCGAGATTCAACTGAAGGGCGGGTGTTCGGCGATCTACCACGCCATCAGCGAAGAGGATGTCGAGCGAATTCTGAAGGACCCGCTCACAATGGTTGCGAGCGACGGCGGGATCCCGACGTTCGGCAGGGACGTTCCGCACCCGAGATCGTACGGGACGTTCGCCCGGGTTCTGGGGCGTTACGTGAGGGAGAGGGGCACCTTGAGTCTTGAGGATGCGGTGCGGAAGATGAGTTCGCTCCCGGCGCAGCGGATCGGTCTCTACGACCGCGGGCTGATCCGGCCGGGCATGGCAGCCGATCTTGTCCTCTTCGATCCCGCGAAGGTGATGGACAAGGCCGATTTCCTGAAGCCGCACCAGTATGCGGTGGGCGTCGACTCCGTGTGGGTGAACGGCGCGCCGGTCCTGCGGGGAGGGAAGCTGACCGGACAGTTGACAGGGAAGGTGCTGCGCCGTGGACAGTGAGATGAATGCGGCGGTGCAGCGCGCGCTGGCGGCGGAACCGCTTGCTGGCAAGCGCGTGGTCGATTTCGGCTGCGGCGCCGGGGAACTGGGTATCTGGATGGCGTCGGAAGGGGCGGAAGTCTACCTGGTGGATACCGAGAGGGCGGTGGTGGACGGCGCCCTGGCGTCGGCCAAGTCGGCCGGCCTGGAGCGGAGAGTGAGGGGGATCCTGGTGGAAGGAGAACGGCTGGACATGTTCGCCGATCGGGGATTCGACCTTGTGCTGCTGAGGGGTGTGCCTGACAGACGGCTGCTGGAGGAGGTGGCGAGGGCGATGAAGCCCGGGGCGCGACTGGTGGTTGTGGCGCCGGCGGATACCGCGGGAGAAGAGTTGCGGGAATGGTTCACGGGAGCGCGCGTGCAATGGCCGCCACAGAAGAGTTGGCTGGAACGGATGGCGGGCGGCAAGAAGAGGCCCGGCGGAGCGGTGATGACCGCGCGCCGGGCGGGGTGAGATCGCGAAGCCGGTTTACTTTACTTCGAGGATATCCTTCTCCTTGGCCTTGGCGAGCTGGTCGACCTTGGCGATGTAGGAGTCGGTCATTTTCTGGATCTCGTCGTGGGCGCGGCGATCCTCGTCCTCGCTGATGAGCTTGTCTTTGAGGAGCTTCTTGCACTGGTCGTTGGAATCGCGGCGGATGTTCCGCACGGCGACGCGGTGGTCTTCGGCCACATGGTGCAGACGCTTGACCATCTCCTTGCGGCGCTCTTCGGTGAGCATGGGGATGGGGATGCGAATGATCTTGCCGTCGTTGGACGGATTGAGCCCGAGGTCGGAGGCGCGGATCGCCTTTTCGATGGGGCCGATCTGGCTCATGTCGTAAGGCTGGACGGTGATGAGGCTGGGCTCAGGCACGTGCAGCGTGGCGACATGGTTGATCGGCATGGGCGAGCCATAGGCTTCGACGGTGACGCCGTCGAGCAGGTTGACCGAGGCGCGGCCCGTGCGAATCGTCGACATTTCGTGTTGAAAGTCGGCGATCACCTTTTCCATGCGCGATTTCGCGTTGGCTTCCACATCTTTGACCGACTGAAACTGTCCGGCCGGCTGTGCGGGTTGGTTTCCTGGTTTCATAGAGCTAGTCCAATTCGGGTGCCGACGGGTTCGCCCATCGACACTCGCATTATATTGCCACGGGTCTTGAGGTTGAAAACGACGATGGGGAGCGAGTTGTCCCGGCACATGGCGACCGCGGAGGCGTCCATGACGCCGAGGTTTCTGGCGAGGACCTCGTCGTAGCCGACATGGTTGTATCGAACCGCGTCGTCGAACTTGCGGGGGTCCTTGTCGTAGACGCCGTCGACGCCAGTGGCTTTCGCGAGGATTTCAGCTTCGATTTCGAGAGCCCGGAGCGCGCCGGCGGAGTCCGTCGAAAAGTATGGGTTGGAAGTGCCGCCGCCGAACAGGACGATGCGGCCTTTCTCCAGGTGACGGACGGCGCGGCGGCGGATATAGGGTTCGGCGACGGCGTTCATCTGGATGGCCGTCATGACCCGCGTGGGCGCGCCCTGTTTTTCGAGCGCGTCCTGCATGGCGAGGCAGTTAATGACGGTGGCGAGCATGCCCATGTTGTCGGCCTGAACGCGGTCCATCTGGCGAGCAGCGGCGGCGACTCCGCGAAAAAAGTTGCCGCCGCCGATGACGAGGCCGAGTTGGATACCCTTGCGGGCGACTTCGGCGATCTCTTCAGCCATGGCGCGAATCCTGTCGGGATCGATGCCAAAGCGGCTTTCTCCGGCGAGCACTTCACCGCTGAGCTTGAGCAGGATTCTCTTGTAAGGGCCAGGCATGTCGGCAATCCGCCGGGCTAGGGCTATTCCGCTGTTTCTTCGGCGGCGGCGGTTTCGCCGACCTTGAAGCGGACGAAGCCCGCGATCTGAATCGTGTCGCCGGCGGCTTTGCTCTTGTCGGCGAGGAGTTGCTTCACGCTGACGCTGTTCTCCTTGATGAAGGGCTGCTCGAGCAGGCAGACCTCCTCGTAGAATTTACCCAAGCGGCCTTCGACGATTTTGTCGACCATCTTCTCGGGCTTGCCTTCGGCGAGGGCGCGTTCGCGCTGGATGGCTTTCTCGCGGTCGAGGAACTCGGCGGTGACGCCTTCGCGGTCGAGGAATTTGGGATCGGCCGCGGCGACCTGCATGGCGATGTCGTGGATGAGTTCGAGGAAGATGGGGCTGGAGGCGGTGGCGGGGTTGGCCACCGTCAGATCAACCAGCGTTGCAAGCTGGGCGCCAGGGTGGACGTAGGCCGAAAGCACGCCTTTGGCCTGGTGACGCGCGAAGCGGGGGACATTCATGTTTTCGCCCACTTTCGCGATTCTAGCCTTGAGCATCTCCTCGACAGTGAGGCTGGGATCGCCCAGATAAGCTTGCGCCATGAGGGCGCCGGCGTCTGCGGGAGCTTTGACAGAAACCTGCCTGGCAAGCGTTCTGACCATCTCCTGGAACTCATCGGTGCGGGCTACGAAATCGGATTCGCAGTTCACTTCGACAAGGACGCCGACATTGCCGTCAATCAAGGCGCCGATCAGGCCTTGCTTGGTAGAGCGGCCTGCCTTCTTAGCGGCGCTGGCGAGGCCGCGCTTACGGAGTTCGTCGACCGCGGCTTGCAGGTCGCCGTTCGTTTCCTGGAGCGCCTTCTTGCACTCCATCATTCCGGCTCCGGTAATCTCGCGGAGCTGTTTGACCAATTGGGCGGTGATTTCTGCCATATGAATAACTCGCGTTCTCCAGGACAGTGACTCAGGCTTCAGATGATTGCTGCAGACTTAACGGGCCGCCGTTTCCGGCGGCCCATTGG
>CAYWST010000456.1:0-4173 GCA_964461075.1 uncultured Solibacteraceae bacterium | reverse complement strand
CGTTCACGCTGACGCCGGCGAGTTTCCGGCTCGAGGTGATCGCCGGGTGGCTGGACGTGTCTGAAGTGGAACTGCCCAAGGGGCGCGGGAAGAAATACGCCGAACGCATGAGGGTGACGCCCTCCGGCCCGCTCGTCCTGTAGCTGCGCGGACGTTCCGCCGATCAACGGGCAGGGATGTCCGGGCCGGGGTTCGCTTGCGATTCAACAGGCATCCTTCGCTCCACCCGGACGGCTCGCTCCTCGCGGCGACCGTCTTCCACACGGATTCGATCCGCTCCAATATCGCCGTCCTGACCGTCCGCGAACCGGGCATCGCGGGATTGACGGAAGGCGACTCCTTCGATCAGGCATGGACCCTAGCCAACCGCTAATCTGCGCCAAGCTGGCGCAGGCGTTGGCGCACGATGACAGGCGGGAGGAGGCACGCAGTCTGGTACCCGCGTCCTGGGAGCTGGTGCGCCGCGAACCAGGCGTGCGGACCGGTATCGTCGCAAGGAGCGCACTGACCTATGACATCGGAAGCGGCGGGCGCGTCGTCCACTCCGACGGGTCAGGCGTCATGGACACGAGCGTGGATGGCCGCTGCCGGCGGCTGGTCGATGGCCGCCTCATCGATCGGGTGTTGACGCTGTAGCCGACCCGAAGGTCCCTACCGGAGGATTGAGGGGAGGTTACTTACCCCAACTCAGACATTCCTCCACCCTCCGGACGCCAGATCTTCTTGCTTCCAGCGTCGAACCGGCTCATACAGCGGAAGCCTGTCCCGCACTACTGGGAGTTTGTCAGCGGGCCAAGGTTCAGGAGACACTTTCGATGAACAACAGATCCATGCTGCTCGCGGCTGCGCTCGCGAGCGCATTCACAGCCAACCTCTCCTTCTGTCAACAGGCGGTCAAGGCCGCAGAAACTGTGATCAAGAGGCTCAGCGGCCAGGAACTGGCCGAGTATCGTAAGAAGCTGGCCAGTCTTCGAACAATGCCCGGCAGCGAACTTGTGGGCGGCATCACCTGGGTGGGTGGAAGCAGCGCCGGAGGCAGCTATCGCGTCGTAACATACAGCCGGATCGAGCCCCGCGGCGCGGACGCTCCGCATGACCACCTCGCCTCCATGACATACAAAGACCTACCCTCCGCGGTGCGCGGCTACGAGAACATGCAGGCCGATTTCACCAAAACCCACCCGACCAAGAGCTGGATTGGCGCGGTCGATGAATGGGGGACCAATGTAGCCGTAGGCAAGACGATCGTCAGCCGCATCATCGCCAGCGTGTCCAAGAACGTGACCCGCAGGTAGGCTGGCCGCCCACGACGCTCCGGCTCGACCATAGAATGGAAGAGCCGGAGCATTATGAGCACCCCCAGACGCACTTTTTTCAAGACCGCCGCCGCAGCGGTCGCGACTTCCCGATTCCCCATTCTTGGCGCAAACGACCGTGTTCAGATCGGCGTTGTCGGCCTCGGCGGCCGCGGCAACGATCACATGGAGTACTACGGCGAGATCGAGACCTGCCGCATCGCCGCCGTGTGCGACGTCAACCAGGCCGCGCGTGAGCGCGCCGTCGCCAAGATCGAAAAGGCCAAGGGCCACAAAGCGGCCGAATTCGCCGACATGAGGAAGCTGTTCGAGTCGAAAGAAATCGACGCCGTCTCGCTTCCGCTGCCGAACCACTGGCACGCGCTCGCCACCATCTGGGCCTGCCAGGCGGGCAAGGACGTTTACGTCGAGAAGCCAGCCAGCCACAACGTCTTCGAGAGCCAGAAGATGGTGGAGGCGGCGCGGAAGTACAAGAGAATGGTTCAGGTGGGCTCGCAGAGCCGTTCGATCCCGCACAAGATGAAGGCGATCGAATTGCTGCGCGAGGGCGTCATCGGCAAGGTCTTCGGCGCGCGGGCTCTGTGCTTCCGCCGCCGCTTCTCGATCGGGCACACGCCGGACGAGCCCGTGCCCGCCGGAGTCGATTGGGACAAGTTCCTCGGGCCCGCCCAGATGAAGCCATATAGTCTGAACAAATTCCAATACAACTGGCACTGGTTCTGGGATACCGGCAACGGCGACATCGGCAATCAGGGCGTGCACGAGATGGACATCGCCCTGTGGGGCCTCGGCCGGACGGACTGGCCGAAGACGGTCGCGAGCACCGGCGGCAAGTTCATCTGGAAGGACGACCAGGAGACGCCGAACATGCAGCACGCATCGCTCGTCTGGGAGGACGGCGAACTGAGCTTCGACGTCCGCAACCTGCCAACGCCGCCTGAGGCTCTCGCTCCGCTGCGCGGACCCAACTATGTCGGCAACATCTTCTTCGGCGATCTCGGCTACATGGTGCTCGACGGCAACGGCTACCAGGCCTATAAGAGCACGGCGGGCAACTTCGTCGGCGCGCGCGGCGCCGGGGCGGGCAGCAAGGAGAGGTACGAAAAGGTGGCCGAAGGGAAGCCCTCGCCCGGAGACACGGTTCCTCACATGCGGAACTTCATCGAGGCGGTCAAATCGCGCGACCACACCAAGCTCACCGCCGAAATCGAAATCGGCGCGCGCTCGGCGGCGTTCTGCCACCTGGCGAATATCGCCTACCGGGCCGGACGAACGCTCAAGATGGGCGCCGACGGCGTGTTCATCGGCGACGCGGAAGCCAACCGGATGCTGACACGAGACTATCGCGCTCCCTACGTGGTGCCGGAGAAGGTTTGAGCCAGCAAGGTTATCTTACGATCTTCCTGGCCGATTTCTCTTGTTTCTGAATCCGGACGGGTTCATACTTCCTGAGCCTTGCCCGCGCCTCTGGGAATTCAACCGCGGAGCGAGGCGAGAGGAGTTTGCCTGTCGATGACGAAGAATACACTTGCGGCCGGGATGGTCCTCGCCGCCGCGTTCACAGCCTCCCCGGCCGCCGCGCAGACAGCGGTGAAAGCGGACGGGCAGTATGTGATGCTGAGCTACTTCAAGGTCGATCCGCAACAGGCGGCGGCCTACGAGGATTGGATCAAGACGAAGTCGAAGGCCTTTTACACGGCCCTGATGAACGAGCCCGGCTCCAACTTGTGGGGCTGGAGCATCGCGCAAATCCTGTATCCGGGAATGGACGAAGACGCCCCCACGCACGTCGCCAGCTTGATCTACAACGGGCCGCCGCAGGGCGGCGACAATGCCGCACGCGCCGACGCACTCCTCAAGCAGGTCACGGGCATGGAGGGCGCCGAGGCGAGAAAGAAGCTGGCGTCGATGCGGGAAGCGTTGGGATCGGAGTTGGTGCGGGGCATCGCGTGGACTCCGGGATCGTCGCCGGAGGGCAGCTATCGGGTGGTCGGCTACTACAAGAGCGAGACGGGCAGCGCGGCGGAGAACCGGCAGATCTCGCGGGACGTGTGGCAGCCTGTGTATGCGAAAGCGGCGGCGGCCGGCAAGTTGCTGGCGTGGTCCTCGTGGAGCTACGTGTTCCCCCGAGGGACAGACACGCAATATGACATGCTGACTGCGACCACGTTCAAGGACCTGCCCGCCGCTGTTCAGGGCTACCTGCCGAGCGCCGCGGATTTTTCGGCGGCTCACCCGGATGCGAACCTTGTTTCCGCCGTGGATCAACTCCGGGGCGCACGAAAGATGAGCAAGGCGATGGTCAGCCGAATCATCGCCACGGCTCAGAAGAACGTGACCAGGCAGTAGGCCCGCCGCCGGCTCACTTCTTGCGGGCAGGTTTGGGTTTGGCGGGAGCCTTCGCCTTTGGAGGAGCGGGTAGCGGAGGCTCCACGCCTTTGATCGCCAAAACGACGAGCGTCCCGGCCGATTTGAGCGTCGGGTCCGCTTGAGCGTAGTAGCCGGCGTCGACGAGGAGGACCGGCTTCTGCGGTCCGCAGACGAACTCACGCTTCTCGCCCTCCTGCTGGCGGAGAAGGATTCTCGACGGGTCGCTCGCAGTGAGCACGGTTCGCTGTTTGGGCGCGGTCTCGACGGTGAACAGAAGGTTCTTGCCCGAACAGTTGACGTCCACCAGCCGGCCGCTGAGAGACGAATCCGGCTGCGGACCCTGCCACCCGTCGGGCACGCGATACCAGGGCTGTTGCGGCTTGGCGGTCTCGGGCGGACGCCAGGCGGCGATTTCGTTGGGGAGTCCTTCGGCCAAGGCGCGTTCGTTGGCGTTGACGGCGGATTGAAGGGCGCGCTCGGCAGCCGC
>CAYWST010000455.1:0-4205 GCA_964461075.1 uncultured Solibacteraceae bacterium | reverse complement strand
CATCAGCTACATCGACCGCAACACGCTGGCCCTGCTGGCGCCGACGATTCTCGCGGCCACTGGCATCAGCGGGGAACAGTACGGCTGGATCATCTCGGCGTTTTCGGTCGCCTACATGGCAGGGAATCCTCTCTGGGGGCGCTGGCTCGACCGGTCCGGGGTGCGGATGGGGATGTTGGCGGCGGTCGCGTTCTGGTCGGCGGCTTCGGCGTCTCACGCGCTGCTTTCGAGCTTCGCGGGCTTTGCATTGGCGCGCGCGGCGCTTGGCTTCGGGGAGGGCGCGACATTTCCCGGCGGGCTGCGCACAGTGGTTCTCTCGCTGCCGGAACGGCTGCGCGCGCGCGGCGTCGCCGTGGCGTATAGCGGCGGCAGCCTGGGTGCGGTGCTGACGCCGTTGATCGTGACTCCGGTCTTCAACGCGTTTGGATGGCGTGCGGCGTTCTGGTTCACCGGCCTGATTGGCTGCTGCTGGCTGGTTGTGTGGTGGCGCCTGAGCGGAGCGAGGCCGGAGCTCGACACGCCGATCCGGCAAGGCCACGCGCACCCGCCTCTCCCCTGGCGCGACACGCGCCTCTGGGCGTTCATGGCCAACTACGCCCTCGGCTGCCTGCCGCTGGCGTTCGTGCTCTATCAGATGCCGCTCTATCTCGCGCGCGAGTTCGGGAAGAAACAATCCGATCTTGGCTGGGTGTTGTGGATCCCGCCCCTGGGGTGGGAAGTGGGCTACTTCTTCTGGGGTTGGATGCTCGATCGTGGAATGCCCTTGCGGAGGCTGGTGCTGGCGGCGGCCCTCGGCACGCTGCCGCTGGCGGCGGGCGCGGCGGTGCGATCGTTCCCGCTGCTGCTGCTCTTGCTGTTCTGGACGATGTTCGTCGCCGGAGGGAATGTCATTGTGAGCCTGGGCTATGCCACGCGCGCCTTCGGCTCGACACACGCCGGGCTGCTTGCCGGACTCGGCGCGGGCTCATGGGCGGCGGTGGTGGCGCTGACGAGCCCGCTCTTCGGGCGGCTGGTGGACGCCTCGGCGTGGGAGGCGGCGTTCATGAACGCGACGGCGATCCCGCTGCTGGGATTCGCGCTGTGGTTCCTGCTGAGCGATGGACCAAAACCGGAGGCGGCGCGGTGACCGAACTGGGAGCGCGAGCCGTCGCGGCGGTGGCGGAACAGCGGGGCTTGCCGCCGGAGGATCTCAGTATGGGGGAGAGACCGCTGACGGTCGAGGAATCGAGGTCGCAGCTCAGGGGAGCCGCGCCACATGACGGTCGAGGGATCGAGGTCGCCGCTCAGGGGAGCCGCGCCACAATTTGGGCAGCAACCTTCTCATTCCATCTCAGAAAGCAGGGGGTTGCGCGGGAACGGGATTGTCTTGCCTAGCATTTCCTGCAGGAGCGGCGTCCGCGGATAGGCGTGACCGCCGTACTGCCTGAAGCCTTCGGCGAACTCGACACCGGCGAGCCGGCCGCGGGAGCGGCACCACTGCTCCATCGTGGCGACGTAGTCGTCCATGCCGTGTTGCTGGGCGAGCCAGTGGCGCTGGCTGGCGTGCTGCTCGAGCATGCGGCGCTTCACGTCCATCACACCGCCGACGTCGATCAGGAATTGCGGCGCGATTTCATTGCCGCCGCGGTCGATCCCTTCCGCGGGATCGGCGTAATAGAGGTGTGGAATGGCCGGAAGGGCGGCATGGCCGCCCGGCGCGGCGTAATTGGGGGCGGAGCAGCCGAAGCAGGCATCGGTGACGAGCTTGCTGGTGGCTTCGTGGTCGCAATGGTAGTCGGCGGGAGAGGCGGTGATGACGATTTCCGGCCGCAGCCGCCGCAATGCGCCGGTGATGGAGCGGCGGGCTTCGTCGGTGACGAAAATCGCGAGGTCCGAAAAACCCAGCCACTCGTAGCGGGCGCCGATCAGAGCCGCGGCTCGCGCCGCCTCGACGAGACGGATGCGGGAGATCTCTTCCGCCCCATGCTGAACGCTGCCGCAGTCTCCGGCGGTCATCGTGGCGATCGTCACGTGGTGGCCGGCGGCAGCCAGCAACGCCAGCGTGCCGGAAGCCAGGAACTCCGCATCATCGGGATGCGCGTGGACGAACAGGATCCGTTTCATGGCTTGCGGCGCTCATTCGGACACTCGCAACAATCGCTGCACCGAAGGCACTCCGGGCAGATGTGGTTGTCGCAGGCGTCCTTGGTGCACCACGAGCAGATGCGGGTGCTGGCTTCGTCGCAGATGGAACAGCGAAACGCGGGTTCCGAGGGGGTTGGACGTGCGGGCGCTGGGGCGGTAGGGTTCATTTCTTGCCTGCAGGTTTTGCGAGTTGGGTCCGGCAGCGGTCGGCCTCGGTTTGGGCGGCGTCGAGTTCGGATTCGCGGTGCCGGGCGAGATCGAGAGCGTGCTGCCGAAGCCACTCGCGGCTGGCGCCGGCGGCCAGAATCTCGCTGTCGAGGATTTCGGCCATGGCCGGATTCTGGTATCGCCGCACGGCCTGACTGAGGCTGGAGGCGTGCTGCAGCAGCGTTTCGAGCCGCATTAAGGTCTCAAGCGCGAGGGAAAGCCGCAAGGGTTTGGCGGCGAACCGGGCGGCTGAATTCTCGATCTGCGGAAGCGCGTCGAGGCACTCTTTCCACTGCTTCCGGTAGGCTTCCGGAGCGCCCGCGTTGATCCACTTCTCGGGCTGCAGTTGATTCAGCAGCGGGGCCAGGCGCGCCGTTTCCGTGGGGATCCGCTCGATCCTGGGGCTTAACTCCCACTCGGGCATAACTCCGGAGGGCGGCTTAACAAGGAAGGCGAGGAGGATGGCCGTCTGCACTCTGAGCCTAGTTTACGACTTGTGGATGGGACGATGACGGCCGGACTCAGTTGCCGCCCGGAGGTGGGGGCGGCGGGGGCGGAGGCGGCGGTGGCGGCGGAGTCGCGCCCGTATCGCCAGGCAGCCCTCCTCCTCCTGTGGGGCCAGGCACTCCCCCTCCTGAACCTCCGGGGAGACGCGGCGTACGGAGCAGAATTTGCCACACGGCGTCCGCCATGATCTGGAATGCGCGGCCCCGGTCGAGCCGCCGGGTGCTTGCCAGCGGGGTGTTGCGGTACACAATCAACTCTTCGCCCGCGCTGAGAATCTTCGGCCCTTCGTCCCGCGGCATCAGCCGGTGATCGACGGCCACTGAACCTTCTTCCACGGCCACGATGGTCGTTTCGTCGTTCTCGTCCACGGACACGTCGAAGATTGTGCCGCGAACCGAGATGACCGCCGTCGGAGTGTGGACCTTGTTTGGATTGGGCGCTCCGCCGAACTTCTGGATATGAACGCGAATCCGGCCGAGCCAGACATCCACAAGGTCACGAAGGTTGCCGGGGTTTGCACGGAAGGTGACTCGCGAGTTGGGGAAGACCTCGAAAGTGCTGCCGTCGGAAACTTTGAACAGCGCGTAGCCGTCTGCACCGGTGACAATCACTTGACGCACCTGCACCGAATCGCCCTGGTTGAGCGCCCAAAGCGTCGTGTCCTTCAGGACGTTGACGTTGCCTTCCATTCTCACCACGGTCGCGGCTGCTTCCGGCATTGGGGTGAAGAACTGGGCGTGGGATACACTGGGGGCTGCCGCCCCGATGAACAGGGTGGCGAGCCCAAACCAGAGACCCGTCGCTTGCCGCGTCGACATAGGCGCCCGCAGAATTCTACTTTACCACCAAAATTGCTAAAGCAAGACACATGCCGTGTGAATTTATGCAGTCAAATCAGTAAGGTAGCTGAACTAAGGGCAAGAAACAGCCGAAGGTAGAGAGGTAGAATGGACACGAGGATGAGTCGCACTGACACGACCCGGTTTCGCGCCACCTGGGCGGCCAGCCTCTTGTGTGCCGCGGCGTCTCTTGCGCCGGCCCAGCCGGCGGCGCCGAAGGGGATGGAGTGGCGGCGAATCGGCGCGACCGCGGTGAATCTCCGCTTGAGCTCCGCGGCCGGCGGGCCGGTAGAGCGAGTCTGGTTCGATGGATCGGGCGCCCTCCACGTCCGGACTCCGGACGGCCGGGTGTTCGCCACCACGGACCAGGAGAGGTGGGAGCGGCGGGCCGTCGAGGCGCCTCAAGTAATTGAAAATGGGATGCTTCGTGTCGCCAGAGGGGTAATCTACAGGGCTGGCGCCGATGTTTGGCGGAGCGAAGATGGCGGGAGAGTCTGGAAGAATCTGACAGGCTTGGATGGGGGTTCG
>CAYWST010000454.1:0-4221 GCA_964461075.1 uncultured Solibacteraceae bacterium | reverse complement strand
CTCGAAGACCGGATGGCGTCCTCCACTGCGTCCTCGGTGATGCGGCCGTTCGGTGCAAGAATCACCAGGCGTTCCATCATGTGCTGGAGCTGCCTGACATTACCCGGCCATGTAAAGTCGCTCAAAGACTTCATCCCGCTCTCGGTCAGGCGGGCGTCAAGACCATACCGGGCGTTGTACTTTTTGAGGAAAAAACCCGCCAGCAGCGGCACGTCGCCGTGGCGCTCCCGGAGCGGCGGAACTGAGATCCTCACAACGTCCAGCCTGTACCAGAGGTCCTCTCTGAATTTGCCCTCTTCCACCATCTTCCTCAGGTTGCGGTTCGTGGCGGCCAGGATCCGGACATCGACCTTCTTCGGCCTGGAGCTGCCCAAAGGCCGCACCTCTTTCTCCTGGAGAAACCGCAGCAGCTTGAGCTGGAAGTTGAGATCGATCTCGCCGATCTCGTCGAGGAAGACCGTGCCGCCGTTGGCCGCCTCGAAGACGCCGGTGCGGTCCCGGTCCGCCCCGGTATAGGCGCCTCGCACGGCGCCAAAGAGCTCGCTCTCAATCAGGGTCGGAGCGAGAGAGGCGCAGTCGACCGGGATAAAAGGAGCCTGCGCCCGCAGCGAGTTGGCGTGGAGCATGTGCGCAATGAGCTCCTTGCCTGTGCCGGTCTCGCCTTCGATCAGCACCAGCGCGTCGGTCGGCGCCACGCGCGAGATCATTTTGTAAATCTCGATCAGCTTGGAGCTCGAGCCGATCATCTCGGTCTCCAGGGGCTCCTCGGGTTCGACGTCTTCGTCCTCGTCGTCGACGGTCATGGCGCTTTCGGCGCGCTTCACCACTTCCAGAAGAGAGTCGAGCTCGAACGGCTTGGCCAGATACTCGAACGCTCCGCCCCGCGTCGCGGCCATGACGGTCTCCATGCTGCCCCGGGCGGACATCAGGATCACCGCGCAGGCCGGGTCTGCGCTCCGCGCCGCATTCAAGACGTCGATTCCCGTCCGGTCGTCGATGTAAATGTCCGAAATCACGATCGGGTAGCTGGCCGTCGCCAGGCGGGCCAGCGCTTCACTCGTCGATGAGACGGCTTCGACGCCGTATCCCTCCAACTCCAGGAAGGTGGCGAGCGTGGATCGAACTGAGGGGTCGTCCTCGACGAGCAGCAGCGAGGCCATAAAGAACCTCTATTTTAGCGTGCGGCCTGAGTGCGCGGCAGAACCAGTGCAAAGGTCGATCCCGCGCCCGGACTGCTTTCCACCTCGACCCGCCCGCCGTGATGGGTGACGATTTCCCTCACAATGGAGAGTCCGATTCCCGTCCCGACCTCTCCGGAAGCTTCAGCCGAGCGGGTTCTGTAGAACTTGCGGAACAGGTTCTTCACCTCGGCGGAGTCCATTCCCATGCCCCGATCGGCTACGGCGATACGCACGCTGCCCCGATCGATCCCGGCGTGAACGCGAACTTCGCTTCCCGCCGGCGAATACTTGATGGCGTTGGTGACCAGATTGTAGAGCGCGTACTCCATCAGCTCCCGGTCGGCTTCGATCGTCAGGGCCTCTTCAATCACGGCTTCCAACCGGATCTGCTTGCGCTCCGCCAGCGGTCCGGCGCGAGCCAGGCAGACGTCGACGAGTTCGCTCGCCGCGAACTCGCTGAGTCGAAGCTCCATCTGCCCCGCGCCGAGCTTCTCGACATCCAGAAATGTCGTGATCATCCGCGCCAGCCGCTTGGATTCCGCGTTGATCATCGTGCCCAGCTCTTTGCGTTTAAGCTCCGGCAGGTTGTAGCGCGAGATCAGTTCGCTGGAACCTTGAATGGCCGTCAGCGGCGTCCGCATCTCATGGGCGACGAAATGAAACGCTTTCTGGTAGCGTTCGGTAGCCGCTTCGCTGGAGACCATTCGCCGGCGGACGGCAAAATATTGGTAGCTCGCCGAACCCAGCACGGCCAGCCACGCGGAGACCGCCGGAGGCATGGCAGGCAGGATCCAGCCTCCGCGAAAGGCGAACCACGGCGCCGCATGAGCCAGAACGAGAACCAGCGCAGCGCCGGAGTAAGCGGGCCAACCCATCGCAAAGGAAAAGACCGCCGCCGCGGCGCCGGCCAGACAGAAGGCGAAAAGCACGGAGACGGAGAGCGGCGCCTCCCGCGGGGCGTCTCCGGCAACCAGGGTCTCGAAACTGTTTGCGTGGATGACTACGCCCGGCACCTGCATCACGTCCGAGAGCGGCGTGAACAGGCGGTCGTCGGCCGCCGAAAGCGCCGTCACCCCAATGAACACCGCCTTCCCCCGCAGCCGGTCCAGGCCGCGCCCCTCGATCACATCCGCCGCGCTCACCTCCACAATCGCCCCGGCAGGCCGGTACCGGATCCACATCGGACGGCCCTGATCCCACCTCGATTCAATCCGCCACGGCCCGGCTTCCAGATCGGTGGGCGTCGAAAGGATCTCGGGCGCGCCCAGCGTCTGCCGGAAAGCCTCCAACGAGAGAGCCCACCGGCGCGATCGCCCGGCGACCCGCTCCAGCGGAACCCGCCGGTTGATGTCGTCGCCAGGACCCGGCAGCGCCCCGACGTGGCCGGCGCCCGCCGCGCTTTTGCGCAGCATGGGAGCCGGATCCTGCCACCCCGAACCGTCCGGCATCATCTCGCTCGCCAGCACCACGCACGGCAGCGCTCCGATCGCGGCGCTGAGCGCTTCATCTTCCCCCGGCAGGCCCGCGTCGGTGAGCGTGAAGTCGATCGCCACCACCTTCGGACCGGCCTCTTTGAGCCGCGTCAGCACCTGGGTCAGCATGGGCCTGATCTGCCTCAAACCGCCATGCGACTGGAACGTCCGCTCATCGAAGCCGATGATCGCCGTGCCGCCCGTCGCAGCCGGCAGCCTCGAGATGCGAAAGAACGAGTCGTAGAGGATATTGTCGAAGCGCCCGGCGAGCGGAGTCCAGGCCAGCGCAACGCCGGCCACCGCGGCCCCAAAGCAAAGGACCGCATAAACGACGCCAGGGTGACGGAAACGCCGCATCATCTCACAGCCTATCCGGGCGCGCGGCACGTCGCCACGCGGTAAAACGCCGCCGGCGGACGCTCCTCCCCGATCAGCCGCATCGCCCACACCTGCCATTCGGCGTAGGGATGCAGCTCCCGCGCCGTCTGCTGTCTGGATTGGCAGGTGTCCCGTTCGACCAGTGAGCTTGCCCCCCCCGGGGAGATGTCCCTCGTGTTTCGCACGATCCACACGTTTCGCGCCGCCATCGCCCGCGCACGCGCCTGGCCGGCGGCAGGCTCGCTGACCACCATCCAACTGATGCCCGGACGCAGCAGCCTTCCGATCGCCATCCCGTCCGTGTTGTACGCGTCGAACAGAACCAGATCCCCCGGGCCCGCCTCTTGATTGATGGCGGCCGCGATCTCACGCAGCGGCGCCGAGTAGCCGGGATTGAGGTAATCGCGCCTCGCGAAGTAGTTCCCGATTGAAAGCATGTGCGACATCATCAGCATGGTGAAGAACATCCAGCGCGCCGCCGCCGGCCTCAAGGCGTCGAAGCCCGCGGTCCACGCAATCACGATGAACGGCAGCAGCCATAAAAGGCGGGCCGGCGTGAACGGATAGCTCACCCACCGCGAGACCGCCAGGTAACCCAGCGCCGCCGAGATCGCCACTGCGGCGCCGGCCGTACTGTGCAGCATCCCCATGCGCCGCAGCGAAAACAACAGCAGGATGAGCAGCGGGAGAGGCAGCAGCAGCGAGATCGCCGGAAAGCTCTCGCCAATACTCAGCGAAGTCCAGCCGAACCCCAGTTTTACGAATTGTTCCATGGCGAAATTGCCCGTCAATAGATAGCGTGACGAGAAATCCGGCGCCGCGCGCCACCGGCTCAACGCGTAAACCAGCACTCCACCCCATGGCAGGTACAACGCCATGACCGAGGCGGCGAAGACCAGCGGCTTCTTCCACCCGGCCCGGTGCAGCGCCATCAAGAAGAAGCCGCACAGCAGCGCCAGCCCCGGAACGTAGTGCGTGTAGAGCAGCGCCGCGAATGCGGTCACCGCGGGCCAGGCCCCCCGCCACGGCGCGCCCGGTTGGTTCAACCACCTTCTGGCCGCCCAGACAGCTAATAGCGCCAGCGCCGCCTGCATCGTGTAACTGCGGGCCATCCTCGCGTAGAGCAGCATGCAGGGCGAAAGGGCCAGCAGGCTCACCGCCAGCCACCGGTGGCTGGTTCGCCACTGGCG
>CAYWST010000453.1:0-4223 GCA_964461075.1 uncultured Solibacteraceae bacterium | reverse complement strand
GCGCGATAAAGGAGCCCTCGATCGCGGCGCTGCCATTCAGGCCGCCGAAGCCGGCGACCTCACCCACGGCATAGAGGCCGGGAACGGGCTTTCCGTTGGCATCGAGTGCGCGGCATTCCATGTCGATAGCGACGCCGCCCATGCTTTTCCGCGTAAGCGGCGAGAGCGCGACGAGATGGAATGGCGGCTTGAGCACGGCCAACCGTTCAGGACCCGCGGCAAGGTTGTTCTGTTCAACCGTTCGCTGGAGGACGGCTTCCGGCAGCCCGGATGCGCGGGCGAGATCGGCGATCGACTGCGCCTTTATCGTAATGGCGGGATTGTCGAGCAGAAGGCGTTCAACGTTGACCCGGTCCGCCCAATCGGCGCCCGAGACTCTGAAATCGGAGCGTCCGTCCTGGTCGAACAACAGCCACACGCGGCCTTCGGGTTGCGCAAGCAGATCGGGCAGCCGCTCGATCTCGACCTGCCCGGCCAGCTTGTTCACCCATAGAAGGCGGTGGGCAAGGATCACGTGGAGTCCGCGATTGGATTGCGGATAGCGCGGGTCCGGAATGCCGCGCGGATAGTTCCACTGGTGGTCGAGACGTTCGAGGGCCGCGCCAGCCCGGGAGGCGAGTTCGAGACCGGACCCGAGCGCGTTGACGCCCGCGCCAATGAGGATCCTGGGAGGCCACGCCACGCCGGCGGGCCAGTTCTTCGAGACGAGTTCCAGGTTCGACTGGAAGCCGCCGGTGGCGAGAACGACGGCCGCGGCATTGCGAGTGAACGCGGCGCCGGTGCGTTCGTTGACGCCTTGCACGCCCATTACCCGGCCCTGCCGGACCAGGAGATTCGTGATGCGGGTGTTCCAGACGAACTCCACAAGCCCGGATCGCAGGCACTCGCGGTAAAGCGGTTCGACGATACCGAAACCACGCTTGGGATTCTCGTGAAAGCGGGGCACCGAGTTACCAGGAAAGCGAAGGACGCCGGTGAAGCTGACGCCCATGGAAACCAGCCAGTCGTGAACATCAGGAAGACTTCTGTCGGCGTAGGTTCGGCCCCATTCACGATGGGCGTCCACTCCCTGCCGGAGGATGTCGCCGTACATTCTGTCTGGAAAATCTTCGATTCCCTTGGAGCGCTGCGTAGGAGAGCCCGCAAAACTCAGCCCTCCTTCGGACATGACGGCGTGCCCGCCGAAAACGGAGGCGAGGTCGGCGGCGGTCACCCGCGCACCGCCACGAGCGGCTTCAAGGGCAGTGGCCAATCCACCGGCGCCCGCGCCAACGACGATCACGTCAGGCGTTTGGCCTGACAAAAGGCTCAAGCAAAAGTGCAGCGCCCCGAGACGCAAGGCGGACATTGAGGAAGGCTATCATGCCCTTGAGGTACGGCGGCTGAATCGCCGGGCAGCCGCTCCCAGCACAATCGCGATGCAGCAAAAAACGGCTGTCGAGGGTTCGGGAACAGGCTGGGCGGCGCGGCTGATGCTTGCCATGGGGCCTGGGTCATACGCATCTTCGCTATAACCATAGCCAACCCAGTCTACTTGGACGCCCAGGCTGAAGCTGGAAGGGGTATAGTTCGTGAACGTCCGGTCATACCCTGCGGGAATGTCAAACAACATTTCGAGCGACTGGAACGAGAAGCCTCCGGAATCCAACTCGAGGTATGCCAGGAACTTCTCTCCGCTGCCCGCGAGGAACCCGAAGCCGGATTGAGATGGCGCGGCGCCGGCAAACCCGGTAAAAGCGTAAGAGGTTCCGGGAGTGTCTACGGACGGACTGCCCAACGAGGAGTCCGACCAAAGCAGAGCGCTGACGAGAATCGAATTGGCGCTGGCTGGCTTCGAGAGAATGTTGATCTGCTGTCCGGCCGGAGCAGAGAACTTGACTTTCAGTTGCTGCCCGGCGTTCAAAGTCCCGTTGAGCAGGGGCGTAGGGTAGCTGGAATTCAAGGATGGCTGTGAGTCCCGCTCCCTGCGGCGCCTGGAAAGAAGGACGCGCTGACTGTGTCGAAAACGACGTTGTATTCGATGACCGCGGCGTTGAGGCACGCGGGAAACAGCGCTGCGATAAGTAGCAATGGATGCAAGTTGTAACGGATCATGGCTTGTCCCTCTGAAAGGCAGAGCGTTATGCGGGTGCGGGTTTTCAACCGGTCTTGACAATTCCAGTACTGGACCACGCGGGGCAGTACTATTCAAGCCGGCGGATCCGGATTCCTGTGCCTGGCGGCGAAACGCGGGAACCGAATATACTCTGCTCAGGAGTTTCAGATGAAACAGTCTTCTTCCCGCAGAGGATTTCTCTCCGCAAGTCTGGCGGCTCCGGCAGCGGGGCTCGCGGCGCAGAGCCGATCAGGTTCGGGAGAAATCAAGCTCGAGTACCGCAACCTGGGAAAGACGGGGCTGAAGGTGACTTCACTCTCCTTCGGCTGCATGACCACCTCAGACCCTACCGTCATCGAGCGCGCCGCCGGCACAGGCATCGTCCACTTCGATACGGCGAGGCTCTATCAGAACGGCAACAACGAGCGCATGGTGGGGGCGGCGCTCAAGAGCAGGCGCCAGAAGGTCGTGATCTCCAGCAAGAGCCAGGGCAAGACGCAGCAGCAGGCGCTGGCCGATCTCGATACCAGCCTTCGGGAACTGGGCACGGACTATCTCGACATCTGGTATCTCCACATGAAGAACGAGCCCGCCGAGGTGACCGACGATCTATTGGAAGCCCAGCGCATCGCCAAGAAGGCCGGAAAGATCCGGTTCGCCGGCGTCAGCACGCACTTCAACATGGACAGGATGCTGCGCTACCTGGCCGAACAGGGCCAAACCGACGTCGCGCTGACCACCTACAACTTCGCCATGCGTTCTGTAGCGGCGGACATGAACACGAACACCGCAGCGCCCAGGACCGACATGAGCGCGGCGATTCGCGAGGCGCGGAAGTCCGGCATGGGCATCATCGTGATGAAGGCGCTGGCGGGCGGCGCAACCCGGGTGCAGCGCGGCGACCGGCTCTATGGCGCCGACCCTCAGACGTTGGCCAGGCGCCTGGGACAACCGGGCCTGCCTCTGGCCGCGATCAAATGGGCGCTGCGGAACGAATCCGTGGACACGGCCATCGTCTGCATGACCGATCACGACCAGTTCGAAGAGAACCTCCGCGCCATGGCCGAGCCGTACACGCGAAAGGACGAGGCGCTGCTGGCGGAACAACTGGCGCGAATCAGCGACAGCTACTGCAGGATGTGCGGCGCCTGCGGCGGCGTCTGCGACAAGGGCGTGCCCGTCCCGGACATGCTGCGATTTCTCACGTACGTCGAAGGCTACGGGCAGTTCGCCATGGCGCGCGCACGATTCCTCGAATTTCCGGAAGAAGTCCGCGCGGTCCGCTGCGGAGACTGCGCTGCCTGCTCGGTGAAGTGTCCCAACGGCGTGCGTGTCAGAGAGAGAGTAGGCCGCGCACAGGAACTGTTTGCGTAATTCTTAGCAAGCGGGGCTGATCTTGCCCAGAACCACGGGGCGGCGGGCGCCGGTGGCGGAGGGAAGATTGGAGGGACGCCCTTCAATCGTTTCGGCCGCGAGGACGGCGAAGGCGATGGCCTCCTTGGCGTCGGGATCGACGCCGAATTCGGCCGAAGACACGACTTCCATGTCGGCCAATTCGGCGCGCAGAAAGCGCATGAGGGTCTGGTTGTGGACGCCGCCGCCTGAGACGATCACGCGGCCGATTTCGCCTCGGGGTTCAGCAAAGCGGTAGACGCCCTCGGCGATGGAAGCGGCGGTGAGCAAGGTGGCGGTCGCAACGGTGTCCTCCGGACTGAGGCCGCGGGCGATGAGCGCGTCAACGAAGGCCGCCCCGTACTGTTCGCGCCCGGCGCTCTTGGGCGGCTTGCGGCTGTAAAACTCATCTTGAAGGAGTTCTTCGATCACCATCGGCTCGACCGAGCCGGCCGCCGCGAATACGCCGTCTTTGTCAAAAGTCACGCCCTGGAATCGAACCATCAACTGGTCGACAACCATGTTTCCAGGGCCGGTGTCGAAAGCGATCACCTTCTCCGCGGGCGCGCCGGCCGGCAGGTGCGTGATGTTAGCGATGCCGCCTATGTTGAGCGAGACGCGTCCCTCTTCCGGATCGGAGTAGAGAAAGTAGTCCACGTAGGGGACGAGCGGAGCTCCCTGCCCTCCGGCGGCGATGTCGCGAGGCCGGAAGTCGCTGACCACCGCAATCCCAAGG
>CAYWST010000452.1:0-4224 GCA_964461075.1 uncultured Solibacteraceae bacterium | reverse complement strand
GTCGGAACTGACGCGGTCACTCTCGCTTATGAGCCTGCGGCTGCGCTCGGTCCTTTCGACGGAGCAGTGGACGGAGTTGCAGAAGCGGCGCCCGCGGCAGGCGGTGGGCGACATCATGATGCGTGAATTGCAGCGCCGCCGCGGAGTTGAAGGACCGGCGAAAGAGGGCCGGAGACCGGTACCTCCGCCGGCGAATCAGCCTCCTCCCACTCAAAAAGAATAGGCTACATCTTCAGCGAACTGAGCAGTTCGCGGCGGGCCGCGGAGACGGCCGGCATCATGCCGCCGAGCGCGCCCATGGTCATCGCGAACAGCAGGGCAAGCAGCATCCTGTCCGGCGTCGTCCGGAACTCGAAAGCGACTTCGCTGAAGCTCACCAGGCTGCCGATGGAAGAACCGTAGCCGTTCAAGGGGAGCACGAGCAGGCACCCGAGCGCGCCGCCGATGAGCGACAGGAGAAGCGACTCGGCGAGGAATGAGACGAGGACCGCGGGGCGAGAGAACCCAAGAACGCGTAGCGTGCCGATTTCAGCCGAGCGGCGGGCGACGGCGGTGAACATGGTATTCATCGCGGCGAAGCTCGAGCCGAGAGCCAGCAACGCCGCCACGAAGAAGCCCATCGCCTGGACCGGCAGGGCGGAGACCATCTGGGAGGCGTAATACTCGCGCTGCGGGACCGCCTGGACGTTCAACTGCGGGTCCTGCTTGAGTTCGGCGGCGAGCGCCGCCAGCGCCACTTCATCGACAGCGCGCACGAGGATGGAACTGAGCGCCTCGGTCCGGTTGTAGCCGGCTGCGGATTGATTGAGATCGGAGAAGATCTCGTTGTTGCCGGCGGAGTCGCCGGTATCGACGACGCCGGTGATGAGCCATTCGCCGCGGGCGAATTTTACGGTCCTGCCCACGGAGAGAGCGGGGTGGCGGCGCGCGACGGTCGCTCCAACAACGATTTCACGGCGGCCCGGCGTGAACATGCGGCCTTCCATCACGCGCGTCTTCTCGCGAATCGCCCAACCCGCGGGCGTCACTCCGCGCAGGGTGATGGTGAGCGTGCCATGCCCCTGTTTCGGCTGGGCGAGGCCGGTGACGAGTTCGAGAGATGCCATCGGCTCGCCGCGCGCGGTGCGGGCGATGCCGGGCCGGTTGCGAAGGATCTGATAGACCGTTGGCGTGAGGATGCTGGTGATTTCGGCGGTCGCTCCTCTGCGCGTGACAAGCAGGTTCAGATCGTGTCCGCTGGATTCGAAAGAGTGCTTCAGTCCATCCACGAGCGCGAGGACCGCAAGTAGCACGGCGACGGTCAGAGCGATCCCTGAAGCGGTGAACAGGGTGGTGGTCCAGCGGACGCGGAGGTTTCGCAGGTTATAGATCAAAGGAATAATCATCCGAAACTCCTAATCGACGACGCGCAGCGCCTCGGTGATCGGTTTCCGCGCGGCCGCGCGGGCGGGGAAATAGCAGCTTGCGAGGCCGACCAGGGCGGAGACCGCAAGGCAGGCGGCCGCGATGGCCGGCGTCACGCGCACCGGCTTCAGATCCACGAGCATCGACGGAAACGTCCGCACATAGGACATCACAAACGCCGACATGACCAGGCCCATCGCGCCGCCGAGGCACGCCAGCAGAACCGATTCGGAGACCAGCAGGTTCAGAACTCCGCCCGTGCTGAAGCCAAGCGTCTTCAAGACGCCGATCTCGCGGGTTCTCTCCCGCACGCTCATGGCGACGGTGTTGGCGTTGACGAGCAGGATCGTGAACGCAAGAGCGAGGCTGACGGCGAGGAGGAACATCTTGACGTCGCCGATGTAGGAGAGGAATCCGACCTCGAAGGCGCGCTCGGTGTCGGTCTTGGTTTCGGCGGGCGAGTTGCGGAACGTATCGTCGATCGCCGAGGCGAGTTCGGAGAGGCGGCTTTGATCTTCGGCGAGCACGATGAACATGGAGGCGAAGTTCTTGAAGACGGGATAGCCCTCGAGGATGTAGTCGTGGTGGAAGTAGAGGTCCTCGACCTCGCGGCTGCTCGTGTAGATGCCGCGGAGGACGAGGTCGAGATCCATGGGGAAGACATCGCCCTTGATGTAGATGCGGTCACCGATTCTGAGGTTGAGGCGCTCGGCGAGGGGGCGGCCGACGATGCAGCCCCGGCGGTCACGGAAGAAGGCCTGCTTCTGATCCTCGGGCATTTCGTACTCGGGGAACATCGTGAAGAGCTTGCGGGGCTCGATGCTGAAGCGGGCGAACATGTTGCGCATGTCGCGTGAATCCTTGTAGACGCCGCCGAACCACTGCATCACCATCACCTCGCGGACGCCGGGCACGGAGCGGATCCGCTCGCGGTAGGCGATGGGGATGACGTTGGTGATGGAGACGCGGTGAATGGTGATGAGCCGCAGGGCCTGCTCTGCGGTGGCGTCGCGCAGAAAGAACGAATAGTAGAGCGCGAACATGGTGGCGAGCAGGCAGATGGAGACGGCGATGCTCAGCATGGTGAGGACGCTGCGGCGGCGGTTTCGGAGGGCGTTCTTGAGGATCAGGGGGAAGTAGCGGAGCAGGATCATGGGTGAGATTTAACGAAGCCAGATGTCGAGCGGGTGGCTGAACGCGCCGGCCTGCGACAAGACAGCGGTGGTTTGCATCGCGGGGAGATCGGCGGGGATGCGCACGCGGACGAGGCGGACACCGGAGAGACCGCCGTCTTCGGCAGACGCAGAAAGCGCGCGATCGTGCACGCGCACTTCGACCGAAGAACCCGCGCGGACGCCCGTCATGTAGAGGTCGAGCGGTTCACCGGCGGCGGCGGGAGCGGACTCGGCGTTGCGCTCTCCACTCTGGTTCAAAGCGAAGAGCAGCACAGGCGCCGACGGGACGACATCGAACATCCAGGCGGCGCTGGATCTTCCGTTGACGCGAACAACAAGGGCGGCGCGGCCGGCGGGGAGATCATCGGGCAGCACGGCGCTCAACTCCGTGCCGCTGGCGGTGACGATGCGAGCCGGCAAGCCGCCGGCGGTGACTTCCGCGCCGGCTCCGAAGCCGCTGCCCCGGATGGAAACCAGGGAACCTGGGGCGAAGGGCGGTCCGAGATTGGCCGGGCCGATGGAGACGCCGGCGATTATTGGCGGCGGTATGGCGGGCGGCTGGGGATCGGGCGTTGTGCCGGGCGGCGGCGTGACTGGCGGGGTCACTGGCGGCGTCTGGCGCGGCGTCACGCTAATTCTGATCTCGAAGACGCGTTCGTCTTTCCGTCCAGTGGGAGGCGCAAGATGTTCGAAAACCAGCTCGCCGGTGTATTCGCCGGGTTCAAGGTTCAGCGGGTTGAGGTCGTATCGCACGCCGCCGTTCTGCACGCCGGTGGTGGGGTCCACCAGGAGCCATCCGGAACCCTGTCTGGTGCGGGCGGTGACGCGCCACTGGAGCAGGCCGCCGCCGTCGTTGACGATGCCGCCGTAGCCGATCTGCACGCCGCCGCCGGCGGCTGCGGTAAAGCTCAAGGGCGATGGCGCGTTGATCCGCATCTTCGGAAACCACGCGGCCGTGCAATCTCCGACCAGGCCGCAGTCGGGGAGCGGGTTCACTGGGCGGTATCGGGGGATGGGCGCGGTCTCATGGACGTCTTCCACTTCGCTGACCGGAGCGAGCGCGACAGTCGGCTGAACGACGCTCTCGCCGAAGGGGGTGTCGAAGCGAGGCGGAACGGCGACCCACGCGGGGAATTCGGCGGATTCAAGGCGGGCGGGATCGGAGGAGACTACCTCGTAGACCGCGTACGGAGTTCCGCGGCTGAAGGCGGCCTCGCGAAGCTGTCCGAACGACTGTGGCGCCGGCGGCGCGTTGACAGCGAGACGGCCGCCCTGCCCATTGATCTCGGCGTCGACGATGCGGATCAGCGTGAGCTGCGCCGCCGCGAAGGGCGAAACCAGCCCGGGGGTGGCGGGCCTTCCGAAGCCGCCGCTGCGCGTTGGCACGAGCGCGTTGGATCCGACGATCACATCGGGAAGCAGCATTCGTACGCCATCGGGGACTCCGGAGAACCGAACAAGGAGCCTTACACCCTGTGTCAGGGCGGTGGGGAAGTTCTCGGTCGCGCGGATGGATGCGGTGGGAGAACCGAGGCGGACCATGGCGGCAAAGTCCGAGTCCGGTGCGGGGGAGGGCCCGCGAGTGGCCAAGGTCGGGAGGAGGGCGGCGGCGAGCGCGGGGGCGCCGCGGGCTACTGTTGCGAGG
>CAYWST010000451.1:0-4233 GCA_964461075.1 uncultured Solibacteraceae bacterium | reverse complement strand
ATGTGGACGCAATCGGGCGCGTAGCGCGCGCTTCTCAACCTTACATCCAGCAGATCTTCATTCGCCGCGCCGCGGGGATGGACCAGGATGCGCTCGAGCGGAAGCTGTACGTGATTCGCAAGCGCGCGGAATCTGAGATTTTCAATTCGCAGGACATTCGCGACAAGTCGTTCTTCTTCATTCCGTCGCTGTCCTCGAGGACGATCGTCTACAAGGGCCTGCTTCTGGCGCCGCAGATCTCACGCTTTTACTCCGACCTTTCCGACACCGATTGCATCAGCGCGCTCTGCATGGTGCACCAGCGTTTTTCCACCAACACGTTCCCGAGTTGGCAGCTCGCTCACCCCTTCCGCTATCTCTGCCACAACGGCGAGATCAACACAATCCGCGGCAACGCGGCGTGGATGGAGGCGCGTCAGCCGATTCTGCAGTCCGATCTCTTTGGCGCGGACCTGAAGAAGATCCTGCCGGTGGTGCAGCCGCACGGGTCGGATTCGGCGATCCTCGATAACACCGTGGAACTGCTGACGCTGGCAGGACGAAGCCTGCCGCACGTGATGGCGATGCTGATCCCGGAAGCATGGGACGCGGACAAGACGATGCCCGCCGCTAAACGGGCCTTTTACGAATACCATGCTTCTCTCATGGAGCCTTGGGACGGGCCGGCGGCCGTGGCGTTCACCGACGGGCGGGTGATCGGAGCCACGCTGGACCGCAACGGGCTGAGGCCGGCCCGCTACATGGTCACCAGGGACGACCTGCTCGTCATGGCTTCGGAGACCGGCGTCCTTCCCGTGAAGCCCGAAGACGTCGCCTACAAGGGCCGGCTCCAGCCCGGCAGGATGCTGCTTGTCGACACGACTCAGGGCCGCATCGTTCCCGACGAAGAGATCAAGTCCGGCCTTTCGAGCCGCAATCCCTACGGCCAGTGGATCGAGCAGCAGCAAATTCGGCTCGATTCGCTGCCCGAGCCCACGCGCGTTCACGAAACCGATTACGACACGCTGCTTGCCCGCCAGCGCGCCTTCGGCTATACCGACGAGGATCTGCAGAAGATCCTCCTGCCGATGGCCGAGAAAGGCGAAGAGCCGGTCGGTTCGATGGGGACGGACACCCCGCTGGCCTGCCTCTCGGACAGGCCGCAGCCGTTGTTCCACTACTTCAAGCAGCTCTTCGCACAGGTCACCAATCCGCCGATCGATCCGATCCGCGAAGAGCTGGTCATGTCGTTGACCTCCTACCTTGGCACGGAGCGCAACATCCTCGCGGAAACGCCGCAGCACTGCCACACTCTCAAGCTCGAGCATCCGCTGCTGACGAATCGAGATCTCGAAAAACTCCGCCGCGTGAGCTGGGGCGACTTCCTGGCCACGACTCTGCCGATGCTCTATCGCGTCGAAGGCGGGGGCAGGGAACTGGAGCGCGCGCTGGACGGCCTGTGCCGCCGCGCCTCGCTCGCCATCAAACAGGGCTACACCGTGCTTCTGCTCTCGGACCGCGGCGTGGACGAGGAGCTTGCCCCCATCCCGTCGCTGCTGGCCCTTTCCGCGGTCCACAATCATCTTGTCCGCGAGGGCACCCGCACGCAGGTCTGCCTCATCATCGAGAGCGGCGAGCCGCGCGAGACGATGCACTTCTGCCTCCTGATCGGCTACGGCGCTTCCGCGGTGAACCCCTACCTTCTCATTGAGACTCTCGAAGATCTGGCGCGCAGGGACCAGTTGCCCGCTGGAGTGACCTTCGACACCGCGCTCAAGAACCTCAAGAAGGCCATCAACAAGGGGCTGCTGAAGGTTTTTTCCAAGATGGGAATCTCGACGCTGCAGTCCTATCGCGGCGCGCAGGTCTTCGAAGCGATCGGCCTTGCGAAATCGCTGGTCGACAAATACTTCACGGGTACCGTCAGCCGCATCGAGGGGATCGGCCTCGATGTCATCGCTGAGGAGACCAGCCGGAAGCACAGCTTCGCCTTCCAGCCCGTATCGGGTTCCGAAACCGAGTTGGACGTCGGCGGCAACTACCACTGGAGGCGGGACGGCGAGTATCACCTGCTCAATCCCGACACCATCAGCAAGGTCCAGCATGCCGTGCAGAAGAACTCCTTCGAAACCTACGAAGAGTTCGCCGCGCACATCAACAGCCAGAACCGCCAGTTGGCCACCATCCGCGGATTGCTCGATTTCCGCTGGGCCGATCAGCCGGTCCCGCTCGAGGAGGTCGAGCCCGCCGGCGAAATCGTCAAGCGGTTCGCCACCGGCGCGATGAGCTTCGGCTCGATCTCAAAGGAAGCGCATGAAACCCTCGCCATCGCGATGAACCGGATTGGCGGGCGGTCCAACACCGGCGAGGGCGGGGAAGACGAAGCGCGCTTCGCGCGGGACGCCAACGGCGACTGGCGCCGCTCGGCCATCAAGCAGGTGGCCAGCGGCCGCTTCGGCGTCACCACCAACTATCTCGTCAACGCGGAGGAACTGCAGATCAAGATCGCCCAGGGCGCCAAGCCGGGCGAGGGCGGCCAGTTGCCGGGCCACAAGGTGGATGAGGTCATCGCCCGGGTCAGGCACTCCACCCCGGGTGTCGGGCTCATCTCTCCTCCTCCGCACCACGACATCTATTCGATCGAGGACCTGGCGCAGCTCATCTACGACCTGAAGAACGTCAACCCGGCCGCGCGCATCTCCGTCAAGCTCGTTGCTGAAGTCGGCGTCGGGACGATCGCCGCGGGAGTCGCCAAAGGCCACGCCGACGTGATCCTCATCTCCGGCGATACGGGCGGTACCGGCGCCAGTCCGCTCACCTCCATCAAACACGCCGGCAGCCCCTGGGAGCTGGGCCTCGCCGAGACCCAGCAGGTGCTCGTGATGAACGACCTGCGCAGCCGCGTCATTCTTCAGACCGACGGCAAACTCCAGACGGGCCGTGACGTGGCCATCGCCGCCCTGCTCGGCGCCGAAGAGTTCGGATTCTCCACCATGCCGCTCATCGCGCTGGGCTGCATCATGATGCGCAAGTGCCACCTCAACACGTGCCCCGTGGGCATCGCCACGCAGGACCCGAAGCTCCGGGCCAAATTCAACGGCAAGCCGGAGGATGTCATTCGCTACTTTTTCTTCGTCGCCGAGGAACTCCGCCAGATCATGGCCCGGCTCGGCTTCCGCACCGTCGCGGAGATGATCGGGCGTGTCGATAAGCTTCAGACCAAGTCTCTCGAACACCACTTCAAGGCGCGGGGCATTGACCTCGGCAACATCCTTTACAATCCGCCGGCGCCCAGCCGGGTCGGACGCCGATGCATGATCAGCCAGGACCACGGGCTCGAGCAGGCGCTCGACTACAAGTTAATCGATCATGCGCGGGAAGCGATCGAGAACGGGACGCCCATCGACTTCAAGCTGCCCATCCGGAACATTCATCGTACCGTCGGCGCGATGCTCTCCGGCGAGATCGCCCGTAAGTACGGCTCCGGCGGACTGCCCGACGACACCATCCGTTTCCATCTCACCGGGAGCGCGGGCCAGAGCTTCGGCGCGTTCCTCGCCAAGGGCGTGACGCTCACGCTGGAAGGCGATGCCAACGATTATGTCGGCAAAGGACTCTCCGGCGGCCGTCTCGTTGTCTATCCGCCCGCCGGCAGCACCTTCGTGCCGGAGGAGAACATCCTGATCGGCAACGTCGCCCTCTATGGCGCGACGGGCGGCGAAGCCTTCTTCAACGGGATGGCGGGCGAGCGCTTCGCCGTCCGGAACTCCGGCGCAACCGCCGTCGTCGAAGGCGTCGGCGACCACGGCTGCGAATACATGACCAAGGGCCTCGTCGTCGTTCTCGGCCGCACCGGCAAGAACTTCGCCGCCGGAATGAGCGGCGGCATCGCCTACGTCCTCGATGAGACAGGCGAGTTCAGCGAGCGGCTGTGCAACCGCGCCTCGGTCGACCTCGACCCGGCCTTCGATCCGCGCGACGTCGACGTCATTCGCCGCCTGACGGAAAAGCACGCCGAGCTCACCGGCAGTCTGCGCGCCCGCTGGATTCTGGACAACTGGTATGCGATGCTGCCGCGGTTCGTCAAGGTCTTCCCGCATGAATACAAGCGCGTGATCGGCGCCCCCAGAAGCGCCGACATGCCCAAGATCACATTGACGCGCCCCCTGATGGCGCAGGAGGTGCTCCGTGGGTAAGGTGACTGGATTCCTTGAGATCACCCGGGAGACGCCCTCCCGCAGACCTGTCTCCGAA
>CAYWST010000450.1:0-4251 GCA_964461075.1 uncultured Solibacteraceae bacterium | reverse complement strand
CGAGTTCATCCACCTTGTAGGCCCGGCCGTATCCGATGGACCAATCGGCCGCTCCAATGCCGAGCGGTTTCATGAGCCGCTCATCGAGGAGATCGCGGATGTTCTTCTGCGGGGCCTCCTTCAGGCTCGCCGTCACTGCGTAGGCCAGAACGGCCATCCCCGGATTGCTGTAGTGAAACCGCGAGCCCGGCTCAAACAGCACCGGCGCCTGCGAAAGCGCGATCGAAAACGGATCCGGCTCGCGCCGCCAGAACGCCCCCTTCCAGCCCGGCAATTTCTCGTGCGGCACGCCGGCGATCTCGGCGTCTTCGATACCCGAAGAATGAGTGGCCAGATGCCTCAGCGTGATCCGCTCCTTCTGCTTGTCCCCCCGCCACCCCTCAATCCATCGCGCAGCCGGATCGCCGGGCGTCAACAGCCCGTCATTCCAGGCGATCAGGAGCGACATGCCGCCAACGAGCGACTTCGCCAGCGAGGCGGTGCCCTGCGGGCGCGCGGCGTCGTGCCCCGGCGCGTACCACTCCAGGACCGGTTTTCCTTGATGCACCACCAGCAGCGCCGCCGTACCGCGGCCGGCCAGCGCCGCCCTCCAAGCCTCCAGCCGTGCTGGATCCGCCGCGTGCGCCGATGTTCCGGCGATCATGAGTCCCAACAGGAGTCGCTGCATCTCGCTTGATCGATTATCCATCGCCTACACTGGTGGTCGTGGCCGCCACCCTGGAAAAAGCTGCGCTGCTCCCGCTGCTGTCCCGCACGCCCGCGGCGTGGGCGGAGTCCGCGCTTGCCGATCCTGTCGCGCTTCTGATCGACCACGCATTCCTGGAGAAGAAGGCCGCCAACAACGCAATGGATATGATGACCCGCTGGCCTGGCGACTGGATTCCCGGATGGGTTGAGACCATGACGAACATCGCGCGCGACGAAGCGGCTCACCTCGCCCAAGTGGCGCGTCTTCTGCTCAAACGCGGCGGCCGCCTCGCGCGGGTGCACAAGAATCCCTACGCCAACGAGCTCCGCGCCATGGTTCGAAAGGGCGGCGGCACGGCTGAAGTGCTTGACCGCCTCTTCGTGTCAGCCCTCATTGAAGCGCGGTCCTGCGAGCGGTTTGCGGTTTTGGCGCAACACTGTCCTGACCCCGAACTCGCGAGATTCTACAGGGCTCTGTTCAGCTCCGAGTTCGGCCACTACAAGGTTTTCCTGAGGCTTGCGGCGAAGATCGCGCCGCGCGCCGAAGCCGAGGCCCGCTGGCGGTCCATGCTGGTCCGCGAAGCCGAAATCCTCGCCGCCCAGACTCCGGGGCCGCGGGTCCACTCGGGCTCATGACCTAATCGCCCGCCACCAGCCACTCGCGCCAGATCCGGTCCACCTCCAACACCGGCCGCCACTTCCCCCCGAGCCGAACCTGCCGGCCTTCTCGTACGTGCACCCGCGCCAGGTCTTCATAGCGGGACACCGAGTCGACGCGCATCGCCCAGCTTACGTCGCCAGCCTTTTCCTTCCCTCCGAGCAGGACGAGGCACGCGCGCGCCGCTCGGGGGCGTTCCGCCAAACCGAGCCTACGGTTGGGCCAATACACTGGCAACAATTTTCCTTGCCACTTTACCAGGCCCCGCCAGCCTGGCGGCCCCATGCACTCCTGGACTTCAAGCCCGCGCATCTCCATCAGCCCGAGAACCGTCCAAGCCTCGAGCGCGAACTCTTTCCCGGCAAGCCGCACCACAAGATAGCGTTGCCGGCGCGGCCCTCCCTGCTCAATCACTGCATCATCGTCAGAAACGCCCTGCCGTGTTCGCCGGCCGTCGTCAGCCGTTTCGCCTCCCTGCTCGGCGCCAGGCACATGTGCACCCGCAGCGTGTCGCCTCCCAATTCAAACGGCACCACCGTCCAGGAACATTTCGCCATGCTTCGAGTCGTGAAGTTCCGTCCGTACACCACCGTCGGGATGCTCAGCCCCATCGGGCCCAGCTTTTCTTCGAGCGATGTCTTCACGTTGCCCAGAACCATGTTCGTCACTTCCCCGATCGCGTCCAGGACTTCGTCGTTGATGGATTCGTATTCCGTCATCAGCAGCGACGAGCTGATCTTGCGCGCCATCTCCGCCGAACAACTGAAGGTTCCCGAACCGGCCCATGTCCCCGCCAAGCCGATCAAAGCCAACACCCCCTCGCTCGGTCCGGGAGGGTCCTCCTCCACATATGCCTCGCCCGTGGTGAACTCCAGGCCCAACATCATGGAAAAGACGCTCAGGCTCGCTTCTTCGATCATGCCCGCTAGTTCTTCATGCGTGATCATGCCCGTTCCCCTCAGATAATTCCCGCCAGCTTCTCTTTGATCTGTTCCGCAGTGAATGGCTTGCGGACATAGCCGGCCGCCCCCAGGTTGACCGCCTCCATCACTTTCGTGCTGCCCCCCTCGGTCGTCACCATGATCACCGGGACCGATTTGGTCTCCTCCTGCGTCTTTAGCGCCCCGAGCAACTGAAGCCCGTCCATGTTCGGCATGTTGATGTCGCTCAGGATCAGGCCGACACGGATCTCCTTCAGCCGTGCCAGGGCCTCCACGCCGTCTCCCGCTTCATAGACATGACCGAGCGGCACCTCGGCTTGCACAAGCACCCGCTGCAGGATTTTCCTGATCGCCGCCGAGTCGTCGACTATCAACACATCCAAGGCCATATGTTTGTCGGTGAACCTCCGCCTTCTTCCGCCCTCATCGGCGTAAACCCCTCTGGCTTGAGGAAAATGGTTTTTATGACCCGCCGGCTTGCGTTCACCCTTTTCGGCGCCGCCCTGGCGCTCCCGGCCCAAACCGGGGGCGATGACGCGGCCATCCGCGCTCTCGTGCAATCCTATTTCGACGCCCGCGAACATCGCGATCCCGTGCGGCTCGCGGGCCTGTTCACGGCCAACGCCGATCAACTGGTCTCCTCCGGCGAGTGGCGCAAAGGCCGCCAGTCTCTGGTTGAAGGCGTCCTGGCCAGCTCGGCCCGCGAGTCCGGCCGGAGGACGATCGAGATCGAGACGATCCGCCCTTTGACCCGAGATATCGCCATCGCCGACGGCCGCTACACGATCGCCGGAGCCGCCGGCTCCCGCCACATGTGGAGTACTTTCGTCGTCCAGCGCCAGGACGGCCGCTGGCTCATCGCCGCCATTCGCAACATGCTGCCCGCGCCACGGCCCTGAGGAGATCCAGGTTGGGGCAAATGGAGCGGGAGACGGGACTCGAACCCGCAACCAACAGCTTGGAAGAGCGAAACCGTGTTGATTCCACAGGACTTACAGGACGCGCGGCGCTGCAAACGGAGGATTTCGCCTCTTACGAATCAACGCATTTCGGACCCTTCCCCGCTTGTGGAGCATCGGAGTACTCGGCTTCCCGGACCAGAAGAGTCTTCTCCAGTTCGCTGTAGTACAGCCCGTCGAACATGGCGATGAGCTGCAGCTTGGCCTGATGCTGCAGCTCGTCGCCGCCTGCCGGTAGCGCAAGATAGAGCGTCGAGGCGTACACGGCCGTGACGCCCATGAGAGCGTTGATGCGGCCGGCGGCCTCCGCCGGATGCTCTCGCACCAGGTGCGCGAACGCCGCCGCGCCCAAACGGCTGAAGCGCTCCAGCGGGATCTCTCCGAGGACGTGCGCCGGTTCCGGGTCGATGATCTTGCCGCACAGGAGACAAATCCCGCTCACTGTGTCACCTCAGCCGCGGCGCTCTCCGATCCGCCCGCCGGCGAGGCGTACTCAATGAAGTCGCCAATGAACTTGCGAACCTCCATCGAGAACGGTTCCAGCATGGGCCAGACATCGGCCATCGCTTTGACCTGGTCGAGAATCCCATCGGGACCAAGCGCGCAGATCTGGTCGTATTTCTCGCGGCCAAGGAAGGTGATCAATCCCGCCGCGAATTCGTCGCCGCCTTGTCCGTTCATCAGCGACTTCATAAGGAAGGGCTTCAGATCCGCGAAGAGTTGAGTGGTTGCAGAGCTTTGCGCCATCGGATTCTCCTGGGGTAAGGGAACAACGGGAAAATTCGTCGCCGCCGGCGGAGGGGCGCCAGCAGATCGCGACGCAAGGAACATCTGAGCGATACTCGGCAGCGCCTGAAGAAACGCCATTACCACCGACGCCCAGCCGTCGCCGCCTGCCGCATGCGCCGGAGCCCGCTTATCGAGGACTTCCGCCACTCGCAGATATGCCTCAACCACTGCTGTACAAATTAGCCGCGGCCGCCAAGCGGGTGCATTGAGAACATAG
>CAYWST010000449.1:0-4269 GCA_964461075.1 uncultured Solibacteraceae bacterium | reverse complement strand
CGCCAGGAAAGTTACAAGACCCTCGACGCCCACGCAAACCTGCAGATCACCCTCATGCGTCATCCCGAAACCGGCGCTTGGGCCGCCGGCATCGACATCGACGAAGCCGCCGGCATCGGGCACGTCTTCGAAGTCATCCGCCATCAACTCACCGGCGGCAAAACCAACCCCTGCCTCGTCCGCGAACTGCTCCTCCTCGCCGATTGGCAGGAACGCGCGCTCGATCCCGGCTACCGCTTCACCTTCTGATCAACGCCGCTGGCAGCGCGGGCAGAAGTGCGTCGAGCGCTGGTTCAACACGATCCGCCGGATCGGACCGCCGCAGTTGAGACAAGGCTCTCCGGCTCGCCCATAGACGCGGTGATGCGCCTGATAGCCGCCCCGCCTGCCCTCCGCATCGACATAGTCCGAAATCGACGAGCCCCCGGCGTCGATCGCCGCCTCCAGGATTCGCATCATCGCGCCCTGAATCTCAGAAGCCTTGCGTCCGAAAGCCTGCCCGCCGGGGCGCGCGGGTGGATTCCAGCCTCATGCAGGATCTCGTCGGCGTAAATGTTTCCAAGGCCCGCGATCACCTCCTGATTGAGCAGAAGAGGTTTGATCCGGCCTCGATACGATCCGATGATCATCACAAACGCTCGGGGTGGCACGTCCAGCGCGTCCGGGCCGAGATGAAGCTCCCGAGGATTCTCCACGGAGCGGAGCCGCCCGAACTGCCGGATATCCTCAAAGCGGACCGCGCCATCATCCAGCGTGAGCACCGCGCGAGTATGCCGCGCCCGCAGCTCGCCCGCCAGCAGCCGGCCCGTCATGCGGAGCTGAACGTCCAGCCAGCCTCGATCCAGTTTGAACAGCAGGTGCTTGCCCATGCGATGCAGCCGCTCGATCCGCCTTCCCTCCAGCGCCGCGCGCAACTCCTCCGGCCGCCCGTCTGCGCAAAGCGGCGAAAGGATCTCGACCCCGCGAATCACCCGGCCTTCCACGCGAGGGGCCAGCGTCCTTCGTACCGTCTCGACTTCAGGCAGTTCGGGCATCCGGAATCTCCACCCACACCTCTTCCTCCCTCATTTGCACCGGATACTTCCGAAGCGCGATCGCCGGGTTGAAATCCAGCGTCCCGTCCGAGACGCGAAACTCCCACGCATGCCACGGGCAGATGATGTTTCCGTCGCAGTAGTTGCCCTGGCTCAACGGCCCGTTGCGATGCGGGCACCAGCCGTCCAGCGCGTGCACCGTTTCCCCTTCCCGCACCAGCACCAGTTCGTAGCCCAGCACGTTCACCCCGGCCAGTCGCGACTCGGGAATCTCCTCCAGCCGCGCCGCGAAGACAAAGCCCATCCTTACTCCGCCTTCACCTCGAGATTCCGGAAGTGTCCCACCGTGCCCGGCCCGATCCACAGCGCAACCGCTCCCGTGCCCTCGCCCAGCTTCAGGTCCTTCACGATCAGGTTCGGCTGCGCGTTGTCGTGAACATACAGCTCCGCCCGCGTCCCCTTCACCACGATCCGCATCTTCGTCCACACTCCAGGCTCCAGGTCGACGTACGACTCGTACGTCTCCGGAAACTCCTTCCGCAGCCTCTGCCACGGATACTCGGGGTGCGACGAGTATTGGATCGAGTGGTTGCGCCGTACCTGATCGTCCACCCGCCCATTGGCCGGCCGCAAATAGATGTACTCGTACTTCGACGCGTCCCCGTTCACCCGGAACGCCACGCCGATGAAGCCGCGCGCCGCCTGCGCCGCGCCGGGCCCCAGCGTCGACGCCACCTCAACCGATATGGTTCCGTTGCCGAACGAACTCCCCTTCACCACCGCGATCCCCGCCTCCGGCCCTTGCGCCGCCTTGCCGGGAATCTCTGAAAGCCTCAGGCATTCGCGCCCCTTGAATTGCGTTTGCTCCGCCTGAATCCCCATCGGCGTCACCGATTGCGGAGTCAATGGCAGAACCTGAGCAAGCAGGAAAAGAGTCAGCATCATAGTGATCTCAGCGGACAGGATACCGCGCCGCTTCGGACCGACGCCTCCGCCGCCCGCGCGATTGCCCAGTTCTCTATGCCGTCAGCCACTGTGGCCAGCGGAGCCGCCAGGCCCAGCGCCACTTCTCTGAAGTGCATCCATTGCCTCGCATAGGAGCCCAGGTAGTCTCCACCCCGCCTCATCGCCCGGACTCCCAAGGCAAGCGATGAGGCCAGCCGGCGGGCCTCCGCCGCCCGAACCGCGGGATCTCCCGGCGCCGAACCTGCCGGTTGGAAGTAGAGCCCCTCGAATCGCAGGCAATCCACGCGCAGCCGCCCTTCCGAACCCCGCACTTCCACCTCGATCTGGTGCGGCGCCCGTTCCGACAGAGACGCCGTCGCCATGCAGCCGCCCGTCATCCGCGCCGTCACCTCGGCGCTCTCGTCCTCGCGCGACCCCGATCGCGAAGTCGCAAACACGCTGTCAACTTCCAGGCCCGTCAGGAATCGCCAGAGATCATAGGCGTGCATCCCGATCTCCCAGATCGCGCCTCCCCCGCTCTCCCGGCGGAACCTCCATCGGGGCAGCCCTTCGTCTTCGCGCGGGCTCGCCCATCGGACATGCACCGATTCGATGCGCCCAACCCGCCCCTGCTGAATCCACGTTCTCGCTTCGCTCACCAGCCGGTGATGCCGCATGTGGAACCCCACCAGGACGGTCCGCCTTTGGGCCATCTCCGCAAACCTCAGGCAATCCTCAGCCGACAGACACAGCGGCTTCTCAACCATCACCGGCTTTTCCCCTCCCGACGCCTCCAGATGCGCCCCCGGCGGCGTCGCAACCAGGAGTGCGTCTCCTTCGTCCCGCGCTTCGGCCAACCCGTACCGCTCAGCCGCGCGTCGCAACGCCTCGCCGTCCGTGTCGATCAGTCCACCGCAGACAACCCCTTGAACCTGGCCGAGAGCCCTCAGGTGCTTCTGGACCGCCGCCTCGCCGCAGCCGACGATCACTACGCGCAGTTGCCGGTCTCGATCGCCCATCGCGGCGCATCCTTCAGCGGACTCACCATCTCGTCCAGGTAACCCATCGCGTTGGCGGCCTGCGCGAACAGAATCATGAGCGCGATCAGCCAACCCGCATGGCCTTGCCCGTGCCTCCACGCCGCCCCGATTAACCCGGCGTAGAACCCGCGCCGTTCCAGCCGGATCTCGCCTGCGCCGCGCTTCGCCCGGGCCACCCGGTACCGCCTCGCCCCTCGGCCGTAGTTGTAGTGCTGCCGCCAGAACCGTTCCCCGTCCAGAACATGGAAGTGCTCCACCACCGCCGCGGGCACATAGATCAAGTCCCGCCCCGATTCCGTCCAGCGCGCGCACAGATCGCGGTCCTCTCCGCACATCGGCCACGTCGTGTCCAGCCCGCCAATGGCAAAGTAGCCTTCCCGCGGGAACAGACAGTTGTTGCCCGTGAAAAACGTAGCACGCCCTTCTCCGTTCATTGACTCGTAGAGAAAGTGGATGATCGCCTGGCTCGCCGTTGACCACGGGTTCTCCCCGAGCCCGTTGACCGTCAGACCTCCGAACGCCGCGCCGGGATTTTGCTCCAAGGCCACGTCGAACGCCCGCAGCCAGTCCCGGCGTGGCTTGCAGTCGTCGTCGGTGAACACCAGGTATCGGCCGCGCGCGGCGTACGCGCCTCGATGCCGCGCCTTCGCTACGCCCCCATGATTCTGCCGGAGGAACCGGATCTGCAGAACCTCCCGGAAGCCCTCCGCCGTCTCTTCCGTCGGCGCATCGCTGCCGTCGTCCACGATCACCGCTTCGAACTCGGCCTTCGGATAGTCCAGATCCGCCAGGCTTTCAAGAAACTCCTTCAGCCGGTCAGGCCGGTTGTAATTAGGAGTAATAATCGAGTAACGCAATCAGCAGCGCCTCCATCTCTGCTCGGGCAAATCACTATAATCCGGATTTACGGACCATATGATCTCACAACTGCACGGGCCGGTCCTCGTCACCGGCTACGGCTTCATCGGCCGCGCTGTCGCCTCCGCGCTTACAGCCCATGGTGTCTGCGTGAGCGTGCTCGATCGCCACCCCAACCTCGCTCACTGCATCGAAGACAACGTGAATCCCGTCGTGGGCGACGTTCGTGACGCCTCCCTCCTGAGCTGCATCGTCCCCCAGTTCGCCGGCGTCATCCATACCGCCGGAATCCTGGGCACATCTGAAACCGTCCACGACCCCGCTCCAAGCGTTGACACCAACTTGCTCGGCGCCATCAACGTGTTCCAGGCTCTCCGCCGCGCCGCTTCTCT
>CAYWST010000448.1:0-4288 GCA_964461075.1 uncultured Solibacteraceae bacterium | reverse complement strand
CGGCCGCGCGGCCGGGGACGGCGGATGGACGGCGGACCCTGATGTAGGCGAATGGGATGGCGATCAGCCATGCGGCGGCGAGCGCCGATGCGTTCAGCCCCAAGGTGCGGGCGGCGCGTGGAAGCAGGAGTTCGCTGACCGGGCGCTGATAGGAAGCGGAGACGCCCCAATCGCCCGTCACGGCGGATCGAAGCCAGCGCAAGTAGCGCGCGGCTGGAGAGCCTGCGAGCCCCCGCTGGGCGCGGAGTTGCTCCAGGGTGAGATCCGAGACGGCCGGATCAAGCGTCAGATCGGAGATCGCGTCGCCAGGAGAGGCCTCGAAGAGCCAGAAGCAGGCGAGCGAAAGGAGGAACATCATGAGGAGCCCCTGCCAGAGTCTTGCGACGATCATGACGAGGCGTCCTCGAAAACCATCGCCGCGTTGAGAAGCAAGAGCGACCGCGGGTGCGAGAGCAGCGAGAATGGGTCAGATCCGCGGCGATCCTCGATCACAGCGCCGCCGTCCAGAACGATCACGCGGTTGCACACCCGCCGCAGCCAGCCGTAGCCGTGCCCGATGTGGATGAGCGCGAAGGGCGATCTCAGGCGTAAAGCTTCAATCGCGCGCAGGAGGTTCTCGCGGGTGTTTCGATCGAGTCCGGTGAAGGGCTCGTCGAGAACAAGGAGGGAGAATGGCGGCGAGAGGAGGATGCGCGCGATGGCGACGCGCTGGCGTTGCCCGGTGCTGAGTTGCCAGGGGCGCTGATCGAGCAGTGCAGGGTCGAGTCCGATTTCGCGAATGGCGGAGACCAGCAATGCCTTG
The DNA here is from genome assembly GCA_964461075.1 of uncultured Solibacteraceae bacterium. Taxonomy (GTDB): domain Bacteria; phylum Acidobacteriota; class Terriglobia; order Bryobacterales; family Bryobacteraceae; genus JACADU01. Next base: position 3,486 of record CAYWST010000448.1, on the reverse strand, counting down.
GGGATTTCGCGGCCATGAATGGCCTCGGGCTCCTGAAGGATGCGGCGGACGGTCCAGCGAGGATTGAGGGACGCGGGCGAATCCTGCGGCAACATGCGAACGGGCCCGTGGATGCGGATTGAGCCTTCGGAGGGGCGGAGCCAACCAGCGACGCATCGGGCGAGAGTAGACTTGCCGGAGCCGGACAGCCCAATGACAGCGATGTGATCTTGCGTTGTGGCGGCGAGGCTCACATGACGCAGCGCGTCATGCGGCTTCGGCGAACCGAAGCGGACAGTGACATCGCGCATTTCGAGGACGTTGAGATCTGTCACAGCGCGCGCTCTCCAGTGGGGAGTTCGACGGCGCGGGCGCCGCAATACCGAAGGACTGCCGGATCGTGCGAGATGAGCAGCAGGGCCATGCCGAGTTCCTCGCGAAGCCGGGCGAGCAGGTCGAGCAGATCCCGTTGAGCGACGGGGTCGAGGGCCGTGGTGGGCTCGTCGGCGATGAGCAACTCAGGCCGGTGAGCAAGAGACATGGCGACCGCAAAGCGCTGTCGCTCGCCGCCGCTGACCTCGGAGGGGTAGTGGAGGAGGAGAGAATCCGCGCGATCCCCGATGAGCTGCCGGATGAGGTGAAAGAGCCAGACGCGATCGGCGCCGGGATGGGCTTGGATGAACAACCTGCATTGGCGGCCCAGCGTGAGGAACGGGTTGAGGGCGAGAGCAGGCTCCTGCAGGAGGATGGCGATGCGGCGGCCGCGCAGTTCGCGGAGGCGCACGGGGCCGGCGCTCAGGAGCGATTCTCCATGAAAGTCGATCGAACCCTCGACGGCGGCTCCGGCGGGCAGCAGGCCGAGAACGGCGCGGGCGACGGTTGACTTTCCACAACCGGAGGGCCCGCAGAGACCGACGGTTTCTCCAGGACGAACGTCGAAGCAGACCTGTGTTATCGCCGGTGATCCCCTCCCGGGGTAGACAACAGAAAGATCGCGAACTTCGAGCATTTTTTCGCCGGCCTATATCAAAACTGCAGCAACGCGCCCCTCGTTGGATGAGCGGACAATACGATCCGCGACACCAACAGAGGGGACAACTCTTATGAAGATGCACAAAACCGCAATCGCGGGGCTGACTTTTGCGGCCCTTTCGTTTGCACAGCCGGCTCCGTTCAGCACGACGGCTCAATTGAAGGCCGCCTGCGAGACGAATCCGGGGAACGTGGTGGTGATCAACGCGCCGGTTAAGGTGTTCATTGGCCCGGCGCTTCCGGCGGTGGAAACTGTCAGGACGGGCTGCCGGGTGGTTTTCGGACCGAACGGCAGCATGGAGTTCGACAACGTGGGAATGCGATTTAACGGAATGCTTTCATTCCAGGCGAGCGCAAAGACGATTCTGTCGTTGAAGAAGTCGCTGCTTTCGGCGAACTCAGCGCTGGTAAACTTCGCCGCGCCGGAGGGGACGGTGGCTCTGGATGAATCGCGGCTGCTGGCGACAGCCGGCGGCGTGACGATTGACCTTGCGGACGACTCGAAGCTGCAGATCACCAAGCCTCTGGCGGGCGCGGCGAACTCGATGGAGGCGACTGGACTGATCAGCATTCAGGGCGGACAGAAGTACGAACTTTCGATGATGGAGACGAGGCTCGACGCCGGCACGGGCATCTCGATCTCGAGTGACGGGCCTGAGGCGACGATCCAGGCGACCGCCGTGACGCTGAATACACGGACCGGCCAGATCAACATCACGTCTCCGGGCCCCAAGGTTGCGCTGGACTACTCGTTCGGCCGGATCATCGCTCCGGGGGGATTCGGAGTCAATTTCGCCGGCGACGAATCGTTGATCGACATCAAGACGACGACGTTGACGGCGGCGAGCGGCAATGTGAATCTGCAGGCGGGCTCGGCCGGTTCGTTCGGCGTTCTCAAGCTGACTGAAGGCGTGCTCACGGCCGGAGGCTCGCTGCTGCTGAAAGCGTCTGAGACAAGCACGAAGGGCGAGGCCGTTTTGGAAACCATGCGGGTCACCGCGACCGCGGGGATCGACGTGGTATCAGGCGACAATGGGTTGACGAGCGTGAAGATCAACAACCTGCGGTCGAACGGGCTGGTGAGAGCGGTCACGGGCCCAAGCGGGGCGTGCATCGCGGAGTCGAACACTGTGGTTGCTCCGAGCCAGAGCCTCTGCCAGTAGCCGATTGAGTGGAACACTCGTGGAAGGTCCGGCCCGAAATGGGCCGGGCCATTTGTGTATTGAGAGGCGCCGGTTGTAGCCATCGTCTTGTTGGCTTCAGAGCCGTGAGGCACGGGCGTCGATGGCTCGGAGCCACATCCAGCGGATGAGGGCGCTGCCGGGGTAGACGAATCTCCAGTAGCGCCCGAACGAAACGGATTCGGCGTGACCGCATCCGAGGATCCGAGTCTGAGTGCTCATGATGGTGCGCCCGGAAGGGGCGGGGTCGGCGCGGAGATTGAAGGCGACCTTGACCCAACCGGGAGCGCAGAAGTCGCGGAACTGGCCGGCGGTCGCCCGGCGTCCTTCCAAAGAATCGACATTCATGATTAGGCCCATGACGACTTCCCGGCCCGGGCGATCGCCCAAGTGGACGAAGCCTGAGGAGGCCATGGTTTCGAGGACGGGGGTGTTTGGCGTGGTGAGGGTTGGCTTGCGCCCCAGAACGCGCGCACGGACGCCCATCAGGAGCGAATAGACCTTCAGCTCACCGAACGTGACCTGCCTGAAGGCTTCGAAGATGCGGGCGGGATCGGCGGAAGATTCAAGTGAGTGGGCCTCGCGGAAGTCCGACTCGCGCAGCCATTCGTCGAGCAGGGTGATGCCGGTGGACTCCTCTCGCGAATAGGGCCAGAAGAAGCCGCACGCGGCGACAAGCAGGCCAGCGAAGAATGCAAGCGCGGCTCGTTTGCGATTGGGAAACCCCAGCCGGCGAAGAGGGCGGACAATGCAGACGAGACCGAGCAGGGCAAGCAGGAGGCCGGCGTAAAGGAGGTATGAAGGCACGGCGGGCCTCTAGAAGCGCTCGATGCGCAGGACGGCGGAGCGCGTCAGTTCGGGGATATGAGCGACCCCCTTCTTGAGTTCGAGCGGGCTCCAGCGGCCAGACCAGGGATCGTAGAGACGGCCCTTTCCTTCTCCGAGGCCTTTGATTTCGAGGCCGCGGAGAGGCGTGGGCGGGCGTTCCTGCTCGAGTTCGCTGCGCCAAGTGTTTTCGCGGTCGCGGCACCAGGCAAGCGTCGTTCGTTTGCCCTGGAGGACGTAGACGCGCAACGAGTCGTGGTCGATCATCGCGGGGCGGAGATGCTCGGAAGCGGGATCGAGTTTCGCCACCACGTCGGCGAATCGGCCGAAGTGATGCCAAAGGTTGTTCTTGTCGACGTAGGCGTCCCAGTGCCAGATCTGGCCCGAGCCGGCGGCGCCCGCGAAGAAGGGGGCGAACAGAACATCGTGCAGGATGATGCCGGCGCGGTCGGCTGCATAGAGCTTGAAC
>CAYWST010000447.1:0-4333 GCA_964461075.1 uncultured Solibacteraceae bacterium | reverse complement strand
AGCGGGTTGAGGTGAACGGCCAGCCGATTCCGATGGCCGCTCCCATCGTGTCGCCGCCGGGCAACCGGCTGCTGCGAATCGAGTTCGCGGCTCTGACATTTCGGGCGCCGGAGAAGGTTCAATACCGGTATCGCCTCGAGGGCGTGGACGAGGAGTGGGTGACGACGCAGGAGCGGGGAGCGGCTACTTATCATAACGTTCCTCCGGGGAAGCGGAGGTTCATCGCAATGGCCGCCAATGAGGATGGCGTTTGGAGCGACAAGGTTTCCGGGATCGAAATCGAGGTCGAGCCATACTTCTATCAGCAGCCTTCATTCTTTCTCCTCTGCGCCGTGGCGCTGGGGTTGGGAGCGTTCGGAGCGCATGAGCTTCGGACGCGCGCGCTCCGGCGCGAGTTCGCCGCCGTGCTGAGCGAGCGGACCCGCATCGCCAGGGAAATCCACGACACGCTGCTGCAGGGTTTCGCCGGCGCGGCGCTGCAGTTGAACGCTCTCCTGAAGAAGTGCAGCCGTGAACCAGAGGCCGCCGGCAAGGATCTGGAGAGGGTTCTCGATCAAATCGACGGCTGCCTCGCGGAGGCGAGGCGCGAGATCGTCGAGCTGCGCGGGGACGAGAGCGAGGCCGCCGCGTTCGAGGACCGGCTTCGGAGCGCGATTGGCGCCGCCGCCGGCGGAGAGCTTCGCGCCGAGTGCATCGTCAAAGGGACGCCCGTGAAGCTGGGCCATGAAGTAGAGAAGAATCTGATCCGCATCGCGCAGGAGTCGGTTTCCAATGCGGCGCGGCACGCGCGAGCCCGCTCCGTCAGAGTCACGCTCGAGTACGGGCCGAAGAGCGTCCGGATGGAAACCGCCGACGACGGCGCCAGGATGCAGGCGGCCGATGGAACCCGGAAGCACTTCGGCATCGCGGGCATGCGCGAGCGCGCCAAACTGATGGGCGGGCGGTTCGATCTCAAGAGCGCTCCCCATCAGGGAACCGAGGTTGAGGTCGTCATCCCCATGAGAGTCCGCGCATGAGCCAGGCGGCGATCCGCGTGATGTTCGTCGACGACCATCCCATGCTGCGGGCGGGGTTGGCCGTGACGATCGAAGGCGAAGGCGACATGACGGTGGTCGCGGAAGCCTCCACCGGGGAGGACGCGGTGGATTGCTACCGCGATCAGCGGCCTGACGTCGTACTCATGGATCTGAGGCTGCCCGGCATGAGCGGTGTGGACGCCATCAAGGCAATCCGGGAAATGGACCGCGACGCACGGATCATCGTCCTGACGACCTTCGACGGAGACGAGGACATTTATCGCTCGCTGCAGGCCGGCGCGCGCGGCTATCTGCTCAAGGACATGCTCCGCAAGGAGCTGATCGACGCCATTCGCGCCGTCCACGCCGGGCGGACATACTATTCGCCCGTCGTCGCTGCGAGACTGGCGGAGAGGCTTCCAAGGCAGGAGCTTTCGGCCCGCGAAACCGAGGTCCTGCGATTGGTGGCCGAGGGCAAAAGCAACAAGGAAATCGCGGCCACTCTCGGCTTGTCCGATGGAACCGTTCGAGTTCATTTGAGCCACATCTTCGAAAAGCTCGGCGTGCATGACCGCACGCAGGCGGCAATGCAGGCGGTTCAGCGGGGAATCGTCAAACTGGGCTGACGGGCATATGACGAATGTCATATCCGAATGTCCGCTCATCGGCAGTCGACATGGACGGGGACTCTCGATAGCTTAAGGCTGTCGAAAGACCGCTTCAGGAGATTGCATGATGAGTACACGCCGTTTGTGTCAAGCCGCACGCCTCACGCCGGGCGTTCTGGCGCTCACCTTATCCGTCTTCGCTCAGGAAACGCGGGGAACACTGACAGGAACCGTGACCGACCCTTCTGGCGCCGCCATCGCCGGAGCGAAGCTGACGGCGCAAAATACGCAGACCAACGTCTCGGTCCCGGGAACCACGGGGAGCGATGGCGCCTACCTGATCCCGTATCTTCTGCCCGGCCCCTACACCGTTACCGTTGAATCGCAGGGTTTCAAGAAACTGATCCGGCAGGGGATTGAGATCCGCATCTCGGAGAGGATCTCGCTGGATCTTCGGCTGGAGCTGGGCACAACTCAGGAATCGGTCAACGTGACCGCCGATGCGCCCTTACTGGAGGTCAGCACGGCCACCAGCGGGCAGGTGATCGATCGCCGGAGGATCGCGGAGCTGCCGCTTGCTGAAGGGAATCCGATGACCCTGATTCAACTGGCTCCCGGCATCGTCGTCACGGGCGGCTGGAACTCCAATTCGGCGCTGAGCAACAGCGGTCCTTCGAATTTCGAGGTGAACGGGTCTCCGGGCGGGAACGAATACACGCTGGACGGCACGCCGAACACGGCGGACCGGCAGGGGCAGGGGGCGGCGCGCGTCGGCCTTCAGCCGCCGACCGATGCGGTGGAAGAGTTCAAAGTCGTGACCGCCGGTTTCGACGCCCAACAGGGGCGAACGGCCGGCGGCAGCGTCGACGTGGCGGTCAAGTCGGGCACGAACGAGTTTCATGGAACGCTTTATGAATTCGTCCGGAACGACGTTCTCATGGCGAATTCGTTCTTCTTCAATCGAGAGGGGCGGCCGAAACAGGCGCGCCGTTACAACCGCTTTGGCGGAACGGTTGGAGGTCCGCTCAGCATTCCCAAGGTCTACAGCGGCAAGGACAGGACATTCTTCTTCACGAGCTACGAGCGGATCCGGCCCATCACGCCGAACCTGGAGACGATTACCGTCCCGATCGAGGCGTTCCGCCGCGGCGACTTTTCCTCCCTGCTCAACCGCCCGACTCCTCTTTACGTCTATGACCCCCGCACAGCGCGCACTGAAGGGGCGCGCGTGGTGCGCGATCCGATTCAGTGCAACGGGAGGATCAACGTGATTTGCGCGGACCGGATCAGCCCGATCGCGGCGAACTATTTATCGTTCCTGCCCCTGCCCACGAATCCGAATTCGATCACGAACAACTATAGCGGCAACGGGCCGGGGAACAACACCTACGACGTGTTCCTTGCCCGCATCGACCATAGCTTCAACGAGAAGCACCGCATCTTCGGCCGGTACTCGCAGGGCTGGCGCACGGAGGTGGACGAGAACTCTGCGGGAACGGTCAACGGAGTCCGGGTCAACGGCCGGCTGGGCCATCGCGGGAACAAAGGAGGCGTCGTCGACTATATCTACGTTCCCTCCGCGACCACAATTCTGAATCTGCGCGCGGGCTACACGCGATTCAAGCAGGACCGTTTCTCTTTGGCGTCCTTTGATTACGACGTCACCAAGATGGGTTTTTCGCAGCAGGCGCTGGCGATGTTTACGGCGAACACCCTGCCCCAGATCAACGTCACAAACTACTCCTCGCCTGTCGAGCCGACGGGCTACCTGAACACGAACCCCACATGGTCATTGCAGCCGACACTCACCAAGATCATCGGCGCTCATTCGATGCGATTCGGCTATGACTATCGCGTCTATCAGCAGAATCGCGCCGATCAGACCTACAAAGCCGGTTCATACACTTTCAACAACGATTTCACAAGGCAGAACGACTTGAATCCCTCCCTGCCGATCGAACAACTTCAGGCGCAGGGCATGGCCGCGCTCCTGCTCGGCCAGCCGACGGGAGGCAATTTCCCGCTGCTCGCCGACAACGCGGCCACGGCGATGTACAACTCTTTCTATGTGCAGGACGACTGGAAGGTGAACCGGCGGCTGACGCTGAATCTCGGGCTGCGGTACGAGATCGACCATGGCACCACGGAGCGCTATAACCGGATGATCCAGGACTTTGACCCTTCTGTGGCGAATCCCACGGAACCCGCGGTCAGGGCCAACTACGCGCGCAACCCGATTCCGGAGATCGCTCCGGCCGACTTCAGGGTGCCCGGGATTCTCATCTTCTCCGATGCGAACAACCGGCCCGCGTTCAAGGCGGACAAGAATAACTTCCAGGCGAGAATCGGGGGCGCGTTCCGCGTGAACGAGAAGACGGCGATCCGCGCCGGGTGGGGCATGTTCATGGTTCCCTTCTTCATGGACGGGATTAATCAGAACGGATTCAGCCGGAACACGCCGCTGGTCGCGTCGCCCGACCGCGGGCTGACCTTCACCGCCTCCCTGGCGAATCCGTTTCCGAACGGGTACATCGCCGAAACCAACCGGGGCCCGGCAAGCCTTGTGGGGCAGAATCCAGGTACCATCGTCCCTTCGGAGCGCATCAACGGCATGGTCTACAGGTGGGAAGTCAGCCTGCAGCGGGAACTGCCGGGCAGATGGCTGATCGAAGGCGCGTACATCGGCAACACGGGCTCCAACCTGACCGT
>CAYWST010000446.1:0-4369 GCA_964461075.1 uncultured Solibacteraceae bacterium | reverse complement strand
CGGCCCCCCGCGGGGGGGGGTGTCGACCACAATATTGTGCGCCAGGCGCGGCGTACCACGTGCAGGCATCCTGCCAACCCGGAGGCTGGGGAGGGGACGGGACGGAGACCGATATAGCGCCGAGGCCGCGAACGGGCTTCCTCGGATTCCATCAGAGCCGCGGCAATCTCCTCCCGCGACGAAAACAGGTAAAGGAGCCGCGTGTAGGTTCTCATCCCTTCCGGGTCACACTCCCTGCCAAGAATCGCCCTGTAAGCAGAGCGAACAAACTCGCCGTCATCCTGAACCTGCCAGAGCGCGGACAGGTCGATGAAAGCTGGCGAATCCTCCGTGCCCGCCGCGTCATGAAGAGACAAGCGGGCCAAGCCGGCGGTGAGTCGCTTCTCAATGGTGATCCTGCTAAGCGGCATAGCCCTACTTCCAGTCCATCCACCCGAATCCGGAAGCCACGGTTACGCCCGGCGTCCATCCGCCGGCAAGACCAGTCCGGCTTCCGCGAAATCCGCTGCGAGCATCTCGTGCACCAGGCTGTGGAATGGCGTTTTGCTGACCCAGCCCAGTTTCTCACGAGCCTTTCTCGAGTCACCCATCAGAAGGCTGACCTCAGCCGGACGATAGAGTTTCTTGTCGACCGAAACGTAGTCCTGCCAGTTCATGCCCGCCAGCCGGAAAGCGAGTTCCGCAAATTCGGAAACGGAGTGGCTCTCGCCGGTGGCGATCACGTAGTCGTCAGGTTCCGGTTGCTGAAGCATGAGCCACATGGCTTCAACATAATCCCGCGCATGACCCCAATCCCGTTTTGCGTCGAGGTTTCCAAGAAGCAACTTGCTGGCCCTGCCGGCGGCGATCCGCGCGACGCCCGAGGTGATCTTGCGTGTCACAAATTCAAATCCCCGCCGCGGCGATTCGTGGTTGAAGAGAATGCCGCTGCTGGCATGGAGGGAGTATGCTTCCCGGTAGTTCCGGGTTAAATCGAATCCGGCGACTTTGCTGATGCCGTAGCAGGACCTGGGGTGGAACCGGGTGGTTTCACTTTGAGGCGATTCCTCGGCGCGGCCGAACATCTCGCTCGATGCCGCGAAATAGAAGCGGCATCGCGGCACACAGGTTCGGATGGCGGAAAGAATAAAGTGCGTACCGTTGATGTTGCTGTTCATCGTCGAGAACTCGTCGTCGAACGAGTGTGCGACGTAGCTTTGAGCGGCGAGGTGATAGCACTCGTCGGGGCGCGACGCCTCCACCACGTGCCGGATGCTGGCGTAGCTCTCCAGGGAGGCGGCGTGGAGGGTCAGGCGGTCCTGAATCCGCAGAATCCGTCCTAACCTGTGCTCGGGGTCTTCGATGGCCACACGGCGCACGACGCCATGCACTTCATAACCCTTTGAAAGCAACAATTCAGCGAGGTAGGAGCCGTCCTGCCCGGTGATGCCCGTGATGAGTGCGGTCTTCCGTTCCATTGCACATCTGGCCTGAATCGAGGGGGCGTCCGGGCCGATTCCTGGAATCAGCGGACAACGGCTGGCGCCGGTCCGCCGGAGACTCTCCGGTCAGACCATTTCAGAGTATATCCCAGCATGCCCGCGAGCCGTCCGGTGGATAGTCCTAAAATGGGTGAAGTTTGTTTATACTGGGATCTCATGACACGGTCAGAGGTCACTGAGAGCTTTATCGCGATCTTCCTTTGCTGCATGCTCGGCACGGCGTGCAGCCGCACAAAGCCGGCTGCCGAAACCGGACCGGCGCAGGTCAGAAAGCAAGCTCCCGCTGCAAAGATTCAACTCGACTGGACAGCACCCGCTCCTCAGACAGCTGAAGTCCCGCCTGTTGCCGTAGAGTTGCCGGGCGCACAGAGCGAGAATGAAGTTGACAAGGCCTTGTCCGAGCTGACCGAGTCCGTAGCGAACAAGCAGCAAAACGCGAAAAAGCGGCCTAACGTCTCTGGTTCTGCTCCGGCTCAGCCGCGCTAAACGCTATCCCGGGCTTCGCTCGAACAGGGGGATCTTCATCTGCTCGCCGTTTTTGAGTGCTGACTGATGAGCCACAATGCCGGGCGCCGTGTAAGCAACCGCTTCAAAAACGTCCACGGCCGGCCGCCGCCGCTCCAGAACTGCGCTGACGAACTCGTGCGTGATAAACGTGTGTGAGCCTTCGTGACCGGAGTCGTGGCGCAGGGGCGCGGGGAGCAGCTCCGTCGCCCACCACTTGGGGGTTTCATACTTCTCGAGCTGAGGCCTCGACCTGAGGAAACCGCCGCTATCGCGCTCCCGGGCGTCCGACATGCGAACGATCACCGGACCCAGTCCGTTGGGGTGGTTGAAGAAGAGGCTCATCTTCTCGCCGTAGTACTGAGCCCGCTCCGTTCCCCGATGCGCGCCTTTCCAATAGACCGCCACGCGGAAGGGCGTCCCCTTGTTCGTCTTGAAGAACGCCGTCTCGTTCCAGAAGGGGTTCCGGTAGACGTTCGTCCTCAGGATTTCATCGCTGTCACCCCACCCGAGACAGGAGACCTCGGTGAGCTGTTCGCCTGTCACGCTGACGAGATGCGCCGTGCAATGAGTCGGGTAATGCATGGGCGGAAATCCATGCCGCCACGTCTTCCTGCCCTCCTCGAAGAAGAGTTCCTCGAGCCCCGAGTGATGATACTCGCTCTCGCATGAGAAAATCCTTCCGAACGCGCCATCCCTCTGGAATTTTCTGGCCGAAATCGTGAGCTGCTGATAGTAGCTTGTTTCGGCCATCATGTAGATGAGGCCCGAGCGCTCGACGGCTTCAATCAGGCTGGCGCACTCATCGAGGGTCATCGCCGCCGGTACCGCCGAGAGCACGTGCTTTCCGGCTTTGAGCGCCGCGGTTGCGTGCGCCACGTGATCCGGAGCAGGCGTGAATAGGCCAACGGCTTCCACGTTACGGTCCTTCAACAACTCGTCCAATGAGTCGTACGCCGTGGAGCATTTGTAAGTTGAGGCTAACCTGTCCCTGCGATCCCCCCGCAGGTCGGCAACGGCTACGACGTCGCAATTGGGATGCTCGTGGAACTGGAACGATGTCCCGAACCGGCCGCCTACCACGCCCATCCGCAGTTTCCGGCCGGCCGCGAGTCCTGCGGCGGCCGCGCCGAAGAACCCCCTTCGGTTTACAGATATGTCGATGTTCATGCCGTTGTTGTCTCAGTCTGCTACCTTCAAATTCAATATGCAACGAATCCTGGGATTCTTTGTGCTTCTTGCCTGTGTGTTGCCGCCGGGCGCCCGGGCGCAACGCATTCTCGCCGAGTTGACAGGCGCCGTGAGCGATCCGTCAGGCGCTTCCGTTCAAGGGGCGACGGTGACCGCCACCGAGGTGGCGACCGGACGAAAGTTCACGGTCAAGACCAATGCTGAAGGCATCTACCGGCTGGTCAGCCTGCCTGCCGGCGGTAGATTCAAAGTGGAAATCGAGGCCTCCGGATTCAAGCTGGAAGTCAGGGAGGGCGTCACTCTCGACGTCGGCGAGATCCGCCGGCTCGATGTCTCCCTGCAGATAGGCCAGACAACTGAGTCGGTGACGATCACCGCCGAGTCCAACCCGCTCAATCTTGAGCGCGGAGAGGTCTCTTCTGTCGTCAATCAGAGGGCGATCGTCGATCTCCCGCTCAACGGGCGCAACGTCTATCAGCTTGCCGAGCTGCAGCCCGGCGTGGTCCGCGTCGCCGGTACGGGCCTCCAGGAATCGGAGACGACCGATGCGCGCATCGGCGCTTCCGGCGCCCGCTACCGCGATAACCAGATTCTGCTCGATGGGGTCTCCAACAACAACGACCGCCAGGGTGGGCGCACGACCATCACGCTCAACCCCGACGCTGTCGATCAGTTCCGCATCGTCACCAACAACCTTTCGGCCGAGTACGGGCGCTCCGGCGGCGCACTCATCAGCGTCCTCAGCCGTGCTGGCACGAACGACCTGCACGGCACCGCCTTTTGGTTCCTCCGCAATGACAATCTCGACGCGTCCAACACCTTCGAAGCGCGCGCGGGCTCGCAGCCGGAGTTCAAGCGCAACCAGTTCGGCGGAACGCTGGGCGGGCCCGTCATCAAGAACCGGCTCTTCTTCTTCGGCTCCTACCAGGGATTGCGCCTCCGCCAGCCCCAGCAACGGCAGGCGACCGTTGAGACTCCTCAGTTTCGTGATTTCGTTCTCCGCACGCGGCCCAATACGAACGCCGCCCGCCTTTTGCGCGACTTCCGGCCGGCGGCCGATCCCACATTCAACATCCGCGACATCGGCAGTCCCGCCCCTGGCGTCCGCGTCGCCGGTCCGCCCGACGGCATCCCCGACCTCGGCGATGTCTTCATCCCCGTCAACGGTTCGATCAAGGACAACCAGTACTCGA
>CAYWST010000445.1:0-4397 GCA_964461075.1 uncultured Solibacteraceae bacterium | reverse complement strand
CTACTGGGCGGGGCCCGCCTGGCTCGACGGCATCGTGGCGCGCGAGATCAGCGAGCCGACGACGCGGCTCACCGGCCTGCGCACCGGCGAGCTGCACCTGATTGATCTGGCCCCTGTTTCACCGGACACCTAGGCGGTTGCGGTTTGGGCGGCGATGAACTCGCGGGGCGAGCGCATCTTCAGCCCGGAGTGCGGGTGGTGGGTGTTGTAGTCCTCGAACCAGGAGGGGAGCAATCCGAGCACGACCTCGGCGTTCGGCAGAGGCGTGACCTGGACGTAGTCGCGCTTCAGCGTGCGCACGAAGGCCTCCGAGATGCCGTTGCTCTGGGGACTCTTCACGGGCGTGAAGCAGGGCTTGAGGCCGAGCTGGCGGGCGAAGATGCGGGTGTCCTTGGCGGTGTAGGGCGAGCCGTTGTCACTGAGCATCTCGATGAGCTGGGGCGCGCGGTTGGCCCCGAAGCGCTTCTCCACCGCCTCGAGCATCATGTCGCGGATGTCGGAGCCACTGATGCCGGCGCCCGTCACGGCGCACCAGGCGATGACCTCCCGGTCGTGGGCGTCGATGATGAACGCACCCCTCACCACCTCCCCGTTCCAGCAGGTGAACTCGAAGCCGTCGCTGCACCAGCGCAGGTTCGAGCGCAGAGTGACGACCTTGCCGTCGTGAGCGAGATCAGGGCGTTCCATGTAGGTGCGGGCCAACAGGAGGCTGTGGGCCTGCATGATGCGGTAGACCCGCTTGTGGTTCACCGGGGCCAGCCCGTCTGCCCGGAGCTGCCGGTTCAGCACCGCCGTGATGCGACGATAGCCGTAGGTGGGGCGGGTCACGACCAGAGCCGTGATCAACGGCACCACCGCCGCGTCTTGCGCCTTGTGGTAGCGCCGACGCGGCTTTGTTTGGCCGGTCACATGGGCATGAAGGTTGGAGCGCGAGACCCCGAGAACATTGGCCACCGCCTTCATCGGGAACCGTCCTTCAGCGGCGACGGCACGAGCCAGGTCGGTTTTTTTGGGCGCGCCTTGTCGAGGGCCTCCTTCAGGATCTCGACCTCCAGCGTCTTGCGCCCGAGCTGGCGCTCGAGTTCGCGGATGCGGTCCTCGAGCTGACGAACGGCCCGGTTGCTGGTGACCTCGTCATCGTTCGACACGGCGACGGCTCCTCCCTCCAGCATCAGGCGTCGCCAACGGTAGAGCAGGTTCGGAGCCACGCCATTGCGGCGGGCCACCACCGAGATGCTGGCCCTCTCGTCCAGGGTCTCCTCGACGATGCGGAGCTTCTCGGCGGCCGACCAGCGACGGCGCCGGCCGCCATCGGTGATGATCTCAACATCAGACATGAGCACGTGCTTAGGCCTATGCCTAAGCCTCCATGGCTATGCCCGGGTGTCCGGTCGAAAGGGGGGCCAGTTCACGAACCGATCGGATGGCTCGAATAGGTGAGCCCATGCGCGAAGAGCGCCTTGGGGTGCGCCGAGCCGCGCAGGTCGGCGAGCAGGTCTCCCCGCACCGCCATGCCGCCGAGCGGGAAATAGCCGGACGTGACCCCCTTGGCAAAGGTCACGATGTCCGGGTCGAGCCCGAACACCTCGCCCGAGGCAAAGACATGGCCCAGCCGTCCGAACGCCGTCACGACCTCGTCCGCGACGAACAGGATGTCGTTCGCCCGGCAGATCTCGCGGATCGCGCGCAGGTAGCCCTCCGGCGGCAGGATCACCCCGCCCGAGGCCATCACCGGCTCGGCGATGAAGGCGGCGATGGTCTCCGCACCCTCCCGGGCCACTGCCTCCGCGAACTCCGCCACCAGCCCATCGCGGAACGCCTCCGCCGAGAGCCCCGCCGGCCGCCGGTACGCATCGGGGCAGGCGAGGCGGATCACCAGCGCGTCGGCCGCATCCATCCAGTCCCGGTCGTGCGGACGGGCATTGAGGGAGCCCGAGAGGAAGGTCGAGCCGTGATAGGCGGGGTAGCGCGAAATGACTTCGGTGCGCGAGGCTTCGCCCTTCGCCAGCGCATATTGGCGGGCGAGCTTAATCGCGCTCTCGACCGCTTCCGATCCGCCCGACGCGAAGAATACGCGCGTAAGTCCGGGCGGCGCGAGGCGGCCGAGCGCCGTCGCGAGACGCTCCGCCGGCTCGCTTTCAAAGTGCAGGCGATAGGCGAAGGTCCCGCGCGCCATCTCCTCGCGCATGGCGGCAAGGACGCGCGGATTGGAATGCCCGATGTTGGAGACCATCGCGCCGCTCGACCCGTCGAAATAACGCGCGCCGTCGGTCGTAAAGACGTAACAGCCTTCCGAGCGCGCGAACATCGGGCGGCGCGAGCCGGACTGGTAAAAAAGCTTCGAGGGCTCGGCGGGAGACCAGTCGAAAACGTCATGCGTCATAATGAGACTTGTTGTTGATCGCCTGTCTGCATCCTGACAAAATGCGGCAATCGGGCGAGCAAGGCCAGCAGGAAACGCATTCATGGCTCAGGCGCTTAGGCGAAAAGTCATCATCACCTGCGCGGTGACGGGGTCGGTCCATACGCCGACAATGAGCCCCTATCTGCCGGTGACGCCCGACGAAATCGCGGCGGCGTCAATTGCGGCGGCAAAGGAGGGCGCGGCGATCATCCACCTCCACGCGCGCAATCCGGCTGACGGCCGGCCGAGCGCGGACGCCCAGCTCTTCCGCGCGTTTATGACCAGGATAAACGACGCCTGCGACGCGGTCTTGAACATTTCAACCGGCGGCTCGTCGCTGATGACGCTTGATACGCGTCTTGCCCCGGCGCGGGCGCTGAAGCCCGAAATGTGCTCGCTCAACATGGGCTCGATGAATTTCGGCATCTTCCCGATGCTCGAAAAGCACGGCGACTGGAAACATGAGTGGGAGCCGGCGCTCCTTGACGCGACGAGGCGGACCGTCTTCCAGAATACTTTCGACGACATCGAAACGATCCTTGCCGACGTCGGCAGGGCCGGCGGCGCGAAATTCGAATTCGAGTGCTACGACGCGGGGCAGGTCGAGCTCCTCGCCTTCTACCTGAAGCGGGGCCTTGTTGAACCGCCGCTTTACGTCCAATTCGTTCTTGGCGTCCTCGGCGGCGCCGGCGCGAGCGTTGAAAACCTCGTCCACATGAAGGGGACCGCCGACAGGCTACTCGGCGACGCCTATCAGTTTTCGGTTCTCGCCGCTGGCGGCAGGCAGATGGCGATCGCGACGGCGGGCGCGATTATGGGCGGCAATGTGCGCGTCGGGCTTGAGGACAATCTCACCATTTCGCCGGGCGTCCTGGCGAAATCGAACGCCGAACAGGTCGCGAAGATGCGCCGCATTCTCGAAGAATTGGGCCTCGATGTCGCGAGCCCTGACGAGGCGCGCGCCGCGCTGAAGCTGAAGGGGCGGAACGCGATTGCTTTCTGACGCAGCCATGCTCATTCGCCCCGCGCGGATCGAAGACGCCGCAGCGATTCAGTCGATGATCGCCGCCCTCGCGCGCGAGACGATCGGTCCGAAGCAGGAGGTCCTCACGGCCGAGGCCGTGCGACGATACGCATTCGGACCGGAAAAGATTGTCGAGCCGATCGTCGCGGAGCGCGGCGGCGCCGTTGTGGCCGCGCTGATCCTTTACGAGGAGTTTTCGACCTGGCGCGGCATGAAGGGCGTTCACGTCCTCGACATCTATATCGCGCCGGAGGCGCGCGGACGAGGGCTCGGGCGCCGGCTGATTTCCGAAGCCGCGAATTGGGGCCGCGCGCGCGGCGCCGGCTATGTGAGGCTGTCGGTCGACGAGCACAATCTGAAGGCGGTGAATTTCTATGAGGCGATCGGATTCGTCGAAAGCGCGCATGACCGCGTGTTCATTCTTTCAGGCGATGCTTTTCGAACGATCGGCGATGCCTGACGCCGTTCGCCTGTACGCTTGCGGGCGACGGGGGCGTTCAATCGGCGCAGCGCTTCTTGCCGTCGCGCTCTCACTCAGTCTGGCAGGCCCGGTTACAGCGGCCGAGCGCATACCCGTACTGAAGCAGGTGACGGCGCCGCATCCCTATTACTGGCGCGAGATGTATGTCCCGCAGCTGACGAGCGGCCCATCAAGCGTTGCATGGTCGCGCGACGGCAAGAGTCTTTACTTTTCGATGCAGGGCCGCATCTGGCGTCAAGAGCTCAGCGGCCAAACGGCCGTGCAGGTCACAAGCGGCGCCGGATATGACTACCAGCCAGACGCCTCGCCGGACGGCAACAGTCTTGTTTTCGCGCGCCGTCTCGGCGACGCGGTCAATCTCGTCGTGATCGATCTAAAATCCGGAAACGAGTCGAGCGTGACGGCCGGCGACGCCGTGAATGTCGAGCCGCGCTGGTCGCCGGACGGAAAGTCGATCGCCTATGTGACGACGGCGGAAAGCGGGAATT
>CAYWST010000444.1:0-4397 GCA_964461075.1 uncultured Solibacteraceae bacterium | reverse complement strand
GGCAACCCGAACATTCAGACGACGCACATGGACAGGCTGGCCAGGCGCGGCGTGCTGTTTTCGAATGGGATCATCTCGACGCCGCAGTGCTCCCCGAGCCGCGGCATTCTGCTTTCCGGGCTGGAGGTCTATCAGACGGGGTTGGACTGCAACGATCCGGAGCACATGAGGTTCCGGTCGTTCAACGGCGCGACGGTGGTGGAGCAGCTCCGAAAAGGGGGCTACGAGACCAACCTCGTCGGCAAGTGGCACATCAAGCCGACGCCGCGGGAGTGCGGCTTCACGAAGGCTCCCCAGTGGCTCGCGCCCGGAGCCAGCCCTTACATGAACCCGAAACTGCGGCAGGGGCTGGATGCGGCGGCCGATGTTGAAACGCCCGGCCACATTACCGGCATCTTCACTTCCGCCGCCATCGACGTCATCCAACAGGCGAAGCAGCCTTATCTGCTTTGGCTGACCTACAATGCGCCGCATACGCCCTGGACGGCGAGCGAGCCGTATCGAAAACTCTATGCGGGCCGCAACGCGGAACTGGCGCCGCCGAAGCACCCGAAACCGCAGGCCACGCAACGCCGCGCGTTCGATTGGGAGACCTACTATGCGGTGATTTCCGAACTCGATGCGGGGATTGGGCGGGTTGTCGATGCAGTGGAGAAATCCGGGCAGTGGAACAATACGCTCATCCTGCTGCTGGGAGACAACGGCTATCTCTGCGGAAGCAAGGGGCTGAATGGGAAGGTTTATCCCTGGGAGGAGTCGATTCGGGTTCCGTTCATGGCCGCGGGCGGATTGGTGACGAAGCCCGGCAGGAGTGAGGCGCCAGTCGCTTCCGTGGACGTGCCGGGGACGATGCTCGATGTAGCGGGGATTCGATCGGGACACATGTTGTCAGGGGCGAGTTTGCGTCCGGCGTGGTCGGGAGGAAAGTTCCCGCGCGATGCGGCGTTCGCCTCTTGGAACGATGGGCGTGCGAAGGCGCTCACCGCGGGCTATGCTGTGGAGCCTTACCGGGCGGTTCGGACGGCGTCATGGAAATACATCCTTTGGGAGTCGAAGAAAGAGGCGCTCTTTGATCTCGCGGCCGATCCGTTCGAGGAGAAGAATATGGCCGCTGATGCCGCACACTCAGGCGAGTTGAAGAGGATGAAAGAGCGGCTGCGGGCGCGGATGAAAGAGACCGCGGATCCGGCGGCGGCTTGGCTGTAACTTGAGTTGAGGTTTTCAGCTCTTGGGGCCGAGGACCTCGCGCATGACGACGGCGAGCTGGCGGATCTGGGGCGCGCAATCTCCTTCGAAGCTGGAGCCGTGCATGGTGGCCAGTCTTTGCGGGGCGAGTTCGGCGAGATCTTCGAGGATGCGGCCGGTGTGGTGGGTGTAAGGCACGTAGCCGGCGAAGGGTCCGTTCTCGCTTTCGAGGAGAGCGTCGCGGGCGCGGTCGATGATGCTTTCGCGAGTGAGCGGTTCGCGCTCGCCCCACTGGTGGAAGAGATCCGAACAGAACAGTGTTCGGCCGGTCTCCTCGAACAGCACGCCGGCGTCCCAGCCGTGAGGCAAGTGCGGGGTGGGGATGAAGCGGAAGCGGTGCTTGCCCGTCGAGAAGGTCTCTTCCCGCGTCAGCACGCGCGCCGGCCTGATCGAGAAGTCGTTAACGCTGACCAGCGCGCCGACGAGGCCGCAAACCGGCTCTGCATGGGGACAGATTTGCAGCCATTCATTCAACGCGCCGCACTCGTCGGATTCGAAGTGACTGAAGCCAATGTGCCGGATCTTGACGGGATCGACGATTCGGGAAACCGCCTCGCGGACGATTGGAAACATCCCGCGGAGGCCGGTGTGAAACAGCAGTGGCTCGTCGTCCATCACCAGGAAATGATTGAACTGGAGATTGATCTCTGACACATAGACCGCCACCCGGTACATGCCGGGGGCGATCTCATCGACTTGGTGCATCGTGGAAACAGTATAACCGAGCACTGGGCCGCACCGCGGCCAAGTGGATATTGCAGCAGCCGTCGTCTGTGATATATGTGTGAAACCCAAAGAGGTAACGGGGATTTCGCCATGCGTGACATATCGGAAGTAGATTCGGGCGCATATTGGAGGCGGCTGCAGCAGATCGGGCTGAACGCCTATGAGGCGCGGTCGTATCTGGTGCTGGTGGGGCATCCGCGTTTCAAGGCGCTGGAGCTTGCGGCGCGGGCGCGGGTTCCGCGCCAGAAGATTTACGAGGTCCTCGACAGCCTGGTGGAGAAGGGCTTCGCGCAGGTGGTCCAGGAAAAGACCAAGCTGTTCTTTGCTGTTGAGCCGGGTCTGGCGATTCCGGCCTATCTGGAGCGGCAGAAGGAGATTGTGGACGCGCAGCTTGCCGACCAGCGGCGGCAGGGGAATTCCCTGGCGCTCGAACTCAAAGCGGCATACGCGGAAGGGCAAGGCGGGCGGGGGACGCTCGATTATCTGCGGATCGTCAACGAACCATCGCAGATCGCGGTGCACTATCGCTCGATGCTGAGCAACGTGGAGCGGGAGTATCTGGAGTTCTCGCGGCCTCCGTATGCGGTGGATCCGCTGGACGAGCAGCTCGTCAAGCAGGCATGTGCGCGGGGGGTCCGGTGCCGGATCATGCTGGAAGCGGATGCGGTGGACGAGGATCACCGATTGCGTCTGGAGGAGTACCGGCAGCACGGAGTCGAGGTTCTCCTGGTGGAAAAGCTGCCCATGAAGCTGGCTCTCTTCGACGCTAAGCAGGGTTTGACGGCGCTTCTGGACCCGGTCGTGACGCGGCCGTCGTGGACGGCGATCGTCTTCGATCACGAGGGGTTCGGAGAGGCGATGCGGGGGCTGTTCGAATCGTGGTGGACGCGAAGTCAGGCGGTCATGGCCGGCCATGCGCGTTAGTTTGCTGCTGGCGATTCTGGCGGCGCCCGTGGCGGGGGAGCTGAAGAAGGGGGAGATCCGGTTCGAGCCGAGCGAGTGCGTTTCCTGCACCGAATCCCTGCCGGAGCGGCTGCGGCGAATACGGGGCGTGGAGCACGCGGCCCTGCGGCCTGGCCAGCCGCCCGCCCTAGAAGTTCGGTTGGCGCCGGGGAACCGTGTGCGGCTGACAAGAATTCGCGAGACGATCGAGCAGGACGGGACGAAGTGGACGAGCGCGCGGATTGAAGCTTCGGGGACGTGCGCCAAGGAAGGCGGGCAGTGGGTGATCAAGCTCTTTGAGGGTGATGCGGGGATTCCGTTGCGGGGAGAGGCGACGGTGGGGCCATGCGCGGTGAAGGGGACGGTGGGGCGGGATGGGACGCTGACGGTCGAGTGAGAGACTAGCCCCGGCCTTCGGGGGTCTTCTCTTCTTTCTTGCAGCGGATTTCGCGAACGGCGTAGATGCGGCGCCCCTGGCTCTCGAAGTAGGTGCGCATGAGGATCTCGCCGAGCAGGCCGGTAGAGAACATCATCAGGCCGGCGAGGATGAGGAGGCCGCCGGTGAACAGCAGCGGGCCGTGCTGGAGGATGATCTCCTGGCCCATGAGCTTCTTGACGAAGAGGAAGCCGAGGATGAGGCCGCCGATGGAGCAACTGGCGAGGCCGAGGCGGCCGAAGAAGTGCATGGGGCGGGTGAAGTATTTCAGCAGGAAACGGATGGTCAGGATATCGAGCATGACGTTGAAGGTCCGCCCGATTCCGTAGTGGCTGGTTCCGCCGACTCGCGCGGGATTGGCGATTGGGACCTCGGCGATGCGCGCGCCGTAAAGGCTGGCGAGCGCGGGGATGAATCGGTGGAGTTCGCCGTAGAGGTTGATGTCCTTGAGAACTTCGGCGCGGTAGGCCTTGAAGGTGGTGCCGAAGTCATGAAGATCGACGCCGCTGACTTTAGCCATCAGCCAATTGGCGATGCGCGAGGGGATTTTGCGCATCATCATGTTATCGTTGCGCTGCTTCCGCCAGCCGCTGGCGATGTCGAAGCCCGCGTCGATTCGTTCGAGCAGGGCGGGGAGATCCTCGGGCTCGTGCTGAAGGTCGCCGTCCATGGAGATGACGACGTTGCCCTGGGCCTCATCGAATCCGGCCGAGAGGGCGGCCGTCTGGCCGAAGTTGCGGCGGAGGCGGACCACCTTGAGACGTGGATCGGTTTCGACGAGATTGGCGAGGAGGTCGAAGCTGCGGTCCGTGGAGGCGTCGTCGACGAAGATGATTTCGTAGGGGCGGTTGACCTTTTCCATCACCGCGCTGAGGCGGTCGTAGAGGCGGAGGATGGCACGTTCCTCGTTATGGATCGGGATGACGATGGAAAGCATGCCCATGCTCGTATGGTAGCAGCGTCCGCCGGGGCGAAACTGTGGCAGGCACCGATTGAAATTGTGGCAGGCACAATTTCCCAGCGGGCCTTTTGTAGACTGGGAGCGGTT
>CAYWST010000443.1:0-4398 GCA_964461075.1 uncultured Solibacteraceae bacterium | reverse complement strand
GGCCTCGCCTTCCTCCGCTCCGTCCACGCCCAGGTCAACGCCGTCCACGCCTGATCCGCGCCGCCCGTGAGGCGTCCGCTGGTCAGAACCCGCCGGCGCCACTCTAGTAAGATGTCAGCCGGCGCCAGAATGGACTCGCTCAATGCAGATCCACGAAGGATCACATCGGAACTGACCGTCGAGCAGCGGCGTGAACTCGTGGCCAGAATCGCCGAGAGCGAGCCGTTTCGCCGCGCGCCGCGGCTGCGGGAGTTCTTACTTTTCGTCTGCCATCAGTCGTTGGCCAACCCCCACGCACAGCTCAGCGAATACGAGATCGGATACCAGGTCTTCAAACGGCGTGAGTCGTTCAACCCGGCGGAAGATTCGATTGTCCGCTCCTCAGCGAGGCAGTTGAGGCAGAAACTGGCGGAGTACTTCCAGACCGTGGGGCTTTCGGAAGAGTGGGTGCTCGATATTCCCAAAGGAACCTACGTGCCGTCGTTCACGCGGCGCGCATCGCCGGCCGTTCCCCCGGCGGCTGAAGGCGACCCGGCCCAGACGCCGGCGCCGGAATCTGCACGGTTCTATCGCCATCTCACCGTGCTCGTGGTCCTGGCCCTGCTGATGGCGGCCGTCCTGTCCATCGCGTATGGTCTTTGGCCCAGGCCCGCAAAGATCGTTCGAACCGAACCCGACAACCTGCTGGCGTGGCTGTTTTCCGGCGTCGACCAGCCCGTTTCCGTCGTTCTCCCTGATGCGGCCTTGAACATCGTGAATTCAGACCGTGACCGGATGCTCACGCTGGAGCAGTACCTCCGCGATGAAGAACAGTCCCAAGCCGCCGGGGGGGCTGCCGTGCCCTCCCAACCCGCGGCCGGCCCCGGGATTCTTCGTGGGCGGCTCATCACGGGTTTCCGGGACGTGCTCTTTCTCGAGCGCCTCCGCATGCTGGCGTCGCGGGCGGGCGTTGAAATCCAGACCCGCCACAGCAGGCTGATGAACCTCCGCGATTTCCGAAACGGCAATTTCATTGTTGTCGGCGACGCCTTCTCCAATCCCTGGGCCTCCCTTTTTCAGCAGCAGGTCAATTTTCGGTTTGAGCAGCAGGGCCGCGGCTTGTTCGGCATCCGCAACCAGGAGCCTCGATCCGGAGAACTGGCCTACTACACAAGCATGATCGACCCATCGCGGGATGGCGTTTCCTATGCCACGGTGGCCATCCGGCCGAACCTCTCCGCCACCGGTCTCGTCCTGCTTGCGGCCGGGCTGCACGTGGAAGGCAACGAAGGGAAATTTGACGCGCTCCTCTCCCCGGAGGTCTTCCAATCCATCCGCGGTCTGATCGATGGCGTCCCGCCTCGACGCGCCATCGGGCTCGAGCTTCTCCTGGAAGTTAGAGCCAAACGTGGCATCGCCGGACAGGTCAAGCTCCTGGCCGCCCGCTCGCCCCAGTCTTGACGCTTCTCCAGTGCTGGAGGTATCCGCGGCTCCATAACTCCTTGATAACAGGAATGTGAATCACAGTCTCGAAACAGTGAATCACGCATTTCCAGATGGTTTCTCCATTAGACTTCTCACGTGGGAGACCAGTGCTTCGCCCCCGTTGGCGGATTGATGGAGAGGGATCTCTGCCGATGACCGGCAAACTCGATGAAAAAATCCTTCGAGTGACCCGGCGGCAGGCTTTGCAATCCTATTTCCCTGCTTTCCTGCGGCCGCAACGGAAGACTGACAGGCCCGATATCGTCGTCCTCCTGGCCGACGACCTCGGCTTTTCCGACATCGGATGCTTCGGCTCCGAGATCGCCACTCCCAATCTCGATCGCTTGGCTGCCCGCGGCGCCCGGATGACCCAGTTCTACAACTGCGCCCGCTGCTGTCCCACGCGGGCGTCGTTGTTGACCGGGCTTTACCCCCATCAGGCCGGAATCGGTTACATGGAGCCTGGCAACCGGTACAACAAGGCGATCCAGCAGAAGCACAGCCTCCCCGAGTATCAGGGATTCCTGAAGCCGGAAACTGTCACTGTGGCTGAACTTCTCAGCGACGCCGGCTACCAGACATTGATGACGGGCAAGTGGCACGTCGGTTCGGAGGCAGGGCAGCGTCCGTGGGAGCGAGGGTTCCAACGGTACTTCGGAATCCTCGGCGGCGCGTCCAACCACTTCAGGCCGGGAAACCGCCTTTGGACCGAGAAGGGACAAGTCTCCGCACCGCCGGATTTCTACAGCACGGACGCCTTCAGTTCCGAGGCGGCGAAGTTTATTTTCGAATCCGACCGGGACCGGCCCTTGTTTCTCTACACCGCCTTCACTGCGCCGCATTGGCCGATTCAGGCGCCCGCCGCGGACATTGAGAGATACCGGGGCAAGTACCGAATCGGATGGGAAGAGCTGCGGAAACAGCGGTTCGCGCGTCAAAAACAGCTCGGGCTGTTCGATGCCTCCACCCGCCTTTCCGATACGCACCCCGATTCCTACTCCTGGGCGGATGCCGATCAGGACGACATGGATCTCCGTATGGCTGTCTATGCTGCGATGGTCGACCGGCTGGACAAGGGCGTCGGGAAGATCCTGGAGGCGATCGCATCCACCGGGCGGCGGGACAACACTCTCATCATTTTCCTGAGTGATAACGGCGCCTGCGCCGAACCCTACGGCAAACAGACTCCTCGCCAGGTTCCTCCCGGTCCGCCCGAGTCGAACTCCGGCTATTACCTTCCCTGGGCCAACGCGAGCAACACGCCCTTTCGGCTCTTCAAACACTGGGTTCATGAGGGCGGCATCGCCTCTCCGTTTATCGCTTCCTGGCCGGGCAGAATCCCTCAAGGGGTCATCAATGCGCACAAAACCGGCCACGTGAAGGACATCCTGGCCACCCTCATCGACGCAGCGGCGGCCGAGCGCCCGGAGCGTCGTCAGGGCAGGCGCGTTCTCCAATCCTCCGGCGTCAGCCTCTTGCCTTCCCTGGCCGGCAGGGCGAAACAAACGAATGAGGTCCTCTATTGGGAGCACGAGGGGAATCGCGCGGTCCGCGACGGGCGATGGAAACTCGTCTCCTACTTCAACCTGATTCACGAAGAGATGAATCGTGTTGGAACCGGAAAGCGGACCGGCGAATGGGAATTGTACGACATGCAAAATGACAGGACCGAGTGCAGCAATCTCGCCTCCGCCCAGCCCGAAAGAGTTCGGGCGATGGCTTTGCAGTTTGATCGATGGGCGCAGCAGGTCGGCGCCCGCGACTGGAACAAGTTGATCGCGGATGCAGGCTTCTCAGACAACTGAGGTCCGGTCCGCCAGAAAAGCCGGTTCGCCGGAAAACGCCGCCCCGCTCTCGGACGGGAGGGGGATCTGATCGAGGGAGGTTTTCATGACTTGCAGGCAGCCCCAGGCGCCATTCGGATTGGCGCTCGCGACAGCTTTGATCATTCTTGCGGGATCCATCGGGATCGCCGCCCAGGAAATCACCGGATCGATCACTGGAACGGTGTCTGATTCATCGGGAGCGGTGATCGCTGGAGCCAAGATCGTTGCGACCAATGAGGATACAGGGATCGTCCAGGAGACATCCTCCCTGGCCAACGGCTTATACCGGTTTCCTTCGCTTCGCTCGGGCCGCTACCGGCTGGCTGTCGAAAGCGCCGGAATGCAGCGAGTGGAGCGGGGCGGAATCTTGTTGAGCACCACGGAAAGCGTACGCATCGACTTTACGCTCCCGGTCGGCGCGCTCTCCGAGACGGTGACGGTCACAGCGCAGACCCCGCTTCTCCAATCGGAGAAGGTGGCCTTGGGTCAGACCATCGAGAAGGACATGCTGGGCGGGGTGCCGTTGGCGACCCGCAATTTCACGCAGATTCTCGGTCTCAGCGCCGGTATTACGAGTTCCATCTTCGACGCCAACTCGCCCGGCGCCGGAAACATGGCCGTCAACGTGAACGGCGCGCGCGCCGGCAGCAACAACGTCATGGTCGAGGGAACCACAAGCACCAATCAGCTCAACAACCAGTCAACGATGGAGGCGTCACCCTCGCTGGAGTTCATGCAGGAGTTCAAGGTGCTGAGCAGTCTGTACAGCGCTGAATATGGCCGCAATCTCGGGTCGCAGATCGCCGTCACCACCAAAAGCGGCGGCAACGCCTTCCACGGCTCCGCCTATGATTATTTCCGCAACACTCTGCTCAACGCCCGCCCCTTCTTCAGCCCGCAGCGCCTGCAGAACAATCAGAACCAATACGGCGCCAGCATCGGCGGCCCGGTGATCCGCAACAAAACCTTCTTCTTCGGCGGATGGGAAGGGACGCGCCAGTTGAACGCCAACTCAAATGCGGCCACCATTTTCACTGTCGTTCCAACCGCGGATATGCGCCGGGGCGTCTTCGCCCGGCGCATCGTCGATCCCTTGACCGGGCAGCCG
>CAYWST010000442.1:0-4402 GCA_964461075.1 uncultured Solibacteraceae bacterium | reverse complement strand
CGTTGGCGCGCCAAGGGGGAAGACATTCTGGCGCGGCTAGAGCGCGCGCGAGCCGTACAGCAAGCAGTTCTTTAGCCTTATTTGCGCTACACTACACTAGCTACTGAAATCCGAGTCAGGGTTCATCCCCTCCTTTTGTGGGCATTCCGGGATCTTAGTGGGTCGAGCACGTGGGTGGCGTGAGATCGAGCCCTCCGCAGTGGAAGTAGATCGCGGTGACGAAGTTGGCCTTTTGCTGCGGAGCCCGCGGGCGGTATACTTCACCCATTGGATCTTGGAATTGAGCGACTCGGTGGCGGCGTTCGTGATGCGGTGCTTCAGATAGGTAACGATGTTTTCGAAACGGCGCTTGGATATGCGCGCCTTTTCCAGCATCGTTGTTAGCCGGCTGCAGACGGCCCAGTTGTGCCACCAGCGAAAATGCTTGCGCGCGGGACGTTCGTAGACATAGCAGAAGAAGGCCATCATGACTTCCTTGAGCGCCCAGGCGCGGGCGGCCTTCAGATTGCTGTCACGCAGCGCGGCGAACTCTTTACGGTCCTGCGCTTCCATACGGGCTGGGTGGCGCAGCCAGTCGTAGCGCGTTCCCGTGAGCCGGTCGTCCCCAGCCGCCCGCAACTGCTTGTTCTCCTGGTGCCTCACCCGGTCTACGGCTTCCGACAGATGCTTGGCGATATGGAACTTGTCGAAGACGATCTTTCCGTCGGCCGCGGGCGAGTGCCGCCGTGTGGAGTGGATGTACGGGTCCCACATATCCATCGCTGCGGCCTCGACGCCCTCCTCCTGGTCCTGTGTGAGAGTGGCCCAGAAGCTGTCCATGCTCTCCTCCGAACGACCCTCGGAGACAAACAGCACACGTCCGCGATCCAGATCATTGACCAGAGTGAAATAGCGATGGCCACGCGTGAACGACTTCTCGTCCACTCCCAGATGCTCGACCACCTCCCGCTGGCACCGCGCCCGTCCACGCGCCACCGCCCGCTCCTGGATGGCGTGAACCTCATCCCAACTCAGACCCATCTGCCCCGCCACGGCTTGTTGGCTGGCAACCTTAAGCCATTCAATCGCGATGGCTTCGAACAGGGCGGTGCAGCGGCTGTTCGGTTCCGCCCACGGCAACCTCACCGCGCGCGGGCCGTGGGCGATGCAATTGCTCCGTGGCGGCTCGGCATGCAGAATCGTCTTGAATTGGCAGATGTCCAGATGCCGCCAGCGGCGCTCCGGCTGATGGTCGTAAAGCGAGCACGCCTCGCCGCATTCCGGGCACGGCCACGACCGCCTCTTGTCGTGGGTCAGATGCACATGTACCTCTCCCTCGGCCAACCTCAAGTCCACCCGCTACACCTGCCACGGCGTCCGAATCCCCAGAATCTGGGCGTACAGTTCACGATCCTGCATCCGCCCATTATCCGGCGTCACCCACTACGATTCCGGATGGGCCCCTTTCGCGCTCCCGGATTCTCCCAATCCATCCTCCAGCGTTTCTGCGGCCCCGACGGGTCCCCTGGGCCGCAAAAGCAGGCACCGGTCTGGGGAACATCCTTAGCCAGCAGTGAACAGCTATTGTCACCAACCGACAATTGCGATACGCTCGTTCTTCCGAATCAGTTGTTTGTCGAAAGCCAAGGAGCGAAGCCAAATGAGGAGAAGCAATGGAATCTGAAACGGGTGGCGTGCTGACCATTGAGGGACTCTCCGCATACTTGAAGATTCCCAAGTCAACGCTGTACAAGCTCGTTCGCGATGGGAAGATCCCCTCGCAGAAGGTTGGCCGCCATTGGAGATTTCGAAAGGTAGCGATCGACCGCTGGCTGGAGCAAAGAGGAGGAGACGAGCCGACCGGCACCGATTCAAGATGACGGATCAGACACGAACTCCGCCTGCTTTTGAAACATGGAGCGTCGCTCCGAGGACTCGGAGGGCCCGTGCCTGAGTCCGAGCAGGACCTCACTCACGCGGGGCATCGGCAGCGGCTCCGGCAGCGTTTCCAAAAGACCGGTCTGGACGGATTCGCGGACTACGAGGTGATTGAACTCATCCTAACTCTTGCCATTCCTCGCACCGACGTCAAGCAGCCAGCCAAGCAGTTGATCAATCGATTCGGGAACCTGCGTGGCATTCTGGATGCGCCGATCGAAGAATTACGAAGTGTGGACGGCGTGGGTGAGGTTACTCCCGTTGCGCTTAAGGTAATACGGGCTGCAGCGACCCTCTACCTTCAGCAGGCGGCCGAGAGTGTGGATTCTTTGGCTGACTCACAGCGTCTGGCCGAGTTCTGGCGAATGCGGATTGGGAGTCTCGCGAACGAGGTCTTCCAGGTTGCATACCTCGATTCCGGCTATCGGTTGCTGCGAGACGGCGTTGAGGAACTGGAACAGGGAACGGTCGACAGGGCCGCGGTCTATCCGAGGCGGGTGATCGAATCGGCCCTCCGACGAGGGGCGGCCGCCATTGTCCTCGCGCACAACCATCCGAATGGAAACGTCACTGCGAGCGAGCACGACAAACTCCTCACGCGCGCGATTGTCTTAGGGGCTGAAACAGTTCATCTCAAGGTGCTAGACCACCTGATCGTTTCCATCGATGAGGTTTTCAGCTTCCGAAAGGCCGGCCTCCTATGACGATCGCGGCGGCCATCCTTGAGCACTACCCGGACTTAAGTGAGCCGCAGAAGTCAATTATTGGCCACATCGAGGGGCCCCTGCTCGTCGTCGCAGGACCCGGCTCTGGCAAAACGTACAGCATCGTTCTGCGAGCACTCAACCTGCTTTTGCTAGGGCGCGCCCAGCCGCGCAACCTCGTGATGTGTACCTTCACTCAAAAAGCAGCGTTCGAGATGCGAGATCGCATGGCTGCGGCAGCCCAGAGGGTCGGCTATGCGGGTGACCTCTCTGAGCTCGTGGTGTCCACAATCCATGGTTGGTGCAACCGCCTGCTGATGCAGCACCGCCATAGGACCGAGCTTGGAAACAACTACGACACTCTTGACGAACTTACCCAGCTTCTCTTCATTTTCGAGCACTTTGAGGAGATCATCGGCCCGCCGGCCAATGACTTGTATCTCGGCCACTGGAAGACCAAATGGACTGCAATCGAAGGCGCGCGCGGCTACTTTGACAAGATTACCGAAGAACTCATCGATCCCCATCTCCTGACCTCGGCGGCTGATGCCTTCCTTGCCTCGCTTGGAAAGGCATACATCGCCTACGAACGCTGTCTGCTGGCGAACAACCGAGTGGATTTTGCCCACCTCCAGCGCATCGTGTTGAACCTACTGGAGGATCAAGACGTCGCCGACTCAGTCAGGAAGGAGATCTCGTTCGTCCTGGTAGACGAGTACCAGGACACCAATTTCGTCCAAGAACAGCTCCTGCTAAACCTCACCGCGCACCATCGCAACCTCTGCGTTGTGGGAGACGAGGACCAGAGCCTTTACCGTTTCCGAGGGGCAACCGTCCGCAACATCCTTGAGTTCCCCCAGCGTCTGGCCGGTTGCGAAGTCATCAAGCTCACCACGAACTATCGGTCGCATCGCCAGATCGTGACTCGATATGACCGCTGGATGTCTTCGATCAACTGGTCGAATCCAAAAGGGGCGCCCTTCCGATTCGACAAGACAATCGAGCCCGATCCAAACGGTGATCACCCGGCTTACCCCGCGGTGTTCTGTGTCTGGGGACGAGATGGCAAAGATGAGGCTTCTCGTCTCGCGGATCTCGTGAAGTTCCTCAAGGACAGGAATGTCATCGAGGACTATAGCCAGGTCGCTCTGTTGCTCCACAGCGTGCGGCAGGATCACAGCGGGCCTTACCTTGATGCGCTCAGGCGACTGGGGATCGGCGCGTATTGCCCGCGCGCGCGGGCCTACTTCGAGAATCCAGAGATCCGATATCTCATTGCTTGTTTTGCGATTGTTTTCGGCTGGCACGGCACGGGGCGAGGTGAGGTCGCTGGCGTGCTGGCGGACCTGGCTCGCTACGTTGATACGGCAATCGTGGAGGTCGCGCAGTCGTTTGGTCTGCCACACCCACTCGCACACTCGTTGCGAAAGTGGGTGGACGAGATTGCGGCGCTCAAAGACGGCGAGTCGCTCGACAGCCGTCCCGCAGACTACTTTTATGATCTTATCGCCCTTGATCCATTCCGCAGCCTCATCAAGAGCGATGAGAACACAGCGCGGAACCTGGCCACTTTCTCGCAGCTGCTCAATGTCTTCCAGACGTACTATCACTACAGCGTTGTAACCCACCGAAATCGGGCATTCCTCCGTTTCCACCTCTTCAACAGCTTCATTCGGTTGCTCTTCGAGGGAGGGATCAACGAATACGAGGACCCGGATAGCCCGTTTCCGCGCGGCCATGTGCAGGTGATGACGATTCACCAGGCCAAGGGGCTCGAGTTC
>CAYWST010000441.1:0-4459 GCA_964461075.1 uncultured Solibacteraceae bacterium | reverse complement strand
GAGGGCCAGCAGGGCCAGCAGGGGCAGCAAGGTCAACAAGGTCAGCAGGGGCAGCAGGGGCAGCAAGGGCAGCAAGGGCGGCAGTCCGGCCGCCAGGGTTCGCAGACGGCGGGCGGCGGAGCCGGCCAAAGCAGCCAGCAGCAGATGAACCGCGCGCTCCGGCAACTCGAGCAGGCCATGGAAGACATGCGCCGCGCCCAAGCCGGCGACCGCGAAAGCGCCCGCCGCGCCGCCGAGCGCATGGCCGAAGCCGGCGACACCATGAGCGGGCTGCGGAAACAAGAGGCCGGCGAACGCACCTCGCGGATCAGCGAGCAGGCTTCCGAACTCGCTCGCAGGCAGCAGGAGTTCGAGAAGAAACTCGGTGAGGCGCTCAACCAGGGCGGGGGCCAGCAGCAAGGCGCCGCCAACCCCCGAATGGGCCGCCAGCCATCCATGAACCCCGAAAAAGCGGAGGAACTCGCAGACGACAAGCGCGACATCGAACGCGAATACCGGCGCCTGGAGCAGAACATCCGCAACGCCATGCGCGAAATGGGTTCTTCCGACCGCGCCGCCTCTTCCAAGTTGCGCGAGGCGCTCGGCGAGGCGCAGCAGGGCGAACTCGGACTGCGGCTGAAGTATGGCGAGGACATGATCCGGCGCGGCTATGGCTCCTACCTCGCCCCGCGGGAGAAGGTCGTCACTGAGATGATGACACGGCTCAGCGACCAGGTGAGGGAGGCGCAGCAGCAGGCCGGACGTGGAGGGCCAAGCCCGGAGGAGCGTGAGCGCCGCGCGCGGGCCGAGCAGGCCGTGGGCGAACTCGAAAAGCTGCGCGAGCAGATGCGCAGCCTGCGCGCCCAGCAGCAGGGCCAAGGGCAACAAGGCCAGCAGCCCGGCCAGGGACAGCGGGGCCAGCAACAAGGCCAAGGCCAGCAACAAGGCCAACAACAGGGCCAGTCCGGCGGCGGCCGGCGCGAATCCGGCGAGTCCACCCGCGGTTCACAGCAGCAGCAAGGCGGCGACGGACGCTCCTACAGCGCCATGAATGACGGCACTCTCCGCGGCATGGAGCAGGCCTACTCGCGCGCGATGGACCAGCTCGACCGCCTGCGTTCCTTCGAGGCCGGCGCCGGAATGGAGTCCAGGGAAGAACTCGACCGTCTGCTCCGCGATATGCAGCGGCTCGATCCGAAGCGGTTCCCCGGCAACCCGGCGCTGCTCTCGGCCATGGAGCGCGAAATCCTGCCTCGACTGGAAGCCTTGGAGCTCCGGCTACGCCGCGAACTCGACTTGAACCCGCAGGGTCAGATCCGCAGCCAGCAGCGCGTCAAAACGCCCGAAGGTTACAGCGCCGCCGTGGCGGAGTACTACCGCAAGCTGAGCAAGGGCAAGTAAGCGCTCACGGGCGCCTCCCCCCGCTGCGCGAACGCGATCCGCCCATCCGCCCCGACGACATAGACCGTGCGGGCCACGATGAACCGTCCGCAACGGTACGCCCGCATGATCCGCCGTCCCTCGTCCACGAGCAGCGGGAAGGGAAACGAGAACTTGGCCCGGAAGGCCGCGTGGCTTCGCGCGCCGAATGGGTTGACTCCGAAAACCGCCGCGCCCGATGCGCTCAACGGACCATAGGAGTCCCGCAATTCGCACAACTGCCGCGTGCACTTCGGCGTGCCGTCGCCCGGATAGAACAGCAGCACCACCGGCCGCCCGCGCAGATCCGCGAGCCGCACGAGCGCGCCCGTATCGTCCCGGGCCTCGAACAATGGCGCCTCGGCGCCAACGGGCAGAGGATCGCCGGCAAGGAGTCCCATCACTGATTCAGGTAGCTTAGCAAACGCTCCTGCACGGTCTTGGCCCGCTGATTGTCCCAACAGACAACCAGCACCGTGTCGTCGCCCGCGATCGTCCCGGCGATCTCGGCCCAATCCTCCTGATCGAGCGCCACCGCAAGCGAACTCGCGCTCCCGATCGACGTCTTCAGGATGACCATGTTCTGGGCCAGCCTGACGTCGAGCAGGTATTCGGCCATCACCTGCGCCAGGCTCGGGCCCGTCGGGTCCGGCAGGATCTCCCGGTACCCGTCGGCCGTTTTCGCCAGGCCCAACTCACGGATGTCGCGCGAGAGCGTGACCTGCGTCGTCTCAATGTCCAGCGCGCGCAGCTCTCGCGCCAACTCGTCTTGGGTGCCGATCCGCTTGCTTCGGATCAGTTTGAGGATCTGTCCTTGACGGTAGCTCTTGGTCATTGTCAGAGTTTCTCCAGCCGGATCCGCGCTTCCTTGAGCGCGCCCGCCACGGTCTCGGGCGCCGTGCCGCCGGGCGCGGTCCGCGTCTTGACGCTTTCTCCCGGGTTGAGCAGCCTCGCCATCTCCGCCGTAAACGCCGGATCGAAGCTCGCCAGCGACGCCGCGTCCCAGTCTCCCGGCTGTTTTCCCTGCTTCACGCTCTCGAGCACCAGGCTCCCCACCAACTGGTGCGCCTGGTGGAACGGCAGGCCCGTTCTTGCCAGAGCTTCGGCCAGGTCTGTCGCAATGAGCCAGCCTTCCCCGGCCGCCTTCCGCGCGATCTGGGGCTTCAACGCGGTCGATTCCACCACCACGCGCGCCATCTCGAGCGTCATGGAGAGCTGATCGGCGGCGTCGAACAGCGGCTCCTTGTCCTCCTGCATGTCGCGGTTGTAAGTCATCGGCAGGCCCTTCATCGTCGTGTAGAGCGACGTCAAGGCGCCGAACACCCTGCCGCATTTGCCGCGCGTCAACTCGAGCGAGTCCGGGTTCTTCTTCTGCGGCATGAGCGACGACCCGCTGGTGACGCCGTCGCTCAACTCCAACCAGCCGAACTCTTCGCTTGAATAGAGAATCCAGTCCTCCGCCAGCCGCGAAAGGTGCAGCATGGCGATGGAAGCGGCCGAGAGGAAGTCGAGCGCGAAGTCGCGGTCGCCGCTCGCGTCCATGCTGTTACGCGTGATTCCGTCGAAGCCGAGATCGCGCGCCAACGCTTCTCTGTCCACTCCGAACGAGTTGCCCGCGAGCGCCCCGGAACCCATCGGCATCAGGTTCGCCCGCGCCCGCGCCTGCGTCAACCGTTCATGGTCCCGCGCGAACATCTCGAAGTAGGCCAGCAGATAGTGCGCCCATAAAACCGGCTGAGCCCGCCGCAGGTGCGTGTACCCGGCTATCACCGCCTCCGGATGCCGCCCGGCGAAATCAAGCAGCGCCGCCATCAGGCCGCGCAGCAGCTCCCGCGACCGGTCGATCTCGCCCCTCAACCAGAGCCGCGTGTCGAGCGAGACCTGCTCGTTGCGGCTCCGGCCCGTATGGATCTTGTCCGCCAGTTCCCCAACACGCTCTTTGAGCGACCGGATGACGTAGGTGTGGATGTCTTCGTCCGGCGCGCCCGCCGCGGCTTGTTCAGGGATTGAGTCCAGGGCTTCTCCGATTCGCTCCGCTTCCTCCGCCGTGAGGATGCCGGTCCTCGCCAAAGCCCGCGCCCACGCCTTCGAGCCTTCGACGTCGGCGGCGAACAGCCGCCGGTCGAAGTGCAGCGACCACGAGAACCGCTCGAAGACCTCCGACGGCCCCGACTCGAATCTTCCGCCCCAAAGCTTCATCCGTCTCCTCTTCCGTCCAGAGTCTATCGCGCCGGACCGTCCACCAGCATCAGCAGCAGCGCCTTCTGCGCGTGCAGCCGGTTCTCGGCCTGCTGGAAGACCACCGATCCCGGCGACTCGATCACGCTGTCGGTCACCTCTTCATCGCGGTGCGCCGGCAGACAGTGCATGAATAGCGCGCCAGGCCGCGCCATGGCCATCAGTTCGCCGTTCACCTGATAGGCCGCGAAAAGCCGCGCGCGTTCCGCCGCCTCGTGCTCCTGGCCCATCGAGGCCCAAACGTCCGTGTAAACGGCTTCGGCATTGCTCAGGCCCGCTTCCAGATCGTTGGTCGTCTCAATCCTGGCGCCGGTTTCAAGGGCGAAAGCTCTCGCTTGGGCGACCGTTTCAGGCTGGGGCTCGTATCCCTGCGGCGTGATGCAGACGTAGTTCATGCCCAGCCGCGCCGCGTCCAGCATCAGCGAGTTTGAGACGTTATTGCCGTCGCCCACAAAGGCCAGGTTCCGTCCTTTCCAGCCGCCCCAGACCTCTTTCAAAGTCAGCATGTCCGCCAGCGCCTGGCAGGGGTGGTACCTGTCGGTGAGCGCGTTGACCACCGGGATTCCGGCGCAGCGTGCAAGCTCTTCCACCGTTTCCTGTTCGAAAGTCCGCGCGACGATCGCATCCGTCCAGCGCTCCAGGTTCCGCGCTACGTCCTTCACCGGCTCGCGCCCGCCCACCGGGCCCACGGTGAGAATCGCGTCGCCCCCTAGTTGCTTGGCCGCCACCTCGAAGGTCATGCGGGTCCGGAGCGAGGGTTTCTCGAACAGAAGCGAGACGATCCGGCCGGCCAGCGACCGCCGCCACGCGCCAGGGTTGGCCT
>CAYWST010000440.1:0-4537 GCA_964461075.1 uncultured Solibacteraceae bacterium | reverse complement strand
GCACGGCGTCCGACGCGACGATCGCGATGGAGATGGGCTTCGACGGCATCCTCATGAACACAGCGGTCGCCGCGGCGCAGGACGCGGTGAAGATGGCGACGGCCATGAAGCACGCCGTCGAGGCGGGCCGCCTCGCGTTCGAAGCGGGCCGGATGGAGAAGAAGCTCTACGCTTCGGCTTCGAGCCCGCTCTCGGGGACGATCAGATAGCCGGGCGATTCAGCCATTCCGTCGCCGGCGGGCGAAACCCGCCGCCAACGCGCTCAGCGCCAGAAGTGACAATGTGCCGGGCTCGGGGATCTCCTGAACGGGATTGAGCGTTCCCCCGATGGAGAACAAGCCGCCCTCGGCGGCCTGAATCGCCGCGCTTGCGCCGATACTCCGGTTCCGGCGATGAAATTGGCCGGCGCGTCGTAGCGGGAGCAAGTGGCGGAGAGGCTGCCTGACGCCTAGCGCGTCAGGACCAGATTCGCGGAGGTTACGCTTCCCAACTCCGGCGGGACGGCGAAAGTGAAGACGTCGTTGAGGGTGTTTGTATCACTTTCGCCCGTGTAGAGGTTGCCGTTGCTGTCATAGGTGGTGATTCTGTCAGAGTTCCCGTCGATCCTCCTCCAGAATCGTCATTGCAAGGTATCCAGCAATGAACAGAGGAATTCGTGATCTGGCTGACCAGGATGTCGGCTGCGGCCGCCCGTGCGGATGTCAGGAACGTTGATCGGCTCGCGCGGCGATCTCGCCCGCCCGGATCTCTCTGTCGCGCATCACGCTCCGGTGCATCGTCTCGAGTTCCTCAATCATTCTTCGATACAGCGCCGGGTTGACTTGAGAGAGTTCACGCCGCTCCTCTGGGTCGCACACCACGTCGTAGAGCTCATAACGCTCCGGCAAGGCAAAGAGTTTTCCGGTTTTGTATCCGCGGAGCGCGTAGTCGTCTCTCCGGATGGCGACATGCGGCGCGGGGTCCTGTGTTGGGCGTTGTCCATCCTGCCGCCGGTTGTATCCTTCCCCCACGGTGGCCCACATGCGCGCCTGCTTCTCGAAATGCCAGTACAGTGGGGCCTTGCGCTGGGGGCGGGCGCCTTCAAGGAGGTGTGTTGCGAGATTGACGCCGTCCAGCGCCAGATCCGCGGGCAGCGGCACGGACGCCAAGCCGGCAAGCGTGGGCAGGACATCGAGAGTGGAATTCGGATAATCCGAGACGCGCGGTTTGATGCGTCCCGGCCAGCGCACCATGCCCGGAACCCGTATGCCGCCCTCGAACAACTGCCGCTTATGCCCGAAGAGCGGATAAGAGGTGCCGTAAGCCCGTTCGGTGAGAGTGTTGACGCGGAGGATATCCGGGCCATTGTCGGAAGAAAAGAAGACGACCGTATCGCCGCCGAGTCCCATCGCGTCCAATGTGGCGACGACCCGCCCGACCTGAGCGTCAAGGAAGGACACGTTGGCGTAATACTTGTCTTTATTGGCATCGTCTGTCCGGTACATGTCCGCGAACGGTTGAGGGCTCGAGATGATTTCATGCACGGCGTCGAAAGGCAGATAGAGGAAGAAGGGCTTGTTCCGGTCGCGTCCGTTCTTGAGCCAGTCGATGGCGGCGTCTGCGATGATCTGGCTGGAGAAGCCTTTGAGCGTTCCTGCCGGGGTTCCGTCCAGGTGGAAGTAGTCTCCGGGATTCTCCTGCGAATTCAGTTTCAAGTCGCGGTTGAGGTGCGGGTTCTCCTTGGTGACGAGCCCGTGGTCGAAACCCTGCTGCCTCGGGAATGAGCCTGTCCAGCCGGTCCAATTGGACCGCTCTTCCCAGTTTGCGCCGTTGAGATGCCACTTGCCGAAGATCGCTGTTTCGTATCCGCCGCGCTTGAGCAACTCGGGGATTGTCGTCTCCTTCCCGCTGAGGAACATCCGGTCGTCGTCCTTGAGGTCGTTGATCCACAGGTCGATATTGCAGCGTGACGGCGTGCGTCCCGTGAGCAGGCCCGCTCGCGAGGGCGAGCAGACGGTGGAAGCGGCATAGTGGTGCGTGAAAAGGACTGACTGTCCGGCCAGGTCCGCGAGGTAAGGGGTCTTCACATAGGGGTTGCGGACGGCCTCCACGCCGGGGCCGCTGAGGTTCACGTCGCCATAGCCGAGATCGTCGGCGAGCATGAAGACAAAGTTTGGCCGGACCCCGGCGCGCGCAATCGAGCTACGGCCTGCAGCCGCGCCGATCAGAAAGTCTCTTCGTCTCATTCGCTCCTCCTTCGATTGAGGCGCAGGCGGCCGGCCAGGGCCGCTTAAAAGGTGAGACCAACCAAAACTTCCACCTGATTCCGCGCGCCGTTGACCGCAGCAGGACCGGTTGGGGCGCTTTCCCACCGGGTCCAGCGCAATTCGGGGGCGAGGCGGATCACCGGGAGGGAGATAGCGATTCCGCCGCCGAAGGCCACGCCATTGGCGCCGGCCGAGAGGCGCGGGATGTCGCCGATGTGGCGGAACACCCAGCCCCCGCTGACGTACGGCCTGAACATCACGCCGGGAAAGCGGTATTTGAGCAGCAGCGGGAATTCCCAACTGGAGCCCGTTCGATCTTCGGAGGCTGAGTAGCCGAGCCTGCGATAGAGGGCGTCGGCCTCGGCACCCAAGCCGAAAGGCAGGTCGACATCGAGCATCGGCCCGAGAGCCCAGCGGGACGAGAGATTGGAGATCTGGCCCGAGGACTCGACCAGATCGTTCAGCGGCACGCCGCCTTTCAATCCGAAGTGCAGGTGCTGCCCGAAGCAAGCGGTTCCGAGCAGCGCCAGCAAGGTGACGGGCCGCATCAACTCACCGTCATCAGATCGGCGGCGAGCCTGGCCTTGCGCCCTTCGAACATGGCGATGTTGGCCAGATGGGGCCCGGCCACGGCGGCCTGCGCGTCGCGCACGGTGCTGTTGGGCTGTTTGCGGCTCTTGATGCAATCGAGGAAGTTCTGAATGTGCGTCTCGATGGGGACGGGAGCGGTCATCTCGATAGTGGGCGTCTTGTTCAGGTGCCAGGGCTCCTTCCAGACTTTGACGCCGGCGTCGTCGAGCCGCATGGTTCCCTCGTCGCCCATGAACAGGATGGACCAGCCGTTTTCGAAGGCGTTGGCGTAATCCAGCGTCCAGGTGGTGAGCATGTCGCCGTGATCGAAGACGGCGCTGAAGACGTCGGGATGTTCGGCGCCGGTCATCTTGGAGATGTAGCCCTGGGCGACGGCGGACTTGGGTACGCCCTTGCCGGTGAACCACAGGATCACGTCCATGAGGTGGGTCCCCTGGTCGGTCATGTTGCCGCCTGCGTAATCCTTGAAGACGCGCCAGGAGCGCCAGCGCATCGGCTCCAAGGGGCGCTGTGGCGCCGCGCCGAGGAAGCGGTTCCAGTGCAGTTCGCCAGGCAGCGGCGAGTTGTTCAAGGGCTTCGAGACATTCCAGTGCCACTGAGCTTTCGCCATTGTGATCCGGCCGAGCGTGCCGACTTCGATGAGCCGCTTGGCCGCGTGCAACGCGGGAGCGCTGCGCCGCTGCATACCCACCTGGACGATGCGATTGCTGGCCTCAACCGCCTTGACGACCTGAGCGCCTTCAGCGAGCGTGCGCGCCAGAGGTTTCTCGGTATAGCAGTCCTTGCCCGCTTTGATGGAATCGAGCAGGTGGGTCATGTGCCAGTGGTCGGGTCCGGCGCAGACGGTGAAGTCGACGCCCTTTTGCTGAAGGAGTTCTTCGTGGTTGATGTACCGCTTGGCGCTGGGGTTGAGCTTGAGCGCTTCCTCGATGTTCGGCTCGTAGACATCGCAGACGGCGGCACAATGCGCGCCGAGTTGGTTGAAATACCGGCTCAGGTATCTGCCCCGTCCCCCGGCGCCGATCAGGCCGTAGGTTGGTTTGTCGTTCGCACTCTGCGCGCGGGCCGTCGCCGCCAGGGCTGTCGTGGCCAGGAAGTCCCTTCGATTCGTATGCATACAGGTAAGAATCCTCTGCGAAGAGTCTATCGGATTTCAGGCTCCTGCGGGCCGCATGGTATATTGAGGGTGACCCCCGTTGGGACGTCGTCTAATGGTAAGACTGCAGACTCTGGATCTGCGTATCGGGGTTCGAGTCCCTGCGTCCCAGCCACCCCTCCCCAGAAATTGTGGCAGCCACCATTTTAATTGTGGCAGGCACAATTTTGAGCTCCGAGTGCGATAGGCTCTCCAGTCAGGGGTTATGAATCTCCAAACTGTTGACTGGCTGATCGCAGCCGGGTCCGTTCTCATCTGTTTTCTGCCGGCGCTGGCCTTCAGCCGCCGGTCCGGCAAGGACACCTCCGAGTACTTCGCGTCCGGGCGGGCCGTGCCCTGGTGGCTGGCGGGAATCTCGATGGTGGCGACAACCTTTTCGAGCGACACGCCGAATCTGGTCACCAATTTCGTGCGGACGCAGGGCGTCGCGGGCAACTGGCAATGGTGGGCTTTCACGCTGACGGGGGTCGCGACGGTCTTCTTCTACGCCCGGCTCTGGCGGAGATCGGGGGTGTTGACCGATCTCGAGTTCTATGAACTGAGG
>CAYWST010000439.1:0-4538 GCA_964461075.1 uncultured Solibacteraceae bacterium | reverse complement strand
CGGGCGCCGATCCGCTCTCCCATGCGTGGTACTGAATCTCGTGGAAGATCCGGAACACCTGATAGGGATCGATGGAGCCGAGCGTCAGATCATCGTCGGCGTAACGCCTGTCATTCAGGTGGAATCCGCCGAGCATCTCTTCATCCAGCAGCCAAGCGACAATCTGCTCGATGTTCTGGGCCTGGTAGTGGTGTCCAGTGTCCACGAGAACTTTTGACTGCGGCCCGCTTGCTTTGCTGAGGACGTATGACATGCCCCAGTCAGCGATGTCCGTGTGATAGAAGGCGGGCTCGAAGGGCTTGTACTCCACCAGAAGGCACTGGTCCGGTCCCAGCGCTGCGTGACATTCCGACAACGATTCCGCAAACCAGTTCTTGCGCCGCCGCATGTTGGCGGTCCCCGGATAATTGGATCCGTCGCCGAACCAGAGGGAGATGTACTTGCTGCCGGTCCGCTTGGCGATCTCGATGGAATCGAGGACATGGTCCACCGCCATTCGCCGGACCTGCGGATCGGGGTTTCCGAACGAGCCATACTTGTAGTACTGCTCTTCGAACAGCGTCGGGTTGATCGCGCCGATCTTCACGCCGTATCGGTTCGCCAGAGATAACACTTCCTCCACGCTGCCCAACCCTTGGGGAAAGTCCCAGTTCACATGGAGAGCCACACTCGGGCAGCATCCCGTGAACGCGTGGACCTGCCCGGCGTCACTCAATTTCTCCGCCGTCGTTGCCGCGGCCGTGTCGTCCAAGAACTTGCCGAATCGCGTTCCGGTGTTGGGGAAACACCACGAGGGAGTCTCGAGGAGAAAAGAGTCGAGAGCGCGAAGCGCATTTTCCGTCCGGATGCCGGATGACATGGTTCAGCAAGTATAATCGCGACGGCAGTTCCGGTGGATCGACATCTGCAAAAGACCGATTGTTTTGCCGGGCGAACCGGAGGTCGTCGTGAACGGCCGCACTTCTCCGCCGTACTGGCGTGCCGGACGATTCCAGGCCCACGTTGAACCGCACGCTCTGTTTCGTCCAGCGAAATAGACGATTCGTTCCAAGGGCCGGTTGATGCCGGTCGTGCCGTGCGGTAGTCTGTATCGCGGGCAGAAATGAGCAGTCAAGATCCACGGATCTCCCTCGCGAACGAAAATGACAAGGCCAAACGTTCAGACCCGTATGCGATCGAGTCGATCCTGCGCGCCTGCGATGTTCTGAAGGCGTTCAAGGTTCAGGGCGAGATCCTTCACCTTCGCGATATCGTCGCGCGTACGGGTCTTCACAAAGCCACGGCGTTCCGCACCGCTCACAGCCTCGTCCGCGGCGGGATGATCGACCGCGTAGGCAAGGACCAATACCGTGCCGCCGTGCTGTCGCGCGCGAGCAAGAAGATTCGTCTTGGCTATGCGGCGATGACGGAGAACTCGGTGTTCTCGCGTGACGTTTCCGACGGGCTCAGGCGCGCGGCGATGGAGAAGTCGGTGGAAGTGATCGAAACGGATAACCGCTACAACGCCAAGGTGGCCATCCGGAATGCGGAGATCCTGATCCGCGAAGGCGTCGACATCGCCGTGGAGGTCCAGATTCATGAGCAGGTGGCGCCCATCATCGCGTCGAAGTTTCAAGAGGCGGGAATCCCGCTGATTGCGGTGGATATTCCGCACCCTGGCGCCGTTTTCTTCGGCGGGAACAACTATCTGGCGGGAAGGATCGGCGGCCGCGCTCTCGGCAAGTGGGCGCAATCGCATCTGAGAAGCGAGGCGGATGCCGTGATTCTGCTGGGTCTTGCGGCCGCTGGCGCCATTCCCGCCGCCCGCATGACGGGCGTTGCAGTTGGAATCAGGGAGATTCTCCCCAATCTCAAGAATGCGGACTTCGTTCATCTTGACGGGCAGGGCGGCTACGTTGAGAGCATGGAGGCCGTTCGCAAATTCCTGATGAAAAGCAAGGCGCGTAGCTTTCTGGTCGGCGCGCAGAACGACGCCAGCGCCCTCGGCGCGCTGCGTGCGCTCGAAGAGGCGGGACGCGCAGACCGAAGCGCAGTCGTGGGACAGAACGCGACGGCCGCCGTGCGTGCGGAACTTCGACGTCCCGGCACGCGCATGATCGGCTCAGTAGCCTTTTTCCCCGAGACTTACGGCGAGCAGATTATTCAGATCGCCATTGAAATGCTACAAAAGCGGCCTGTGCCCCCGGCCATCTTCGTTAAGCACGTCCTCATCACCGCCGAAAACGTTGATCACTATTACCCGAACGACGCGATGCTCCATGTGCCGCCCGCCGACGAACTGCTCTGGAACTTCTTCCATTAGTCGCTGAATCATCCCTGGGCCGTTTCTTTCAGAGAAACCGCGACTTTTGGTCCCGGTCTGGACGCGAGCCGCGGAGTGCCGGGCTACAATTCATGCCATCGCGGCGTGCGAGGTGAGATGCGTTCACGACACCGCACGATCCGGAAGGGAGTGACACGATGATTCGTCTTCTGCCAGTCTTGCTGTTCCTGCCTTCGTTCGGCTACGCCCAAGGTTCATCCACGATCTTTGGTTCGATTCGCGACAGCTCCGGAGCCATCATCGTCGGCGCTCAGGTCACGCTGGCGCGCCCTGAAACCGGGGCCACGCGCACGGCGCGCTCGGGCGCCGATGGCGGGTATCTGTTCGGACAACTGGCGCCAGGGGGCTACGAGGTGAGGGCTGAGGCGCCGGGGTTCAAAGCCACAGTCCAGAAAGGCATTGAACTGCAGGTGGATGAAAACCGCCAGGTCAACTTCGGGCTCGAAGTCGGCCAGGTGACCGAGAGCATCAGCGTGACCGCCGACGCGGCGCAGGTGGAAACCCGCTCATCGACGCTCAAGGAGGTTGTGGACTCACGCCGGATCTCTGAGCTGCCGTTGAACGGCCGCAATCCGCTGCAACTGCAGTTTCTCGTTCCGGGGGCCGGCGCCAACCAGGGACGCGGGCAGGGTCAGAACGACATGCTGTCTATCAACGGCGTCCGCGGCAACCAGAACAACTATCAGCTTGACGGCGCCGACAATCACGACCCGTTCTTCAACTCGGCCTCGATCTTTCCCTCGCCCGACGCGCTCGAGGAGTTCACGCTGAGCACCTCGAGCTATGGAGCGGACCGCGGCAGGACCGGCGGGGCCTTCATGGCCGCAGTGACCAAATCGGGCACCAACCAGTTTCACGGATCGATGTTTGAGTTTCTGCGAAACGAAAAACTGATGGCCCGGAATTATTTCTCCACGACGGTCGCACCGTTTCGCCGCAATCAGTTTGGAGGCACGATTGGCGGCCCGGTGCTGAGGAACCGCCTCTTCTTTTTCGCCTCGTACCAGGGAACGCTAGAGCGGAGCGCACCCGGGGCGCGCACAGCCATCGTTCCATCCTCGGCGATGCGCCAGGGCAATCTTCAGGAACTGAACAGGGTGATCCGCGATCCCCTCGGAGGAACTTTCCCGAACGCGATCATTCCCGCGAACCGGCTTTCGCAGCCTTCACAGGGGTTTCTCAACGCCTTCGTACCTCTCCCAAACCTTCCAGGGAACTTGTACAGCTTCAATATCGGGCAGGGAATCGACGACCATCAAGGCGTAGCCAAGATCGACTACGCCGCTTCCTCCAGGCACAGCTTGAGCGCCAGGCTGCTCAGGAATCAGAACACCTTCAAGGAGGCGGTCGGAACGCTACCCAATTTCTTCGCCTTTATCGACTATACGACGTGGAACGCGACAGCGACGCACACCTGGACGATCAGCCCCTCGCTGCTGAGCGTGCTGACCATCACGTGGGGGGACATCACCAGGAATCAGATTCCTAGCTCGCCCGGCGGACTCGCATGGGCAGACTTCGGAGCCGGCATTACGCGTGGGCAGGTCACCGACCTTCCTCCCTCAGTCGACTCCTCGGTGGACGGGTACTTTACAGCCAACACTCGCGGCGCTCTCATGCAAACGCGCACAAATTGGCAGTTCACCGGCCAGATCAGTTGGACGAAGGGCTCCCACCTGATTCGCTTCGGCGGAGACTACCGCCCCGTTTTTACTACTGTCCGCGAGTTCTTCCGAGGCGACGGACACTTTCAGTTCCGAAACAACTTCACCGGGGTCTCGATCGCCGACTTCTTGATCGGACG
Organism: uncultured Solibacteraceae bacterium; assembly: GCA_964461075.1. Classification (GTDB taxonomy): domain Bacteria; phylum Acidobacteriota; class Terriglobia; order Bryobacterales; family Bryobacteraceae; genus JACADU01. The sequence continues at coordinate 411 of CAYWST010000439.1, read as the reverse complement.
GCCCTCGGTCTTTATTCAGCAGTCCGGCCTGAACAACGATCCGCGGCAGCACGAGCTCGGTCTGTTCATCCAGGACGACTGGCGCGTGAACCGCCGTCTGACGCTGAATCTCGGTCTTCGCTGGGATCCGTGGCTCCCCTACAAGGATCTGGAGGACCGCGTTGTTGGCTTCCGTCCCGGGCAGCAGTCGACGATGCTGCCCACAGCGCCCGCAGGACTGGTTACTATTGGCGACGAAGGCTTCCCGGAGGCTGGGATTGTAAGCCAGTGGGGGAACTTCGGACCTCGGGTCGGGTTTGCCTTCGATCCTACGGGAAGCGGCAAATCGAGCATCAGGGGCGGCTATGGGATCTTCTATGGGATGTTCCCAGGTCAGGGAACCAACGGGATTGGCAACAACCAGCCATTCAC
>CAYWST010000438.1:0-4574 GCA_964461075.1 uncultured Solibacteraceae bacterium | reverse complement strand
CGCCGCTCCCTTGCCGCGCGTCGAGCCCGCCAGAACTCGCGTCGAGCCCATGAGCATCATGCGCGCCAAGATCGCGGAGCACATGGTGCTCTCCAAGCGCACCTCCGCCCATGTCACTACGGTCCATCGCGTCGACATGACCAAGATCGCCAAGCTGCGCGACCGTTCGAAGGCGGACTTCCAGCAGCGCTACGGCTTCGGCCTCACATTCCTGCCTTTCATCGCCCGCGCCGCAGCCGACGCCTTGCGGCAATTCCCCTTGTTCAACTCCTCTATCGAGGGGAACAACATCCTCTATCACAACGAGATCAACATCGGCATTGCGGTCGCTCTCGATAACGGGCTCATCGTACCCGTGATCAAGCAGGCCGACGAGAAGAACATCGTGGGGCTTCAGCGCTCGATCGTCGATCTCGCCGCGCGCGCACGGTCGAAACAGTTGAAGCCCGACGAGGTGCAGGGAGGGACGTTCTCGATCACCAATTTCGGCAGCTTCGGCAGTCTCTTCGCAACGCCGGTCATCAATCAGCCGCAAGTGGCCATTCTCGGCGTGGGAGCGGTCAACAAGGAGGCGGTGGTGGTCGACGACGCCATCGCGATCCGGTCGATGGCCTACCTCGCGCTTACTTTCGATCATCGGCTGATCGACGGCGCGCTGGCCGATCAGTTCTGCCAGAAAGTGAAAGCCGCGCTGGAAGGCTGGTCCGAACAGGTTCTCTAACCAGAGGCTCGAAGTGTGACCCCGCCCGATGCGGTGTTCGTCCGGTTCGCCGCGGCGAAGCTTCGCCAGTACATGATCCGCATCGAGGCGTGCGCCGCGCTCCTCACCGACGATCAACTCTGGTGGCGCGGCGCCGAGGGCCTCAACGCCATCGCGAACCTTTGCCTGCATCTGGAAGGCAACGCCCGTCAGTGGATTCTGCACGGCGTGGCGGGTCAGCCGGACATTAGAGACCGCGACGGCGAGTTCGCCGCACAGGGAGGCGTCTCGCGTGAAGAGATGCTCGCGCGGCTGCGGACGGTTGTCGCCGAGGCGTGCGCGGTCATCGAGTCGCAGAACGAAGAGTCTCTGGGCCGTGTTGTGCGCCCGCAAAACTACGAGGTCCGCGTGCTGGAGGCGATCTTTCACGTGGTCGAGCACTTCGCTCAACACACGGGTCAGATTATCTACGTCACGAAAGCGCTTTCCGGCGAGGATCTCGGGTTTTACCGCCATTTGACGGGCACGCGCGAGCCGCCGCCGCCCCCCGCGGGCGGGGAGACGCCATGATCGAACTGCGGCTCGCCGAACCCGGAGACCGGCAGGAGATCTTCGAGTTGGTCTGGGCTGCATTCGGGCGGTTGGACGAGGCCCGGCTGGCCGAGCGGCTGTGGGAGAACGAGGAGGTCGACTTCGAGTGCGTCGCCAAGTCACACGGCGCCCTGGCGGGATACATCCTGTTCAGCCCGCTGTTTCTCTCGCGGCAGGACGAGACGATTCGCGCCTCGGCGCTGGCGCCGCTCGCGGTGCGGCCTGACTGGCAGAAGAAGGGGGTGGGTTCGGCGCTCGTGCGGATGGGGCTCGAGTTCTGCGCGTCGCGCGGGGTTGAAGCCGTCGTGGTGGTCGGAGATCCGGCTTATTACTCGCGGTTCGGGTTCGACCCGGAGTTGGGCCGGCTGATCGAGGCTCCGTTCCCCTATCCCTATCTTCAGGTGATCGAACTGGAAAAGGGGGTTCTGAAAGGCGGCGGTTGGCTGGCTGGTTACGCGAGCGGGTTTGAACTCTGAGCGTTCGCGCTCTCAAGCGTCATGAGAACGAGCGCCACCCATAGCACCGTGGCGAGAGCGAGGTGGAGGAGTTGCATCCACACCGGCGCGAGCAGGGCGATGTTGATGGAACCGGCCGCGAACTGAACCAGCGTCATCGCCGCGACCCACATTGAGGCGCGGCGAAGCAGAACTCGGGAGGCTGCGCGGTACTGAGCAACGGCGAGCGCCGCGAGGTAAAGGCCGCAGACGATGGCCAGGACAGGGTGGGCGAGGCGGAGCCTCAGCAGCGTGGGTGCGGCGGCGGAAAACTCCGCTCGCACGCCTTCGGCGAGGCTGGAGGCCGGGTACAAGGTGTCGCCGAGGGCGGCGATGGCCCCGGACACGCCGGCCAGCAAAGCGGCTGCGATCGCGAGGCGGAAACGGCCCGAAATCCGGGAGAACGAGAGAGCGCGGCCCTCATCCGCCGAGGTCCAGGCCGCCGCGGCGATGGCTCCGAGCAGCAGAAGCGTATTCACGAGGTGCGCCGAGAGATAGACCGCGCGCCCCGGGGATGCGTTCTTTTCGGTGTACTCGAGCAACACGAGGCCGGCGCCGAGCAGGGCCTCCACGAGGATCAGCGCGAGCGAAGCCCAAGCCGCGCGTCTCGCCGGATGACCTGCTGCGAAGAGCCGCCGGGCGAACCATACCATCAAAACCACCGCTACCAGCGCCAGTCCACTTGTCAGGCGGTGAGCGAATTCGATCATCGTCTCGATCTGTGGCGCGCGCGGGACGACGTCGCCGTTGCACAGAGGCCAATGACTGCCGCAGCCCGCTCCGGAACCTGTGGCGCGCACGAACGCGCCCCAGACGATGACGACAATGTTGTAGCCGAGCGCACCCCAGGCGAAGCGTGCGAAGGCCGCCGGGGTTTTCATCCTGAAGTCCTCAGCCCGCGCCGCCCGCCGCGCTCTCTTCACGGTAGGTAAAGGCGGCGGCGATGTAATCGCGGTTCATGCGGGCGATGTTCTCGAGCTTCACGCCCTTGGGGCAAACCGCCTCGCACTCGCCGGCGTTTGTGCAGTAGCCGAAGCCCTCTTCGGCCATCTGCGCCACCATGCGCAGCGCCCGGCGGTCCCGCTCCGGCTGGCCCTGCGGCAGCAGCGCCAGATGTGAAATCTTGGCCGAGACAAACAACGAGGCCGAAGCGTTGGGACACGCCGCCACACACGCGCCGCAGCCGATGCAGGCGGCCGCGTCCATCGCCATGTCCGAGCACTTCTTGACGATCGGGATCGCGTTGCCATCCGGCGCCGAACCTGTGTTGACTGAAATGAACCCGCCCGCGGCGATGATGCGGTCAAAGGAGCTGCGGTCCACCATCAGGTCTCTCAGAACCGGGAATGCTTTGGCGCGGAAGGGTTCGAGCCACAGTTCGTCGCCGTCGCTGAAGTGCCGCATGTGGAGCTGGCAGACGGTGGTGCCGCGCTGCGGCCCGTGCGGAATGCCGTTGATCATGAAGCCGCAGCAGCCGCAGATGCCCTCGCGGCAGTCATGTTCGAAGGTGACGGGATCGTCCCCCTTGCGAATGAGATCTTCGTTCAACACGTCGAGCATTTCAAGGAACGACATGTGCTCGCTGACGTTGGGCAACTCGTACCGCACCATCTTGCCCGGACTCTTCGCGTTCTTCTGACGCCAGATATTCAGAATGATCTTCATGAGTTGGTGCCTCGGTTACTTGTAGTTCCTGGTGGCCAGATGGACGTATTCAAACTCCAGCGGTTCGGTGTGCCGGAGAGGAGTCTTCCCTTCTCCCTGATGCTCCCAGACGGCCACGTGGCAGAACTTCTCGTCGTTGCGGAGCGCTTCGCCATCTTCCGTCTGGTATTCCTCGCGGAAGTGACCGCCGCACGATTCCTCACGGATCAGCGCGTCGCGGCACATCAGTTCGCCCAGTTCAAGGAAGTCCGCGACGCGGCCGGCCTTTTCGAGCGACTGATTCAGCTCCATTCCTTCTCCGGGTACGCGCACGTTCTTCCAGAACTCTTCCTTGATCTCGGGTATCCGCGCCAGCGCCTTCTCCAGCCCCTGCCTGTTCCGCGCCATGCCGCAATACTCCCACATGACCTTGCCGAGTTCGCGGTGGAAATCGTCCACGGTCTTCTTGCCGTTGATGGCGAGCAGCGACTTGATTCGCTGTTCCACCTCGCGCTTAACGGAAACGGCTTCGGGATGCGACTCGCCGGCGGCGCCGGGCTTCACGCCAGCCAGGTAATTGCCCATCGTGTATGGGATGACGAAGTAGCCGTCCGCCAGGCCCTGCATCAGGGCGCTTGCGCCGAGGCGGTTGGCGCCGTGGTCTGAGAAGTTGGCTTCGCCGAGGACGAAGAGACCGGGGATCGTGCTTTCCAGGTTGTAATCCACCCAAAGTCCACCCATCGTGTAGTGCACCGCGGGATAGATACGCATGGGCACCGTGTACGGGTCCTCGCCGGTGATTCGTTCGTAGATCTCGAAAAGATTGCCGTAGCGCTCCTCGATGGTCTTCCGTCCGAGCCGCCCGATCGCGTCCGAGAAGTCGAGATAGACGCCGAGACCGCCCGGGCCGACGCCGCGGCCTTCGTCGCAAACGCGCTTGGCGGCGCGGGAGGCGATGTCTCGAGGCGAAAGGTTGCCGAAGCTCGGATACATCCGCTCGAGATAGTAATCGCGCTCGGCTTCAGGAATCTGATCAGGCGAACGCTGATCGCCCTTGTTTTTTGGAACCCAGATCCGGCCGTCGTTGCGCAACGACTCCGACATCAGGGTGAGCTTGGACTGGTAATCGCCGCTGACCGGGATGC
>CAYWST010000437.1:0-4605 GCA_964461075.1 uncultured Solibacteraceae bacterium | reverse complement strand
AACTTCGATTCTCTCGACCACCGGATGGCCGGCGGGCGCCTGAATGGTGGTCGTAATGGGCCCGCCCGTCGGGCCCGGCGGCGGGGTGGTCAACGAGTACATGTGCCACTCGCCTTCGAGTTCCAGATTCAGCTTCGCGCCGGCAATGGCCCCGGGCGCGGCCTTCGGCGCTTCCGGAACGAGAGTCCACTTGGCGGGTGATTTCGGCTGGGCGCAAAGAAGCGCGGCGCCGCCGAGAAGAGCTGTGGCGAGGCTAAGCGGGAGTTTCCAATTGCTGGAGTTCGCGATAGCGGTGGATCTCGCTTTCGATGCGGTCATTAACGTGCTCCGTCGCCGATTCCGTCGCCACGCGAATCGCGTTGCGGATGGCGTTGTCGTTGGAACGTCCGTGGCAGATGATGACGACGCCCTTCAAACCCAACAGCGGAGCGCCCCCATACTCGGAATAATCCATGCGCTTGCGGAAGTCGTTGAACGCCTGCCGCGAGAGGACGTAGCCGAGCTTCGCGGAAAGCGTCGATTGCAGCGACTCCTTCAGCATGAACTTGATCACTTCCACCAGCCCTTCGCTCACCTTGAGAGCGACGTTGCCGATGAACCCGTCGCAAACGATCACGTCGGCGTGTCCCGTGTAGAGATCGCGCCCCTCGACGTTGCCGATGAAGTTCACCGGAAGCTTCCGCAGAATCTGCGTCGCGTTCCGCGTCAGTTCGTTGCCTTTGTGCTCCTCTTCGCCGATGGAGAGCAGACCGATGCGCGGCGACTCCGTGTGGAAGACGAGCCGCGAATAGATCTCGCCCATGACTGCGAACTGCGCCAGCATCTGGGGCGATGAGTCCACGTTCGCCCCCACGTCCACCATCACCGCGGGCTTGCCCTTGACGGTCGGAAACGCGTTAGCCAGGGCGGGGCGGTCCACCCCGGGAATCATGCCGATGACGGTTTTTGAAATCGCCATCACCGCGCCAGTGTTCCCGGCGGAAACGAGCCCGTCGGCTTCGCCGTCCCGGACCAGGCGCGCCGCCACTCGAATGCTCGAATCCCGCTTTGTCCTCAGCGCCTTGGCCGGATTGTCCTCCATCGTGACAACCTCGCTGGCATGGACAATGCGAATGGGCAGATTTCGCCAGCCGTCATACTTCGACAGCTCCGCCTTCAGAACGTCCTCTCTGCCGACGAGGATCAGATTGACGTCCTGGCTCCTGGCTGCACGCACCGCCCCATGAACTTCAGGCGTGGGTGCGTGGTCGCCACCCATGGCATCGACAGCGATGGTTACCATGCCGGAATGCGAAGGCAACTTATTCGGCGGCGACTTCGATGACCTCGCGGCCCTTGTAATGGCCGCAGTGCGGGCAGGCGCGATGGGGGAGTTTCATTTCGTGGCACTTGGGGCACTCGGCGAGGCCCGCTCGCTTCAGCGAGTCATGAGCCCGGCGTTGGGCCGTGCGACGATTACTGTGGCGTCGTTTGGGATTGGGCATTCCTTACTTCCTTGGGTCCGGACCCGCGGTCGCGGACCGGCGCAGGCATGAAACTATCTCATTGTAATGAATGGGGTACTGTCACCCCACCCGTCTACTTCGCCGCCCTGATGTTCGGCAGGTAGCTCTCCAAGGCCCAAACCTCTTCTCCCCGGTCTCCTGTTCGGAAGGCAATCTGCTTGCCGTCGGGGCTGAGGCGGATGCCGTCATCCTGCCAGTCCTTGATATCGACGTCCAGTTTGCGCGGCCGTCCCTCCAGCGGAAAGAGCCACAGTTCCTTTTTGTCACCAATGCTCTTCATGACGACGAGAGCGCGGCCATCTGGGGTCCATGTCACACAGGCTGGACAAGCCACCGCTTCAGGTTGATTGAAGTGGACGATTTCCCGGGCGGTGCCGCCTGATACGGGGAGCACAAGGACTGATCCTCTGTGCGCCTGTACGCCCGTGCTCGGAACGATCGCAGCAAGTCTGCCATCCCAGGAAAGTTCGAGCCGGCTGAATCTCGTGTCAGCCTGAGGGTCATGGACGACGCGCTTCGCGCCGGAGTCCAGGTCGTGTTCCAGCAGGCGCCAGGATCGGTCATTCGGGTGATAGTAGGCCTTCTTGCCATCCCTCGAAACAACAACCCTGTCGGTGTGACTTCCCTCGGCGAGCTTCTTGACCGCCCCGGTTTCGACGTCGACTCGGTAGATACCGGACCCACCGCTTTGGTCTCTCGCAGCCGTCGCGACCCACTTGCCATCGGGCGAAAAGCTCGGTTCGGTGAAAAACTCGAACGGTGTGCGAACAACGCGCGTTTGACCCGAACTCGCGGATCGGACAGACAGGCAGTGGCCGGTGTTGCACTCAGACGCAAACGCGAGGGTCTTGCCGTCAGGGGTCCAATCCGGCCTGGTTCCGCGATAGCCCTGCACGACGGAGGGGCCAGTTAGCTTCCCTGCTCCAAGATCGATGGGCGCAACATGAATCGCGTCCATGCTGGTGTCTTTCCACACGTGGAGCGCGCCAGATGCCGTTAGGCCCATGCTCCGGACCGAGCCAATTCCCGACTTCAGAAGCACTGGCGCGGCGGATGGCTTGCCACTAGCCATCGAGACAGCCCATAGGCCGACGTCTCCGGTTCGGTCGCTTGAAAACAGCAGGTGGCTTCCGTCAGGGGACCAACCCATGAGGAGATCGTTGGCAGGGCCGGCAGCTACCGGAATATCCTGGCCGCCGTCGATTGTCATGACGCGCACATCGCGCAGTCTGTCGGTGCCAGACACTGGATGGTCGTAGGCCAGGAACTTGCCGTCTGGGGAAAACTCGATCCTCTGGCTGCCCCGCCACGCGATCGGCTTGATCACGCGTAGTGAGCCGTCCTGAATATTGACGATCCCGATGTGCGAGCTCCGGTCTCGCCGCTCGAAGCGAACCGCCAGCAAGCGTTGATCCGGCGACCAGTCCTCCGCCGACATGTGCGCGATGTTCTCATCCGCAAGGATCTCCCTGGCTACCGGGACGCCCGTGCCACCCAGGTTCGCGATCCGGATTCCCGCGCGCCTCGGCTTGTAGGCCAGGAAGCCGAAAGCGATTTGCTTGCTGTCCCGCGAAAACGTCGATCCCTCGGCATTGCCCTCTTTACTCCACTCCTTGGTGGCAGTCCCTGTGAGAATGCGATCCGCGCCCGTTGCCAGGTCATGCACCATCAGATTCCCCGTCCACCACCAGTCGGTATAGGAAATGTACCGGCCATCCGGGGAGACGCTTCCCCCAACATGCGCGACATCCTTGCCGGACCAGACAACTCGATCCCCTTTGCTTTGCGCCACGACGGATCCGCCCAGCCGCGCCCGCGCCGCCGCGGCCGTCTCCTTCTGGTCGGCGAAATCCCGGACCAGCCGCTCGTAGATCTTTCGCGCTGCCGCATCGCCGAGTTTCTCATGGCATTGCGCCATCCGCAGCAACGCCTTCGCCGCCACCGCCCGGTCCTTGCTCTCCGAGAGCTTGGCGTATCTCTGCAGGGCGGCCTTCAGATCGCCCTTCACGGTCTCGAGTTCGATCGCCGCACGCAGTGCCGCCTCCGGTTGGGCTTCCTGAGGCAGCGCGCTCATCGCCGCCATCGCCAGAGCCAGGCTCAATCTCAACATGGACTTCATCTCGTCCCTCCTGCCCTCAGCATCCGCCCTCCAATTCAATCCCCAGGTAATCCACGGTCAGGATTCTGTTAAGACTTCGCAGGCGAAACGATAGCCGAGGCCTCGCACGCCAATGAGAAAGACCGGCTCGGACGGGACCGGCTCGATCTTCTTGCGCAGGTTGAAAATGTGCGTGTCGACGGCGCGATCCGTGATGGCGGTCCCTGGTCCCCATGCCGCTTCAATCAACTGATCCCGGCTCAATACCCGGCCGCTGCCATGGATCAGCGCCCCGAGAAGCCGCAGTTCCTGCGGCGTGATGTCCACCGCCTGTCCCGCCCTTTGAAGTGTGGCCCGGTCAAAATCCACCACGCAATCTCCAAAGCGGAGCACCTTCGCTGCCTGACTCCCGCCCCGCCGAAGCTGTACCCGGATCCGCGCGCGCAATTCATGGAGCCCGAACGGCTTGGTGATGTAGTCGTCCGCCCCCGAATCGAGACCGAGGACCTTCTCGGCCTCCTGCGTTCTTGCAGTCAGCATCACGATAGGTGTGCCGACCCCTGCCTTCCGCAACGTCGAGCAGACATCGAAGCCGTCCATCTTCGGTAGCATGACGTCCAGGAGGATCAGGTCCCATCGGCCCTGCAAGCCCAACTCGAGGCCGCGGGCGCCGTCTCCGGCGACCACGGTTTCGTGACCCTGCCGCCGCACGTCCTCCTCCAGGCTCATCCGCAAATCCGGTTCGTCTTCAACAATAAGAATCCTCGCCATCGGCTCACCTCCTCTCTGGCAGCACGATGCGAAACGTGCTGCCCGATCCTTCCTTCGATTCCACTTCCACCGAGCCTCCATGTGCGTCGACGATGTGAGAAACCATCGCCAGGCCGAGTCCGGTCCCCTTGATGCCGAGCCGGTTCGAGTCCTCCCCGCGCACAAACTTTCGAAAGATCTCCTTCGAAAATGTTCTTCAGGCTGCTTGGGGCATGGCTTCCACCGTGACCT
>CAYWST010000436.1:0-4606 GCA_964461075.1 uncultured Solibacteraceae bacterium | reverse complement strand
GGTCAGCCCCTGGAAGAAGACGACTCCGTTCCCGGTGACCTGGGCCTTCCCCATCCTCGGATCGATCGCCGCATGCGCCACGGGAGTATTGTCCGTCCAGGAATTGAAGGTCGCGGAAGTCGTCGAAAAACCGATGGGGTCTCCCGAGAAGGCGTTGAAGATGACGCCCACCTGCCAGCCGCCAAGCAGGTGCTTCACCCAGGAGTTGGAGTTCGCCAGCGGCTTCCCCGGGCCGAACGGCAGCTCCCAGATGGCGTTCGTTCGCATGACATGTTGCAGCGAGGAGTTCAGCAGCCGCTTATCGAGGTTGCGGTTCCGCTGCGTACGGAAGCTGTCGTTCTGCTCCTGGGCGTCGCCGTCTTCGTCGCCGAGGGACTTCGCGAAAGTGTAGTTCCACTGGATCTGCAAGGAGCGCATTCGCTGCAGGTATTCGATCTGGAGCGAGTGGTAAGAGGAGTTGGAGAGGTTTCCGAACAGGCGGGCGGAGGCGAACTGCGGATTGGCGCGGAAGAAGTTCTCCGGCAACCCGCCGTTCCTCAACAGTCCGCCATTGGTCCCGGTAATGTAATTTGTGCCCGAAAGGTAGTTTCCAAGCGTGCCAACGGAATTGGAAGCGAAATAGCCCTGCGTTGTCGTGTTGATGTCGCGAAGCACCTGTGAACCGGTGAGCGTCGTTCCGTTGACCACTCCCCGTCCGGGAATCGTCAAACCCCGGAACATCCGGTCGAACAGGGGCGCGTTGCCGCCGGCCTGGGTGATGTTGAACGCTTCAAGCAAGCCGTTCTCGAAGATGTTGACCTCGTTCATGTCGGCGCCCCTCAGCAGCCGCGTTCCTTTACTGGCCACCCAGGCGACGCTGAAGGTCCCGTTCTTGGGCATGGAGCGCTGCAGGCTGACATTGAAGTTGTGAATCATCGGGATGCGCAGCCCGGTGTCGTAGGTGCGGACGGTCTGCGTCCGGTCGGTGAGGGGGACGGTTGACAACGGCGCGCCGACGGGCGTTAGCGGCAGGCGGGCGTTGGACAGATCCAGCTTGGTTGCGCTCCGGGAGTCGGCCACCTGCCGCAACCCTGGCTGATCACCGGAAACCACGTCCAGCAGGCGGAGCGAGAGGCGCTCGTAGGCCGTCGAGTAACCCGCCCGAAGAACCGTTCTGCCGTCGCCAAAGGATTTGCCAAACCGCGGGAGATCCCAGGCGACGCCAACCGCGGGCGCGAGATTGTTCAGGTCGCTGTTGTAGAGGGGGGCGTCCGGATTCGGAGAGTTAGGCCCGCCCAGAATGATATTGGTCAGCGATCCCCGATTCAGGCCCGGCTGAAAGAGGTCGCCAAACGTCTTGCCGGAGATCCCGAAAATGCTTTCACTGCCGCCGGCGAGAACGGCGGTCTTCCCGTTGCGGTCAAAAGGTACGCCGTAGAACTCGTATCGGAGGCCGAGGTTGAGGGTCAGCGACTTGGTGATTTTCCAGTCGTCCTGAAAGAAAAAGGCGAATTGCGTCTCTTTCCAGGTGCGCTGTTTGACTTCGCCGGGCAGGAATGCGGGGTTGGCTCCACCCGGCGAATTCAACGCCTGCTGAAGGTTGTTGATTGACCCGTTCAGGTCGTTGAGCAGGTTCTGGGCGCCCGTTTGATTCTGGCCGATGCCGGGGATGTTGGCCACGCCTGTGACCGGAACGCCGCCCGGGCCGATGATCGCTCTGGGCAGCACAGTAAATGAGTTGAAGCCGTTGGTGGACGAGAACCAAAGCTGGCCGCCGAACTTCACGTTGTGCTTGCCGAGCGACATCGAAGTCTTGTTGAAGTACTGGTAGACGGGGGAAATGCGGCCTTGGGGATCGTTGTTGATGTTGACCGGATCGGTGATGGTCACGAAGTCGACTCCGAACGGCGTTGATCCGGACTTTGCCAGGATGTTGGGGTCTACCTCCCAAGGCGCATAGAAGCGGTAGAGCGGACGGAGGGCGCCGGCGCGGAATTCATTCACCACGCGCGGCGAGAGCACCGACGTCAAAGTCATCTGGTATAGATCGTCGTGCTGGTTGATCAGATCCCGGCCAATGCCGGGATAGACCTGCGGCATGAAGCCATTTACCTCATCGCTGCGTTCGAACGAGGCGGAGAATGAGAGCCGGTGGGCCGAGGTGATGAGGTGATCGAGCTTGATGTTGAGGTTGTTCTCGTCGAACGTGTAGGGCCGGATCCACGTGTAACCCGCCGTGTTGAGTCCGTCGCCGAAGCGGAAATTGTTCGGCAGCGGCATCGCATCAATGTACCTCTTCACGAGCCCGGTCGAATCCATCCCCGGCCGCTGCGGGTCAATTCCGAACAGAGACACGGTGGAGAGGGGTTGCCCGTTGGGGCTCACCGGATTGCCGCTTGCATCCACCGTAGGCCGCGCAGCGTTCAGATTGCCGTTTTGGGCGCCCGGAAAAAATCGGAAAAGCCCCCGCCGGGCGGGATCTGTCCAGACTGTTGTCGTGACGTTGTCGCTGCGGCGGATCTTCTGCTGCTCCCACAGGAAGTGAAAGAATGTGCGGTTCTTGAGAACCGGACCGCCGATCCTGGCGCCGTACTGGTTCCGCTTCAGATCCTCCCGCGGGCTGATCGGCTTGCCGGTGTTCGGGTCCGTCCCGTTCAGATTGTTGAAGAACGAGTTCGCGTTGAACACGGTGTTGCGGTGAAACAGGAACGCAGATCCATGGAACTCGTTTGTTCCCGACCGCGTAATCATCTGCACCTGGCCCGAGCCGCGGCCCAGTTCGGCGTCGACCGGCTGCGTGATGACGCGGAACTCGGCGATGCGATCCACCGAGGCGAAGATCGTGGAGTTGATGCCGAGATTGATTCGGGCGTCCATGACGTTGATGCCGTCGATCTGGATATTGAGGTTCCCGCGGCGCGCGCCGTTGAAGTTGCTTCCGACCGTGCCGGCCTGAGTGGTCGTCAGGTTCAGCGCGTTGCGCGAGGAGACCGGCAGATCGAGCACCTTGCGTTCGGTGATGGTTCCGCCGAGAGAAGAAGTGGTGTAGGCAAGCGGGTTATCGGCGTCGGCGACTACTTCAACGATCTCCGTCGTCTGGCCGAGTTCCAGGGTGATATCCACGGCGATGCGCGCGCCGACTTCGAGGACGACATCGTTGACGGAGGTCTTCCGGAAGCCGGTTTTTTCGGCGGAGATCTGATATTGGCCGGCGGGGAGGGAGGGGAAGCTGTACTGCCCGGCGGCATTGCTTTCGTTTGTTGTTGTCACGCCGGTAGCAACGTGCGTTGCGGCGACTCTCGCGGCGGGGACCGCGGCGCCGGATGAGTCCAGAACGGTTCCGGACAAGGCGGCGTTCGTCGACTGGCCGTGAGAGAGATTTGTCAAGAAACTTCCGCAGAGCAGCGCGAACACGAAAGCACGCATTGAGAAGCGGCTCATGACCGAAGGCCTCCATGAAATGAAATCAGAATGATGCCGCTGCAAACTCAGCAGTGATAGAGAGCCGACAAAGCCCAACCTCAACCAACTCGGAAGTAATGGGTGAAGTGTATGCCGCCGGTTACACCCGGGTCAAGTTGGGTGCGACAGGTGTTACGAAGGCCGCTCAGGGAAGGCGGTCGAGAAGTTGCTTGAAGCGGAGGGAAGAGCGGAGGGAATTGAGGTTGATATCGTGCTCGTACCAGCCGTGAGGGGTGAGTCCGCGGCCGGCGGCTACTTTCTGAAAGGTGTGTCGGCCTGCCGGGGGCCGGGCTTGTCAGGTAAACTCCCTGGCGCCCAGTTCTGGGCGATGGCAATATCCTGCTCCACCTTGGCCGCAAGGGCCGGCAGATCGACCCACCCCACGCGGTTGTACAGACGCGGCTGCTTGTACTCGAGCGTGTAAGAGCTGGAATATCGCTTCCAGTGGTCCAATGCACGCCTCAGATGGGTCACTGCCGATCCCCGTTGGGCTTCATCTGAGGTTTTATCGAACAGGGCCAGATCGGCGGCGGCCCTGATCTTCTCCGAGTAGTAATTGCCCAGATGCGCCATCGCCGCCATGTCGTTCAACGTCTGGCGAAGCTCCGGATTCTGCGCCGGGGCCGTACCTAATCCGGGCAGCGCTTTCAGCACTGCTGCCGAGGCCGCTGCCAATTGATCGGCGATCTCCAGCGGGCCCACTCCCTCAATCGCCTGCCCGGCAAGTTTCCTGACGCGCCATGTGCGGATGTCCAGCACCCCGCTGCCGGGCATCGATTCCCCTTCGGCGAAGTTGCGCACCGTGTAGAAGCCGCGCGAGCGCGGATGGCTCAGGCAGGCTTCCGGGAACCAGCGCAGGTCGATATCTCCCCAGAAGAACCGCGTGATCAGCGGCATCACCTGGGAGGCATCCTTCCAGGTCTTCCGGAGCGCCGCCGCGTCCACTCCCGGGAACCGGTTGGCGATGGCCTGCGTGAAGACCGAGTCCGGCAGGTCCGGTTCATAGCCCAGCCTGCCCCAGATCATAAAGCCGTACCACCGCTTGTCGATCACGCTCTGTGGCGGGCTCATCGGCTCGCGGCTGAGGGACTCCCGCCCCCAGATGGTTCCGTCCGGCCCCATGTAGAAACCGGCAATTTTCTCTTTCGGCGGCATGGCCTTGATG
>CAYWST010000435.1:4408-4623 GCA_964461075.1 uncultured Solibacteraceae bacterium | reverse complement strand
GGACCCGGACGGCCGGTACGAGTTCCGATTCTGGGTCCGCCACCCGCTGCTCACCATCTACACCAAATAAAACGGGGTCAGACGGAGATTTCCCGGTTTTTCGCGGCCGGCCTCGCTCGCCAGGCAATACTCTCCGGCCCAGCCGCCGCCCTACCTCCTCTGAAAACGACTCGGAACCATACGGCCGCCCGGAATGTGTCGCCTCTCTGATTCGT
>CAYWST010000435.1:0-4398 GCA_964461075.1 uncultured Solibacteraceae bacterium | reverse complement strand
CGCGCCATCCACTCATCGATAGACAACGTTCCCGACCGATCCCGCTCTCCCAAATGCGCCGCGGCGCTGCTCCACTCATACTGCTCTGCGCGTTCAACAATTCCCGCTCGAACAGGATTTCGTTCGACATACCTCATCACCACCGCAAGCCTCGAACTCTCTACCGCACACGAGTAATACCGGCCCTGCCAGACGTGGCCGTTGCCCCGGTCGATCGCATTCCGATACTGCGCGTAGCGCACGTTCAACTCGCGAAATAACTTCGCCAAACCATCACCTGCCGACGGAATCAAGACGATATGCACATGATTCGTCATCAGGCAGTAGCCCAGAACCTGGACCTTGTACAACTCGGCATACTGCCTCAGGAGGCCAAGATACACACACCTGTCCTGCCGGCTGAAAAAGATATCCCTCTGCTGGTTCCCTCGCTGGGTCACATGGTGTGGAAAACCTGGAATAACCGCTCGTGCAAATCTCGCCACATCCTGACAGTGCGGCGCGGGAGCGGGAACTCTCAGGAAAATGAGAAATGTCCGTCTGACCCGTTTTACCTGAGCCAGGCTTGCCTGATCTCCGGGTTCCCCGCCTTGTCCAGCCGCGCCATCTGTTCCTTCGTCAACCTCACCTCAAGCGCCGCCAGATTCTCCTCCAGTTGTTCTAACCGGCTCCCCGCTACAATGGGGATCGCCGCCGGATCGCCCTGCAGCATCCACGCGATAATCACCTGATTCCGCGTCGCCCCCGTCTCCTTCGCCACCGCCTCCAACTCCGCCAGCCGCGCGTCCGCGTCCGGCCCACCATACTGCGACGGCACCTGCCGGTCCTCCCTCGTGTAGCAGCCCTGCAACAGGATCGAATACGCCACGATCGCCACGCCACGCGCCCGGCAATACTCTTTCAAATCCTCGTTCACACAGATCTGCGGACCGAAATCGGCGCCATGCCTCGGCCGGAGATAAGTATGCCGCTGCTCAACCACCGAGTACTTCGCCCAACCATTCATCTCGCTTACCTGGTTCGCCTCCGCAATCCGCCACACCCTCAGATTGCTCGCCCCTACCGCCCGCACCTTCCCCGCCCGCACCAGGCGGTCAAACGCCTCCATCGTCTCTTCCAGCCGCGTCGCCCCATCGTCGCGATGCGCGTAATACACGTCGAGCCGGTCCGTCTGCAGCCGCCGCAAGCTCTTTTCGCACTCGCGTTCAATCTCAACTGCGCTCAGCCCTCCCGCGCATCCCGGATAATCGAAACCGAGCTTCGACGCCACCACCATCCCGTCGCGGCAGTTCCTGTCCTTCATCCACTCCCCGATCGTCCTTTCGCTCTCCCCGCCGGCACAGCCCTCGAGCCATGCCGCATAGAAGTTCGCCGTGTCCAGAAACGTCCCGCCCGCCTCGCGAAACCGATCCAGCAGCTTGAACGACATCTGCGGATCGATTTTGCTTCCGATCGAATCCGTCCCGAAGCACAACGCGCTTACTTCGACTCCCGATGAGCCCAACCTGAAGTTCCGCATCTTTCACTTCACCTCTTGAAAGTCGCCAGCGCCACACCCGCGATCATGATCGCCACACCCAGCAGCTTCATCGGCGTCACCGGCTCGACCGGCGAGCCCAGCCAGCCGTAATGCGACATCAGCAGTCCGCCCACCACCTGCCCGGCCAGCAGCGTGATCATCACCGCCGCCGCACCCACCTGCGGAATCAGCCACGCGATCGCGAACACCAGCGACGCGCCAAGCAATCCCGCCGTCAGAAGCAGCGGATGCACCTGCGCCAGCGGCGCTAAAGCCCCGCTCTTCCACCCCGTCAGCCCGATCACCGCCGCCCCCGCCGCGCCAATCAGCCAGAAGACGGCGTTGCCGACTCGCGGATTATTCATCACCGCGCCGACTTTACCGTTCATCGCCAGATGAACGGCCAGAACCACGCCCAAAAACATCGTCAATAAATAGAGATGGACCTTCATTTCACACCCTCCCGCAACGGTTTGATTTGCACATTTCGATACCAGACCGGCGACCCGTGGTCCTGCAGGCCCACGTAGCCGCTTCTGGCGAAATCCCTCAGCGCCCGGGTGAACTTATTCCTCGTCCCGTCCGGATTCTTTCCCGCCTCTGTCCACTGATCGAGGTTCATCTCGCTCACCGTCTCCCCGTTCAACACGACCGTGATCCGCGGCCCGTCGCACGTGATCGTGTAGTGATTCCAATCGTCAGGCTTGAGCGCGTTCCTCCTTGGCGCAACCAGATCGTAGATCCCGCCCACGCTTCCCTTCCCCATCGGCCTCCCCGGCGCCACGCTGCCCACCTGAATCTCGATCCCCGTCTGCACCGGGTCCATGACGTCCGAGGTCCGGACGAACACGCCGCTGTTGGTCCCCGGCTGCACCTTGAAATCGAGATCCAGCACGAAATCCCCATACTCCCTCTCGGTCCAAAGATAGTTGTCGTTATGCTCCTGCCGGTCCGTCCTGTTCTTGAGCGTGAGCACCCCGTCCTCCATCGCCCAATGCGCCGCAGGCCGCCATCCAGGCATCAGCGCCGCGCGCGGTTTCTCCCACATCACGTTGCCCGGATAACTCTCTCTTGGCGGCAGCGGATTCCGTCCCCTCGTCCTCGGCGAGTACCCCTTGTTGAAGAACACATACAATCCGCTCCTGCACGCCACCACCACATCCTTCCAGCCGTTGCCGTCCAGATCGCCCGTGCTCAGCCTCATGCCGACTCCAACCACGAAGTCCGGCGGCGGCCCCTGATAGCCCGGCTCGAAATATGGCTCCAGGTGGCTGTACGAGAGAATGTGCCTCTCAAAACGCCCCTTGTCGATCTTGTAATAGAAGACGAATACCGGCTCCAGCGCGCCCACATCCCCGCCATTGTGCGCCAGCAGTTGCTTGCCGGTGATCAGCTCCTCGCGGCCGTCGTTATCGAGATCGGCCAGCGCCATGGTGTGGAACGTCGGATAGTCCGTCTCAATCCAATGGAGTTCGAAGCTTCGCTTCCCCCCCGTCATCTTCTGCTCGAACCAGCCGAGACCATAGCCGTGATCCGAGCCGATCAGGATGTCATTCAGTCCGTCCTGATTCACGTCGTAAACGAGCATCGGCAGACCCGCTCCGCCCGGCCTGCCATCGGCCCCAAACGGCGAGAACTGATAGTCCGGATGCCAAATCCATTCCTGCTCCGCCGGCCTCGGCGGGGCTTCGAACCAGCCGCTGGTCGTTACGACATCGTGCCGCCCGTCCATATTGATGTCGCCGATCCCGCTCCCATGGCTCACGCCCACGTTCTCCGGCCCCAGCTTGTGCTCCTTGAACCACGGCGCCTGATCGAGATGCTCGAACCAGATCAACCCGCGCCCCGGCCGCCGCGCGAAGTAATTGATCAGCACATCCTTGCCATCCCGCCCCGCAAGATTCCCGATCACCATGCCCTCCAGCCCTTCGGCCACGTGCATCGTGTGCGAACGCCACTCTACGCCCTCCTTGCCCGGATTCTCGTACCAGAAAACGCCTTGCTTCAGCATCCAGCCGGAACTGAGTACATCTGGCCGCCCGTCGTTGTTGACGTCGATCGTCCCTTCATAGTTGTCGTCGACGTCGGGGCCGTTGGTCGCCGCACCCGTTCGATATCCCGAAACCTTTCGCCAGTCCGGCGCCAGATAGTAGTTCCGCCCTGCGGCGATATCCGGCTTCCCGTCGCCATTGATGTCGAGAACGGACGAGCACTCGGCGAACGGACCGAACCAATAGGTGTGCTTCGCCGGATCGTGCACCGGCCCGTCGATCCTCACGGGGGTGAACATCAACTCGCGCGGCGCCTGCGCCATCGCCACCGCCAAAAAAAATGGGGACAGACGGAGATATCTCATATTTCCTCGCCGCCGACTGTTATACTACACACGCTTCCCGGATGAAGCCCTCCATGCTTTCACGACGCCAGTCCGTTACAGCCTTCACCATCCTCCCCGCCCGCCTCCTCCGCGGTTACTCGGCGAACGAAAAACTCAACCTCGGGATCATCGGCCTCGCCGGCATGGGCTCGGTCGACGCGCGTACCTTCCACGCCCTCGGCGACAACATCGCCGCCCTCTGCGATTGCGACGCCCGCGTCCTCGAGCGACGCGCCGCTCCCTACCCCAACGCCGCCCGCTACACCGACTTCCGCAAGATGATCGAAAAGGAAAAACTTGACGGCGTCGTCGTCGCCGTCCCCGACCATAACCACGCGTACATCAGCGTCTTTGCCATGCGCCACGGTCTCCATGTCTACTGCCAGAAGCCGCTCTGCAAGTCCGTCCACGAAACCCGCGTCATGGCCCGCGTCGCCGCCGAAACGAAACGAATCACCCAGATGGGCACCCAAAGCAGCGCCGACCCCCGCGTCCTCCGCAC
>CAYWST010000434.1:0-4631 GCA_964461075.1 uncultured Solibacteraceae bacterium | reverse complement strand
CCTTCCACCACCCGCGCCAGCAACCTGGTCTGAACCTCCAGCAATCGCCGGTAACTCACACGATACCCCAACAGCGGATGCGTGACCAGCCCGTCCATCCGCCCCTCGAACGCTCGGAAAAACCCCTTCCTTCCCGCCGCCGTCAATGCCACGCTCTTCCCCGCCCTCACGAAGTCGCCCGGCCCCACCATCCCCGTGTTTACGGCCGTTAAGACCGCCGAATCGACCACCAGCGGCCTGAACGGCTCCATCAAATCAAGCGCCAACGCCGGCCGCCCAAAACGCGGCTTGTGGTAGAACCCGAGATACGGGTCGAACCCAACCGCCGCGCAGGACACAGTCAACTCCTTCGCCAGCATGCTGTACCCCAACGACAACAGCGCGTTGATTGGATCGCGCGGCGGCCGGCGGTTCCTTCCGTCAAACTCGAACTCCAACGCCCCATCCCCCTTCAGCATCCCTGCGAACTCCCCGAAATAGAGCCTCGCCCCGTTCCCCTCAACCCCAAGCAGTTCCTCAAGACTTCCCGCTCTCTCGGCTTCCTCCGCCATCGCCTTCATCCCGCGCAGTGCCGCCTCGCTCGGCTCCGCATGATTCCGCAGCAAAAGTGTTCTTTGATTCCTGATCTTCGCCGCCGTCAGGCTGCGTGCCAGCCCTAAACAAAAATCCCCTTCGTCACTCCGCCGGTACTGTTCCCTTCGCAGGAACACGTTCTTCTGCGTCAGCCCATGCGTGATCCCATAAAACCACCCGCCCATCGAAAAATAGCAGACAGGCGCCTCCGCCTCGCACAGCGCCTGAATCGCCTGCGTCGAAATCTGAATGTTCCCGAACACGTTCACCACGCCTATCTCCCTAATCCGCGCCTCCTGCACCAGCTTGTCCTTCTCCCTGATCTGCAGCACATCTCCGCTCTTGCCGACCCGCAGCCCTGCCGTGTTCAGATACAGCGCCCGCAGCTCGCCCCTCGGCGCCGCCAGCCGCCGCACCTCCTCCGGCTTCTCCCCCTTGCTTTCCAGCGCCTTAAGCAGGTTCGTTTCATCCGGCATGCAGATGCCGTTCAGCGAGCAGCCCGTGCACTTCGGCGAATCCGCGAGCGGCGCCGGACGCGCGCCTTCCCGCGCCATTCTCCACGCGCCCTCGATTGCCGCCGCCGTCTCCGCCAGCTCTTCTTCCGTCAGCGGAACCCGAACCTTCTGCCTCGTCTCCGCATACCAGAGCACACCCGCCTCGCACCGGTACCCGTTCTCTCGAAGAATCAGACCCTGCACGCCGATCTGCGCCCGGTCCGCCGGCCATGCCTCCAGTCCGCCGTCTCCCTCCTTCGGCCTCCCGCGCTTGTAGTCCACCGGCGTCGCCACGTCGCCCTCCACCTCGATCAGGTCCATCTTGGCGATCACCTTGTGAGCCTCGCTCGCTAGCATGACGCTCCGCCCCGTCTTGATCTCGCCCGGCGCGCTCTCCTCCGGACTCGGTAGCGCCCCCGTCCCCGCGTCCACCCGCGCATGCCGGATCTTCCCCTCCACCGTCTCCGCGCTCTCCGCGAACAGTCCCTCAACCCACTCGTAATAGCAGAGCCTCGGGCAGTAGACGAACTCGTTCACCATCCGCGCCGGAAGGTAGTCCGGCAGCGCCGCGACTGCGCTCGACATCGAAATCCTCCGTTCACACAATCAGGCAAGGCGCGTCCACCGCCACATACGGCTTCCCGATCGCCTCGATCGTCCGCTCCCCCCGCCCCGCCGCCGGCCCCAGGTTGATGAACAACACCTGGTCTTCCTTCCGCTCGATGATCGCCTCAAGCCCCGCCCTGCACTTCACCAGATCCTTCGCCGTCAAATGACACTCGAACACCGAAAACTGCAAGTGATCCCCATACCCCCGCAGAAACTTGAACACCTTCCGCAGCCTCTTGTCATCCGCAATGTCGTAACAGACGATGTACACCGTGCGCATGGCGGTGCGCCTAACCTAGGAGGGCGACCGCAGGGCCGAAGTTCTTGTATCCGTCAGTCTCACCCAGGATCACGGAGGCGTACACCTGACAGACGCCCAATGCCTGTAAAGATGTGCCGTCCCCAACCGTCAAGCCTGGATGGCGCATCAAGCTGTCTGCTTCTGGTTTCTGCAGAGGGGCTTCCCATGTCGGCCATCGCATGACCGCCGCACTCCTGTTTCTGTGCACGATACCGACCGACCTTGCGTTCCTTCGCCCTGGAACCAGGGTCAGAGACGCCAAACCGGCCATCGCTAACGCATTGGCGCCGATCATCATCCTGTTAGGAGTTGCTCGCTTGTCACTTGGGTCCGTTGACATGTAGGCATGATTCCTCAAATCTGCTGGATCCCAACGAAGCGGCGAAGTTTCGTCGTCGTAATCCCAACGTGTGTAGAGCGTTCGCCGCAGATGCATCTCATCCGTCTGTGCCAGGATTTCCGCAGCGAGGCCCAGAAACCGCTGCTGCCCAGAGGTAAACATATACTGCGTGCGCAAAGCCAAGTCCCTTGACGTTGTCCCTTCGCAAAGCAAACCCGCCAGTAGATCGGTAACTAACCTCGACTCAGTTCGAAATGACCCAGTCTGGCAGAGCAACAATGCCCTCAACTGATCTCGGGTTAACTTCAAATTCGCGAACTCCGAAGGTATGGCCTCGATCATCCCCAAGACTTTCTTAATTCCAGCCGACAGCATCTTTTCTAGGTAGCCCTCGTTTGAATGCACCGGAAAGTGTACGTTCGCATGCCACGTTTGGCCTGTGGGGCTCCATGATAGTCGCGGTCTCCATTCTCCTGCCTGAGCTTGCGCGTCGAGAAGATTCAATGCGCCAAGTGACGCCATGAAAGAAAGCGGATTGTCAGCGCGAAGCCCTGGAAGCGGAACAACCTCGATTCTATTCATCCCTGCTCCTCTTCACTCACTCGCTGATCCGCGATTCGCACAATCGCCTCCATCCACGCGAGCCCCCACCATCCATACCGCTGAATCAGCCTCCAGTACCGCTCTGCCACTCCCGAACCGAGTCGGTGCAATTCATGTTGCACGCTCGACCTAACGTGTTGTCCGTCAATCTCTGCTTCCACGGCCATGTCCGCGTTGTCATCAACAAACGGAGCGAACGGCCTGCATCGGCCATGGTGCGACCCAACGAGATGCAGGAGCAGATCGCCGTCCAATTCTGCAGTGAACTCTGCTTTTGCGAGAAGCGCCACCGACAGCAACTCATGGCGTCCTCCCTCCGGATATCCGGATGCCTCCCTCGCCATTCTGATTGCAGTCGGGTTCAACCCGTTTCGTCCCGATTTCGCCAGCGGAGCTTCCCCATCGAGGACTGCTCGCCCTCCTCGCAACCAGGACTGGAAGCGCGAATCCAACTTCCCGATGTCGTGCCACCTTGCCGCGGTTGTGATTGTTCTCAGCAGCTGTTCATCCGCCCCTGCTTTCTCCGCGTAGCGCGCCGCCTGTTCCCCAACCCTTACCCCGTGCGCCTCCAGCCCGATCTCTCCCGTCCAGCTTGAACGCTGAGTTTCTTGCTCGAAATCATCTTCCCTGCGGTTTCGCTTCTTAAGCCACCGCCGTCTACTGATGACCCCCAGCAGTCGGGGATTCTCTTGATCGGCGTCCTCAGGATGCTGAATTAGTTCCAAATCCCGGCTCTTCGAGAGCAGTCGCGCTAATAGTCGGATCTCGGCGCTGTGACCACTTTCGCTTTGCCACCGAACCAGATCCGCATGAATGTCTCTGTCTTCGTCCAGTCGGCCGAGATCTACGTCAGTCAACCGCAGCATGGCCCGGCCCCGAGCACGCAAAGATGCAATACTGCCTAGGTCCGTCACCAGGCTTCGGCTCGCCGGATTCCATCCGTAACGGTCGCATCCTCCATATGCCGCTGGCAGGATGATCTGGTCTCCTGGGCGTAACTCTTCGGCTCCGGCTATCGTGCTCTCTCCGCTGCCGCGCCAGACCAGGACCTTTCTCGAGGTCCCCGCACCGTCCCTCTCTGCTTGTCCACCCTCCAGATCGGTGAGGTCTGCCGTTGTATCTCTTCCCATCAGCCAGTTTCGAACCGTCCACACTGGCAATGACATAGCTTCGGCGGCCGTTGGAGGCGCAGCTTCCACAACCGCGCTCCAGGCGCTCTCAACAACGCCATCCAAATCCCCACGCCAGATCACGCGCACATCCGCTGGACTGCTTGAAGGGCCATGAAGAAACAAAGAAACCTCAGGCGCAGGCTCGGGCGGAGGGCACGTTTGGGCCAGCAAGTCCAAATGCACCGGCAACAGGACAGGCCCGCTCCTCCGTGCGGTCAGCGTCTCAAACGGCGGTTCTCCATGGCTTGCCAGCCCGGCGACACCAAAATCGAATGTTGGCCATTTCTGTTGGGAATCCCGCTTCTTCGGCTTGATGGCGCGCTCTTTCAGCCATTTCCACGCTGCCTTCACAGCGTCGCCGTAAACTGCGTCTTTGTCGTGCCGGCCTTTCTGAAATAAGACGCTGCCTTGGGTCGCTCCAAGTCTTCCTAGTCGATCCAGTCGTCCGAATCGCTGGATGAGAGAATCGAGCGGCGCGGCTTCCGTAACAAGGCCCGTGAAATCGATGTTTGCGCCGACCTCGATGCACTGCGTTGCGA
>CAYWST010000433.1:0-4645 GCA_964461075.1 uncultured Solibacteraceae bacterium | reverse complement strand
AGATATTCAACCTGATTCTCATAAATGAGTGCGCTGAACCGGAACGTTCCAGGAATCCGCCACATCTCCCTCCCCAGATCGCGCATCAGCGATCCCGCCAGTTCCTCGATCTCACGCGACCTCCGCTCCGCCAAGTCCCGCTGCCGCTTCAACACCACCCCCGAGATGGCCAGGACCACCGCCAGCGCCGCGATCAGCCCCGTCGCCAATGGCTGTCGCCGGCAGAGCTTCCATACAACGTACCAGGCCGAGGGCCGCCGCGCGCGCACCGGCTCCCCCGCCACGTAGCGCCGCAAGTCCTCCGCCAGCTCATCCACCGTGCCATACCGGTCCTCCGGCTTCTGCGCCATCGCCTTGAGAACGATCGCCTCCAGATCGGCGTCCATTCTCGCCCGCCCCGGCCGATCGATCTCCCCGCGCTCGATCCGCGCCGCCACCTCGTGCGGCAGCGGGTTCTCGCCATAAGGCGACCGCCCGCATAACAGTTCATAGAGCAGCACGCCCAACGTGTAAATGTCCGTCTGCGTCGTGATCTGCTTTTCCCGCCGGATCTGCTCCGGACTCGCGTACCGCGGCGTCATCCAGTCCAGCCCCGTCACCGTCAGCCTCTCCTGCTCATCCAGCAGGAGCGCAATTCCGAAATCGAGCAGTCTCGGGCGCAGGTCCCATCCCACCAGGATGTTCGACGGCTTCAGGTCGCGATGCACCAGCAGGTTCCTGTGCGCGTACGCCACCGCCTCCGCGATCTTCAGAAACAGTTCCAGCCGCTCGCTTCGCGAAAGCCCCTGCGCCGCCTCATCCAGCGGCAGCCCCTGAACCATCTCCGTGACCAGGTAGGCTACCCCTTCCGGCGTCCGTCCGGCCTCGATCAGTCGGACAATGTAGGGATGCTCGCACCGCGCCAGCCCTTGCGCCTCGCGCTCAAACCGCGCCAGACTCTCGGCTGAAGCCGCCGCCCGGTCGAACACCTTCAGCGCCACAATCTGCCCATAGGAGTCGCTCACCCGGCGCGCCCTGTAAACCGTCGCGGACCCGCCATGGCCGATCTCCTCCATCAGCTCATACCCGGCGACCCTCCTGCTGTCCGGCGCCGCCTCCTCGCCGTCCAGCAGCATCGGCGACTTCGCCCGCGCCTCCAACATCCGCAGCGCCTCGGCCTTCACTCCTTCTGCGGCAGGGTGGCCCTCCACAAACCGAACCCGTTCTTCCTGCGGAAGTTCCAACGCCGCAACAATGAGCCTCTTTAATTCGTCCAGCGAGTCACGATTCAATTCGTCCTGTCTCCCTAAGCCGCTTGCCCGAATGGATTTACGGGCGTCAACTCCGAGACTTCCGAGACTTCAAGCTTTCTGATCGGGATCTCGCTCACGCGCCTGGTAGAGTCCATCCTACGGTGCGATGAGCACACTTCGTCCGCTGTTCAATTTAACATCCGATGGGGACAGCCTGCATCGACGAACTCGCTTTTCCGCCCAACGACCCAGACCGCTCCGTCCCTCTTCCGAATTAGCCCCTCTACCCCGCCCCCAGCGCCTTCTCAAAGCTCCATCGCCGCCATGTCCGCTGAAACTTCTCCTCAAGCTCCCGTAGAAACTCCTCTCCCCCGAAAGGGCGTCCCGAATACGTACAACGCCGCAGCAGGTTCACCCTCGCCGGCTCCTCCGGCGTCCCGTGGAGTTCCTTCCACCGATCAAGGCCGCCCGACTGGCGCCAGAATTCAACATCCAAAATCCCGCTCACGTCCTCGGCTGCCGTCAAGTGCGCCGCCGCGCTCGACCACCTGTAATCCTCTACCTTCAGCACCATCCCGGCCCGCAATGGATTGGCCTCCACATAGCGCACCGCCACCCACAGATGCCCCTCCGATAACGGACATGAAAAGAATCGATTCTGCCACATGTGCCCGCTTCTCCCGCGGCGGGCGTTCAGGTACTGTGCATACTGCCCGTGCACCCGCCGCAGCAGGACCGCCAGCGAATCGGCCCGCTCGGGCGTCACCACCAGATGAACGTGGTTCGTCATCAGGCAATAGGCCAGCACGCGCACACCCGCGTCCCCGAGGTTCGCCCGCATTAGCCTCAGGTATGTCTGCCGATCCTGGATCGAGAAGAAAACGTCCTGCTGATTTGTCCCCCGTTGGGTCACGTGATAAGCCAACCCCGGTTCGATGAGTCGTGCGTTCCGCGCCATACACAGACAATAGTGGCCGCCGGGCCCAAAACTCTCCAGGGAGCAGACCCCTCTGTCCACTTCAACCGGATTCCCAGTGCCTCAGTTCAGGCTGTCCCCGTGTGACGACGCGCGTCTCTCTTCCATCACCTTCGCGATCGCCCGCCACGCCGGCTTGCGGTTATACTCTCTGTCCAGCGGCAGCGGCCGGATCGGCGCCCCGCTCGGCCGTGGATGCCGCCGCGCCAGCCACGAATACCTGTCCGTCAATCCCCACGTCAGCACCGCAACCACTTCTTTCACGTCCAGCGCCGCCGACAGATACGCCTCATAGAACTCCGCCACCCCCTTATCCCGCGCCTCGATGTCGTCCGGCAGCGCCTGATCGATCACATCGAGTTCCGTCACGTAGATCTTCAGCCCCAGGCTCGCCACTTCCCCAAGGAACTTGCGCAAGACGTCGGGGCTGAACTTCTCCCGGCTCGCAACGTTCAGATGCGCCTGCGTGCCAAAACCGTCCAGCGGAACCTTGCGCTCGCGCATCCCGCGCAGCAGCTTCAACACCGCCGCCCGCTTGGCGTCGCTCGCCGCATCGGCGTAATCGAGCCCGTAGTCGTTGTAAACCAGCGCCGTCTCCGGGTCCGCATCCCTCGCCGCCTTGAACGCCATATCGATGAACTCCGGACCCAGCACTTCGAGCCACTGCGACTTCCGCAGCCCGCCCGCCACGCCGTCCTTCACCTCGATCGCCTCGTTCACCACATCCCAGGAGTCGATCTTTCCCCGGTAGCGTCCGGCCACCGTGCGCACGTGCTCTTCCAGAATCCGCCGCGCGTTCTCGCCGGTCACTTTCTCCTTGAACCACGGGAACGTCTGCGAGTGCCATACCAACGTGTGGCCCCGCATCTTCATTCCGTGCTTCTGGCAGAACGCCGCCATGAAGTCCGCCGACTCGAAGTTGTACCTTTCCGGCTCCGGATGCACCGGCCCCATCTTGAGCGCGTTCTCCGGAACCAGCATGTTGCACTCCGCCGCGAAATGCTTCGCATAGAGAGCGTCGTCCCGCAGCAGCGGCCATGACGCCGCGGCGCCGAAATACATCCGCTTACTCGCCGCAATCTCCCGGAGCGCCCGCTCCTGTGCAAATGCGGCGGCCAGCAAACTCCTGCGCGTGATCATGCTCCAGACATCATCACATCCGCGGGCACGATGCAAGTGCCGGCCGCGCGATGGCTCTCGTGCCTTACATCACGGGCTTCTTCTTCGCCCGGCGACTCGACGGGCATAACCTCAGAGAAGGACGGCTCATCGCGCCGCACCGCGCCGCAATGAGAACGGAAGCAGCATCAACGGAATCATCATCAGCCACGTCGAGGCTTCCGGCACTGCGGTATCCCCGCCCGGATCGAGCGGCACGGTCTCTCCGTGGTAGGTCAGCGCCGAGTAGAAGTACCCGCCGCCGAGGAGAAACTGCGAGCCCCACGCACTGCCGTCTCCCACAATCCCATACAGCGATGAATTGCCCTGGTTGTCGCTGCCGATGGCGAAATAGCGGACATTGGTCGTCGTATCCCAAGCCAGACCGCCGTTCATGTTGACGTTGAACGTCGCGCCGAACGGCGTCACCGTCTGGGCGGCGAGATCGATACTGTGCAACTGGTAACCTCCTGACTGGTTGGTGAACAGCGCCGTCAGGAACCCCGGCGAGAGATACGTCATGCCGCCGAAGCCGCCGCCCGATGCCTGGAACAGCGAACTGACGCTCCCGGTCGCCGGGTCGATTTCATACAGCTCGAATGGGTCCCATCCCGTCGAGTACAACGCGTAAAAGAGGCCGCTGTCCGGGCTGTAGGTGAGGCCGCGCCAGAGGCCCGGCGCAAGCGCCACGCTCGAATCGGCAAGGCTCGCCGCGCCGGACGTGTCGAACGACGCCAGCTTCGCCTGGCCCATGCTCTCGTAGATGGTCCAGTACTTCTGCGTCGAACCCACATATGCCAGCCCCCCGGTGAAGCCGGTGGTCATGTCGCCCAATGAGAACGGGCTGCTCGCTGAGCTCGTCGCGGGTTCGATCACGTTGATCTGCCGCGGCACGCCGAATGCATCGCCGCTGACGGAAGTGAGAAATGCCGCCGGCAGGCACGGCGCGGCCGCCACCGCCAGAAAGATCCTCAGGATTTTGAATTGCATCGAATTTCATCCTCCGCCGCTGACTGCGAAATCGGCGGCGGAAGTTGATCACGAGGTGTCGCTTTTTCTCTAATCCGAAGTTCCCCTCCCGATCAGGTAGTATTCTGCTGATTCCGCGAGAGATCGGCCGCTTCTCAGTTTCCGGTTACTGGGAGCGCATTGAGCAGCGCATAGGCCTTGGCCTGGAACGGCGTGGGCTCGGGTACCTGGTGAAAACTTGGCGTGGCGGCATCCGACTTCAGCGAGTAGGTGACGCGGCTCCGGCTGGCGAGTTCGGCCATCAGTGTGG
>CAYWST010000432.1:0-4653 GCA_964461075.1 uncultured Solibacteraceae bacterium | reverse complement strand
CATCGGAACCGGCTGGCAGGGCATGAACAACGTCCGCAGTTTTCTCGCCGAGCCCCTCGCGCGCGTCACAGCGGTCTGCGATATCGACGCAACCCACCTCGCCGAAGCCCGCGCCGCCGTCAATGAGAAATACGGAAACTCCGGCTGCCGCGCATTCCACGACTTCGAAGAAGTCCTCGCCCGCGCGGACATCGACGCCGTAGTGATCTCCCTGCCCGACCACTGGCACGGCATCGCCGGCGTTCGCGCCGCTGCGGCCGGCAAGGACGTCTACGGCGAAAAGCCCCTCGCCCACAACTTCGCCGAAGGCCAGGCCATCCGCGAAGCGGTCCAACGCTATCGCCGCGTCTGGCAGACCGGAAGTTGGCAGCGCTCGCTCCCCCAGTTCCGCCGCGCCTGCGAACTCGTCCGCAACGGCTTCCTGGGCCGCATTACCCGCGTCGAGGTCGGCCTCCCCGGCGGCTACAACGATTTCGAGAACAACGCCAAACTAGACTCCCCCTGCCCGCCGCCGAAGTCGCTCGACTACGCCCGCTGGCTCGGCCCCGCTCCCGACGCCCCTTACGCCCCGGCTCGCGTCCATAAGAACTGGCGCTACCACCTCGATTACGGCGGCGGCCTCCTGCTCGACTGGATCGGCCACCACATGGATATCGCCCACTGGGGCCTCGGCCTCGACAACTCCGGCCCCCTCGAAATCGCCGGCCGCGGGACCTTCCCCCGCATCAATCGCATCTGGAACGCCCCCGCCATGTACCACGTCGAAGCCCGCTACGCTCAGGGCTTCACCATCGTCATCGAAGGCGACGAATCCATCGTCCCCCGCGGAACAAAGTGGATCGGCGAACGCGGCTGGCTCTGGGTCGACCGCTCCGGCATCGACGCCCGCCCCCGCTCCATCCTCGAATCCAAACTCGGCCCCGACGCCCTCCGCCTTCCCGTCTCCGAAGGCCATCACCGCCAATTCCTTGAATGCGTCCTTTCGCGAGGCGAAACCCTCACGCCGCCCGCCGTCGCCCTCCGCTCCGCCACGCCCGGTTACCTGGGCCTGATCTCGATCCTCACCGGCCGTCCTCTCCGTTGGGATCCGCTTCGTGAATCGATCCTCGGCGATGACGAAGCCGCCCGCCTGCTCGCGCGCCCCATGCGCGCGCCTTGGAGATTGTCATGAACCGGCTCTTCCTCTTCCTGCTTCTGATCTCAGCGCTTCTTCCCGCGTCGCAAGCCGCCGATCCGGCCGCCCTCGCCCGGGCGGTCGCCGCCTATGACTACGGCCAGGACCGCGCCCCGCTCGACGCCTTCTCTGACGCCGTCCGCGCCTCTCACGCCGATGCCGCGCTCCGCGCCCAACTCGAATCCGCCCTGCTCGATCTCCTGCGCGGCAGCTCCACCAACGCCGGCAAGGACTTCGCCTGCCGCGCTCTCAGCGAAATCGGCGGCGGCCGGAGCGTGCCAGCCCTCGCCGCCTTGCTCAACAACCCCGCTCTCTCCTCCATCGCCCTCTATGCACTCGAACGCATTCCCGGCAGGCAATCCACCGCCGCCATCGCCAACGCCCTCGCCGAATCCTCCGGCGCTCGCCGCATCGCCCTCATCAACGCTCTTGCCCGGCGTGGCGATCCCAGCCCCCTCTATCGCAAATGGCTCAATGACCCCGATCCGCAAACCGCCGCCGCTGCCGCCGCCGCCATCGGAATGACCGGTACCGTCTCCGGCATCAAGCCGCTGCTCGCCGCAAGAGCCTCCACGCCCGCCGCCCGCGAAGCCGCCCTCCGTCTCGCCGAACGTCTCGGCCCCGCGGGCCGTCCGGTCTACGTCGAACTCTCGAAGCCTTCCGAACCAGTGATCACCCGCGTCGCCGCGCTCGAAGGCCTCGCCCGGATCGAAGGCCCCAAGGCGCTTCCCGCCATCCTCGAAACGCTCAGATCCCCCGACCCGCCCCTCCAGCGTGAAGCCGTCACCCTCGCCGCCCGCCTCGGCGCCCACGCCCAACTGATCGCCGCTCTGCCCAGCCTCTCTCCGGCGATGCAGGTTGTCGCCATCACCGCCCTCTCCGAAGCCGGAGCCGCTTCCGCCCTGCCCTCCTTCCGCGACGCCGCCGCTTCCAAAGACGACGCCCTCCGCGTCGCCGCCATCCGCGCGCTCGGCCGCAACGGCGGCCCCCAGGAAGTCACCCTCCTCGCCGCCATCGCCGCCCAATCCGAAAGCGACGTCCGCGACGAAGCCCGTTCCGCCCTCGCGCGGCTTCGCGGCGCGCCCGCCGAAGCCGCCATCCTGAAGGGCATTCCCGCCGCCGAGCCCAAACTCAAAGTCGAGCTCATCCGCGCCGCCGGCGAGCGCGGCGCGCAGAGCGCGACGCCCGAAATCCTCGCCGCCGCCCGTTCTGCTGACCGCGATGTCCGCCGTGAGGCTTACCGTGCACTGCGCGAAATCGCCCCGGCGCGCTCGATCCCGGATCTCGTCGCCCTGCTCGCCGCTGCGCCCGCCGCCGCCGATCGGCGCGAGATGGAGCGGGCTCTCGCCGCCGCGCTTCGACGCAATCCCGAGGCCCCTCTGGCCCCTGTCGGCAAGGCTTACGCCGCGGCGCAGTCGACTGACGAGAAGGCTTCTCTGCTCTCCGTCATCGGCCAGTCGGCCCGTCAGGAAGCTCTGCCTCACTTGCGGACGGCGCTGGTCCTGCCTGAGCCTGCGCTCCAGCGCGCCGCGATTCTCGCTCTCACCGAATGGCCCACTGCGGAGCCCGCACCCGATCTGCTCAATGTCGCCCGCGCCTGCAACGAGGCCGCTCTGAAAATCCTGGCGATTCGCGGCTACATCAAGCTCCTCTCGAACCCATCGGAACGCGCCCCCGCCGATGTCGCCCGCGAGCTCGCCGAAGTCCTCAAGGTCGGGCCCCAGCCCGACGAGAAGAAAGCCCTGCTCGCCGCCCTCACGCGTTGCGTCTGCCCCGAATCGCTCGAGATCGCCAAAACCCTTCTCTCCGACGCCAGCGTCTCCCAGGAAGCTAAATCCGCGGTCGAGCGCCTCGAACGCGCCATCTCCTTCCGCAGGTAATCATGAGAATGACGATGCGTTTCCTTCTCCTTTCCACACTCGCCGCCTCTCTGTTCGGACAAGGGCTCGAGCCCATCCCCCTTGTGCTCCCTAAACCCATGTTCGAAGGCACGCCCATCAACGTCTCCATCCCCAACCTTGAGAAACCTTTCGGCAAACCCCGCCCGCCGTTTCTCGCCCCCGCCGGCACGGCCAACGTGGCGCTGGGCAAGCCTGTCGCCTCTTCCGATACCGATCCCGCCGCCGGCGAAATCGAACAGATCACCGACGGCGACAAACAGGGCAAGGACGGCAGCTTCGTTGAGCTCAAACCCGGCGTGCAGCACGTCACCATCGACCTGCAGGCCAAACACGCCATCTACGCCATCGTCGTCTGGCACTTCCACAAGCAGGCCCGTGTCTACAACGACGTCGTCGTCCAGACCGCCGACGACCCCGATTTCATCACCGGCGTTCGCACCGTATTCAACAACGACCATGACAACTCCGCCGGCCTCGGCATCGGTCGCGACATGAACTACGTCGAAACCGCCGAAGGCCGTCTCATCGACGCCAAAGGAGTCGAGGCCCGCTACCTCCGGCTCTACTCCAACGGCAACAGCTCGACCCGCACGAACCACTACGTCGAGGTCGAGGTCTTCGGCAAACCCGTCAAATGAAGCCGCGCGCGGGCCCCCTTCTGGTCCTGCTCGCCGCACTCACGATTCGCTTGATCCTTCCGGCCGCGCGCCCCATGCACGCCGATGAGGCCATCCTCGCCGACATCACCAATACGCTCCGCGTGTCGCACTCCTATCGCTACGACGCCTCTGATTACCACGGACCCGCCCTGCCCCTCCTCGGCGCGGTCCTCCCCGCCGTCCCCGCCCTCGCCGGCGCGACGCTGGCGCTCTTCATCACGGCAACCCTTGGCGTCCCCGCCGGTCTCCTCATCGCCCTCTCCCCCGCAATGGTCTACTGGAGCCGCTTCTTCATCCCCGAGATGCTCCTCGCGCTCTTCTCGGCGCTCTGGCTCTATACGCTCCGCAGCCGCGACCTCGCCCTTTGGAAGGCCGCGGGCATCCTCGCCGCCACCATGCTCGCGACTAAGGAAACCGCCCTCCTCGCTTTCATCGCCGCCGCCGCCGCGTGGCTGCTCACGAAATCGCCGCCGCCGCCCCTCAAGCCCTTCCTCCTCATGTGCGGCATCGCTTTGGTCGGAAGCCTGGCCGCCTTCACCTCCGGCTTCCGCGATTGGACCCAACTCGCTCTCCTGCCGCAATCGCACCTCACCCGCGCCGCCAGCCCCGGCCACTCACACCCTTTCTGGTGGTACTTCTCCGTCCTTCGCTGGGAACTGCCCGCCATCCCACTCGCCGCGCTCGCCTGGCGCAAAGATCGCTTCCTCTCCGCCTACGCCCTCTCGCTCGCTCTCCTCTACTGCCTCATCCCATACAAGACCCCCTGGTGCGCCGTGCAATTCTGGTGGCCCGTCCTTGCCCTCGCCGGCCAGACCGCCAAATGGGCCTACCCGCTCGCAGCTATCTTCGGCGCTGTCTCAATCTTCACGAGCCTCCTCTACCCTGCCGCCCCCTCAAACCCCTACGCCTACGCGCAAAC
>CAYWST010000431.1:0-4697 GCA_964461075.1 uncultured Solibacteraceae bacterium | reverse complement strand
GTCTTGAAGCGGGCGAAGTGGGGGAAGTGGTCATCCGGGGCCTGAATGTGATGGCGGGATACGAGGACAATCCGGAGGCCAATCGCGCCGCGTTCACAGACGGTTGGTTCCGAACGGGCGACCAGGGCCGGTTGGACGGAGACGGCTATCTCTATCTGACGGGACGCCTCAAGGAGCTGATCAACCGCGGAGGGGAGAAGATCTCTCCACGCGAGATTGACGAGGTGATGCTGGAACACGCAGCGGTGAAGCAGGCGCTCTGCTTCGCCATTCCTCATGCGCAGCTCGGCGAGGAGATCGGCCTTGCAGTGGAACTGAAGCCGGGCGCGGCGGCCACGGAGAGCGAACTCAGGCAGCATGCGATCGGGCGCTTGCCCGCGTTCAAGGTTCCAAAGGTGGTTCGAGTTCTCGAAGAGATCCCAAAGGGACCGACCGGGAAACTGCAGAGGATTGGGCTCGCCGAGCGGCTCAAGATCGGGCCGATGGACAACAACGCGATCCGGGTTGAGTATGTTGAGCCAAGAAACGAGACCGAGCGAAGGGTAGCGGCGGTGTGGAGCGGTGTTCTGCAACGGGAACGAATCGGCGCGCTGGACCGGTTCGAATCTTTGGGCGGAGATTCGCTGCTTGCGGTGGCGGCGATGGCGGCGGTGAACCGGGAGTTCGGTCTGGATCTTCCCTTCCTGAAGTTTCTGGACCAGGGTACGGTGGAGTCGATGGCAGTGGAGATCGCCGAGGCGCGATCGAATCCGCAGCACGGGGCGCGGCTGTTCTCGATTCAAGCGGCTGGCGAAGGCGCACCGCTGTACTGCTGTCCTGGTCATGACGGCGTGATGGCGGGAATTCGCCGCCTGGGCCTGGAACTGAAAGGGGCGCCCGTGTGGGCGTTGTCATTGCCGCAGGAGATAAAAGAGACATCTGTCCCCGATCTTGGCGCGAGAATGGCGGAAGAGGTTTCGCGGCTTCAAAGCCGGGGTGCGCTGGTGCTGGCCGGGGTCTGCTTTGGGGGCCTGGTGGCGTTCGAGGCGGCGCGCCGCCTGGAGGAGGCCGGCCGGGAGGTCGCGCTGCTGGCAATGATCGACACGCTGAATCCGGCGTGGCGGAGAGATGCGGGGAGCCTCGAAGTTGGCTCCGCGTTCGCCCGGATGGGTCTGAGCCGGGTGGGTCCGCATCTGCGGACGCTCGTCGAACGGGGATTGACGGGTGGTGCGGGGTATGTCGCGGACAGGTTGTCAGCGTTACGGCAATCTGTCGACGATCTTGATCATGCGTACCGGAGGGCCCAGGCTGTCTACACGCCGACGGGCGTGTTTCGCGGCAGGGCGTTGCTGTTTGAGATGGAAGCGCGGCGGCTACCCGCTCCGCTTCTGGGTTGGCAAGGGCGCCTGACGGGCGGCGTCCGCCTGGAGAAGCTCCCCTTCGACACGAGGGGGTCGCTTTCGGAGCGGACGGCGCCGCTGGTAGCCGCCGGCCTCGCCAGGGAGCTCGAGACGATTACCGGAGGAGTTTAAGCCCGAGTTGCTCCGTGCCGGCCGTACTGTTGAATCGAATCCAGCCGGATTGGATCTGTACGCCCGGCGAGCGAACCTTCAGAGGGAGAAGCGCGACACGGGCGCGGCGGAAGAGTTTCCGGTCACGGAAGGCGTGGGAATGCCGTACCTGAGACCAAGTCCTGCCAATGGCGGAGTGGAATCCAGCGGAGCCGCTGATGCGATGAATATACTTAGTGCGCTGTGGAGTCATTGACCAGCTTCTTCGAGCGCTTTGGCGCTCGCCGCATCCTCTGGCAGTCCTACTATTCATCCTATGTTCTGGGACTCGATCAATGTGTGCCGGTGGCGGCAGTGCTTGCGTTCGACGAGGGACTGGACACGGAGGCGATCGAGAAGAGGACGGGCATCAGGTTCTTCAGCCTTGAGGGTAAGGCCGGGATCAGGCAGGTTCTGGATGAGCGGAAAATCGACTTGGTCGCCACCGGCTGGGAGCGCGAGCTGGAGCTCATGCTGGGCGCGGGCGGGCATGGAAGCTGGGTGGTGATTTCACAGAATCCCGCGCCGGCTCTTAGCGGCTTTGCAGCCCGGCTGGGAATTCCTTGCTCCGCCCCGGATTGGGAGTCGCTCCAGTGGTTTGGGGCGAAGACGACGCTGCAGAGGGTGGTGGCTGAGTTGGAGCTTCCACGGTTAGAAGGCAGATGGCTCAACCCGCGTCACGAGAACTATGGTGAGCTTTCCAGCGAGTTTGGATCAAAGTTTGTGATGCAGTTGGATCAGGGGTCTTCCGGCGATTCGACCGCAATCGTGGAGGGGCCGGAAGGGTTTGTAAAGGCGCTCGAGAGGATGGGCGGACAGCCGGTATGGGTGACGCCGTATGCCGGCGGAGTCTCGTTCAACGTAAACGGCGTGTCGACCCGCGTTGGATCGGTCGTGGGGTTTCCGAGCGTTCAAGTGGTGGGGCACGCCGAACTGCGCGCGAAGGCTGCCAGCCACTGCGGAAACGACTTCACAGCAGCAACTCAGACTTCGTCAGGAATTCTGGAGTCCATCCGGGAGCAGGTGAAGCGGATCGGGGATTGGATTGCGGCGGACGGCTTCCTGGGGCTGTTCGGCCTCGACTTCGTGATCGAGGAATCGAGCGGGAAGCCCTGCGCAGTGGATCTCAATCCACGGTGGCAGGGATCGACGTCGCTGCAGAGCCAGGCGTCAATGCGAGCCGGCATCGTGCCGATGGCGGCCGCGGAGATGGCGGTGCGGGCCGGCGTCATGGAGGAGGTCGAGTTGCTGGCGATGGAGGACTCCTTCTTCAAAGAGATCGAAGGATCGCAGGTGTTTTTGAAGACGCCGGCGGGCGGTCCGTGGGCGCCGGGGCGCGGCATCGAGCCGGGAGTCTACAGCCGTGAGATGCATTGGCTCCGGTCAGCTTTGGGGCTTGCAGAGTTGGGGGGCGGTGAGGAGATTCTGCTGAACGGGCATAATCCGCGGAGCGGGCGCCCAATTGAGGGAGGGGTGCGATCGTTTCGCGTGTGCAGTGTGAACCGTGCGGTTGATCCGGGGACGGGACGCCTTGAATCATGGGCGGCGGAGGCCGCCGCCCGGATTGAGGCGGCGGCCGAATGGAATGAGCTTGCTCCGCACGCCGCTCCAGCTACCAGACGAGTTTGAGGCCGAGCTGAAGGTTTCGCGGTGTGTCCGCCCCGGTAATGGCGCCGAAATTGGCGGTTCCTAAACTTGCGCCGGGCTGGCCGAAACGCGGCGTGTTGGAAGCGTGGAAGGCCTCGAAGCGGAACTGCATGCGAATGCGCTCCGTGAAGTGGAAGTCCTTAAGAGCAGAGAAATCCCAATTGAAATCCGGGCGGTTTCGCATTGTATTCCGGCCGAGATTACCGAGCGTGTATTGAGCGTTGGCGATGAATGCGGCAGTATTGAAGTCTTTCGCCAGAGAGCGTTCGATGCCATAGGGGTCGCCAACCAGGTTAGGGCGATTGACGATCAGGCGGTCGCCGATATTGGCCGGGTTGCCCGGCACGGTGATGCTAAATGGTTCGCCGGCCGCCCAGGTGACGATGCTGCCGGTGGACCATCCGCCGAGGACGGCGTTGAGGACGGGGTGCATGTTCGAACCCCATTTGCGGCCTTTGCCGAATGGCAGATCGTAGACGCCGCTGGCCACGAAGCGGTGCGGGATGTCCTGGTTGTCGGCGGAACGCTCCGCACGCATGTTGCGCGTGTCCTGGAAGCCGCAGCCGGCGGTATTGCCCGCGGCCGCATTGCCGCACGTATCGCCGATGGTTTTTGACCACCCGTAAGAAGAGATGATCGTGAAGCCCCGCGAAAATCGCTTCTCGACCTTGGCGATGAAGGCGTGGTAAATGGAATTGGCGTTGTTGTGATAGCCGTAGATGGGTCCCAACGGCGACGTGACGATGCCCGTGCCGGGCAGTTCGACGGACTTGTAGCGGCGTTTGTCGTTGAGATTGCCGGGGCCCGCGGGCGAATAGTTGTCCTCATAGCGCGTCAGCAGGTGAGTTCCCTTGGAGCCGGAGTAGGCGAGTTCCACAAGCCAGTCCTGAGCCACTTCGCGCTGAACGTTCAGGTTCCACTGCTGGCCATATCCGATGTCGGGGCGGCGCTCATAGGCGACGAAAGTGAGACCGGTGGCCCTGCGAAAGTCCAGCGATCCAGGAGGCGGACCGTCCTTGAGGATCACGGCGGGTGTCGTGGCGCTCGAAGCGAGCGAGATGCCGTAGGCGTTGGGCGGATTGCCGATGAGGTATTCGCCGTCGCCGAGCGGCTCGAGGTAGTTGTAGAACATTCCGTATCCGCCACGGACCACGTTCTTCGCGCCGACCTTGTAGGCGAAGCCGAAGCGCGGCATGAGATTGTTCTTGTCGATGGCGAACATGGCGCGGTTGTAGCGGTCCTTGCCTTCCGTGCCTCCGTAGATAAGCCTCGGGTTGTTGGGGTCAGTGTAGTTATCGAAGATGCCGATACGGTCGTACTTGTCGATGAAGGGGAGCACAAGCTCGTAGCGGAGACCCAGGTTGAGGGTCAGCCGGGGGGTGATCTTCCAGTCGTCCTGGAGATAGAAGCCGGTGTTGGAACTGCGCAGATCCACCTGCAGGCTGCTTTCCCATCCGTAGGCGCTACCCCACCCGAGGAGGAAGTCGGCCATGCCGTCGGTGGTGAAGCGGTTATTGAACG
>CAYWST010000430.1:0-4706 GCA_964461075.1 uncultured Solibacteraceae bacterium | reverse complement strand
GGGCAGGTTTTTTCAGCATATAAGAGGGTCCAGCCGAGCGCTGTGTTTTCTTGGGGCAGGTTGCCTCAATAACCTGCCCCAAGAACCTGCCCCAAAAACCTGAAAACCTGCCCCAAAAAGGCGATACAAAGGCGAAAGGTAAAACCGTGACGAAGCCAGCGAAAGTGATCAATCTGGAGCGTGCGACGGAATCCGACGTGCTTACCCCGAAGGAGGCGGCCGCCTTCCTCAGGATGTCGAAGTCGCAACTGCTGAGGATTCTCAATGGACAGATCGACGCCCCTCCGATCCGGCATCTGAGAGCCGGAAAACGGAAGATCCTGTTTCGTAAGGCCTGGCTCGTGGAGTACCTCGAACGGGCGGCGCAAGAGCGCTGAGCGGTCGCCGATGTTAACCTGCCTTCCATGGTTGCAGGCGCCGCGCGCCCGGAAAGCTGGTTTCTAGGTGCGCAAGAGAAGGTATCACAATGGGAGTCTCCGGCCGCGCAAGGTTGGCGGCCGGAAGGTCTGGTATGCACAGTGGTGGGAAGATGGCAGCCACCGCGGGAAAGTCATCGGGCCATGCTCGGAGATCACCCGGAGCGAGGCTCAAGTTCAGCTCGCGGCCATCCTCGCCCCCATCAACGAAGGCCTGGTCGCAACGGCCGGCCGCGTCGTGACATTCGGCGAGTTCGTCGAAAAGCAATTCCTGCCCTGGCAGGAACTCGCGTGGAAGCAATCCACGGCCGCGACGACGGCACAGCGGATCCGCTCGCTCGTCATGCCGGTCTTCAAGAACAAACTCATCAAGTCGATTACGCGCGACGAACTGCAGCGCTTCCTGGTACACAGGGCGCAGACGCACTCCAAGAGCGACGTGGCTCATCTGCGTTGGGATCTGAACGCCATCTTCAACCTGGCGCACTCGGACGGCCTGCTGTTGTTCAACCCGGCGGCGGAGCTACGCGTGCCGCGGCGCTGCAAGGAAGGCCGCGCCAAGCGGGCTCTCACCGAAGAGGAGATCGTCGCCT
Organism: uncultured Solibacteraceae bacterium; assembly: GCA_964461075.1. GTDB lineage: Bacteria > Acidobacteriota > Terriglobia > Bryobacterales > Bryobacteraceae > JACADU01. The sequence goes on along the minus strand of CAYWST010000430.1, from coordinate 3,697 downwards.
ACCTCGATGCGTTGGAGTTGCCGGAGCGGCTCATGGCGCGTCTGGCGATCTTCGAGGGGATGAGGCCTGGCGAGATCTATTCGCTCCGCTGGGCCGATCTTCGGCCGGAGGCGGCGGCCGTGGAGAGGCGCGTCTATCAGGGCGTGCTCGACACGCCGAAGAACAACCGCGCCCGCGCGGCCGCGCTCAGCTCAGGAACGGCCGTCCTGGTCGAACGTTGGCGCGAGTTGTGTCCCACGCCGGAGCCCGAGGCCTGGGTCTTCCCCAGTTCGACGTTGAAGACGCCGCTCAGGGCCGACAACAACTGGAAGAACCGTTTCAAGCCGGCGCTCGAACGGGCCGGTTTGGAATGGGCGAGCTGGCAGGCGCTCCGGAAAACCAACGCCACGCTGATGCACAAGTACGGCGCCGATCCGAAGGCCGGAGCCGATCAGCGCGGCCATGGGATCGGAGTGAGCCTGGCGGTATATACGGAAAGCGGCCTGACTCAGAAGCGGTCGGCCGTGGAACTGCTGGACGAGGCGATCCGGACGTTTCGAGAGGATTCGGAGTATCGGAAAGAGACCGGCTTGGCGTAAGTGATTGATTTTATGGAGCGGGAGACGGGACTCGAACCCGCAACCAACAGCTTGGAAGGCTGTGACTCTACCCTTGAGTTACTCCCGCTCGCAGGCGGCTGCCTTTCTGAGTTTACCGCACGCCGCCGCTACTGCGCGCCGCGCCTCAACAACATCACCTTCACGGTGTGAAAGAGGATGTAGGCGTCCAGCGACAGACTGATGTTCTTGAGGTAGTAGAGGTCGTACTCGAGCTTGGTCACCGTATCTTCGAAGGTGTCCCCGTACTTATGGTTGATCTGCGCCCAGCCCGTAATGCCGGGCATGACCGAATGGCGAAGGCCGTAAAAGGGTATCTGCTCTGTCAGCGTCTCGACAAACTCAGGGCGTTCCGGGCGCGGCCCGACCAGCGCCATTTCGCCCTTCAGGACATTGAAAAACTGCGGCAACTCGTCCAGGCGCATTCTGCGCAGCCACTTGCCGAGCGGCGTGATTCTTGGATCGTCTTTTGACGCCCAAACCGCCCCGGTCCTCGACTCAGCGTCGATATACATCGAACGGAACTTGTGCACCTTGAACACCCGGCCGTTCAGTCCAACCCGCTTCTGGCTGTAAATGGCCGCTCCGGGGGAAGTCAGGCGAACCAGCAGCCAGACGACGGCCATCAAAGGCAGCGAAACCGCCACTCCCACCAGCCCGAAAGCGAAGGAGTACAGCCGCTGCAGCAGGACCCGATTCTGGCTGGGGCCGAAGTCGTTGGCGAAGAGAATCTGGGAAGGCCTGATCGCCTGCACCGGAACCCGCCACATGACCCGTTCGTACAGCGATGTAATCTCCTCCACCGCCACGCCGGACAGCCTGAGATCCAACAACTCGTAAACCGGAAGTTGATTGCGCCGTTCGGTGAGCCCCAGGACGATCAGTTCCGGTTTTCGTTTTTCAACCACCGCGCTCAGGCCGGAAATCGGCCCCAGGTACGGTCCCAGTTCCTCAGACCGGACCTCTGATTCTTCATTGGCTACATACCCGATGCTCGCCATCGCGAACTGCGGCGAAGAGTTGAGCTGTTCAGCCACCTGCCAGGCCAAGGGACTCGCGCCGACGAAAAGGAGCCGCCTAGAAGGTAGCAGCCTCAACACCAGGGCGTCGAAACTGATCCGCCACAACGGCAGCACCACGAGTCCGATTGCGCTGCCGAGGATCATCTGCCACCGCCCCAGGATCAACCCCCGCCCGATATAACTCAACAGCGCCTGCGCCATGAATGCGATGCCGTAGACCAGGCAGAATTTCTGGACCAACAGGACCCGCGAACTGATGCGCACGTCCGAATACAGGTCATTGAAATAAATCCCCAGCAGCAGGCTGGTTGTCGCCAACCCGATCCGGTCCACGCCGCCTTCGTAGAGAAGCCAGAGAGCCCAGTCCCCGGGGCTTAGGACTTGATAGGCAAAAAGGTATGATCCTGCAGCCAGAATGGCCTCTACAATGTAGAGGGCTAGCAGCGATGGGGGGAATGACACTCGAAAGAGCCGTATCATCTTGCTGCAATTGGGTCCCGCGCCTTGTTGAACACCTCCGGACGCAAGGACACCGCGAGCCTTGTCAGTTTATCATGCCTCCCCCTCCTCATTTCAATCAAACACGTCCTCTGGCGCCGCGCTCTCCGACTGTTTCGGTCCGGATTTAACTCCTTCCAGGCAGTCATCTTGTGCTGTTGACTCACCTCCCAAGACATGCTACTTTTGATGTGGGACCAAATTGGTCGCTGATTCCGGACCCCTATGCTGAAGCTCACCAAGAAAGCTGACTACGGACTCATTAGCCTGAAACATCTGGCCGTTTTCGCCAAGGACCGTCCCGCCAGCGCCAAAGAGATCGCCGAAACCTATCGCATGCCCGTTCCCATCCTGGCCAAGGTTCTGCAGAAACTTGTCCGCGAGGGTTTCCTTGCCAGCGAGCAGGGGACTAACGGCGGCTATCGCCTCGCGCGCGATCCCGCCCTGATCACGACCCTCGAAGTCATCCGCGCCATCGACGGGCCCATTATTCTCACACGGTGCTTCACCGAGCACGGCGAATGCGAGCTCACTGGCAACTGCAGCGTTCGCGAACCGCTTCGCAAGGTGCACGAGGGAATCCTCGGCCTGCTCGGGAGCATCACGATTAGTGACCTGTCCAGCGATGGCGAGCTTCGCCCGACGGCTCGGCCTGCGGGTATCCATCTCCCCCTGACGACATTAACCAACTGAATCCAGAGGAAGGCTGCTGCTATGTTGAAATTCCCCATCTACCTCGACAACCACGCCACGACGCCGATGGACCCCCGGGTCCTGGAAGCCATGCTCCCATATTTCGTCGAGAACTTCGGTAACGCCGCCAGCCGCAACCATAGTTTCGGCTGGACCGCTGAAGAGGCCGTCGAGAAGGCCCGCAAGCAGTTGGCGGACCTCATCGGCGCCACATCCAAGGAAATCGTCTTCACGAGCGGCGCCACCGAATCCAACAATCTCGCCCTCAAGGGCGTCGCCGAGATGTACGCCCAGAAGGGCAACCACATCATCACCGCGGCCACCGAACACAAGGCCGTCCTCGATACCTGCAAACGCCTCGAGAAGCATGGCTGCAGGGTGACCTATCTGCCCGTCCGGCCCGACGGCCTGGTCGACCTCGACATGCTTCGCGACGCCATGACCCCGCAGACCATCCTGGTCTCGATCATGTACGGCAACAACGAGATCGGAACCATCCAGCCCATCGGCGAAATCGGCAGAATGTGCCGTGAGCGCGGCATCCTTTTCCACACCGACGCCACGCAGGCGGTGGGCAAGATTCCGGTTAGCGTCAACGGCGACAACATCGACCTGATGAGCTTCACCGGCCACAAGATGTACGGCCCCAAAGGCGTTGGCGCCCTCTATGTCCGCCGCAAGAACCCCCGCGTCCAGCTCACGGCCCAGATGGACGGCGGCGGCCACGAGCGCGGGATGCGCTCGGGCACCCTCAACGTTCCGGGCATCGTCGGCTTCGGCAAAGCCGCCGAACTCTGCCGTGAGTCCCTCGCCCAGGAAATGGCCCGTGCCCGCGAACTCCGCGACCGCCACAAGGACCGCATCATTAGCGAGCTCGACGAGGTTTAA
>CAYWST010000429.1:0-4713 GCA_964461075.1 uncultured Solibacteraceae bacterium | reverse complement strand
GAATACGACCTCTCGAAATTATAAGCCGCCGTGCCCCCGCCGGCTCAAATCTTGTGCTGATCCACCTTGACGTGGACAACGTCTTCAAAACCCCAAGGCCGTGAACGGCGCCCTGCGCCTTGTCATCGAACTTTGCAAAGTCCGCTGAGAACCTCATTGAAGCGGCCCCGACGGCAAGCTCCAACCCGCAGCCCCACGGCTCAACTGTCCGGAGGGACTTCGCGTCCTTGCGCCAGACTTGCGGCAAATGACACCGCTTCCCGAATGTCCTGCTCTTCAAGATATGGGAAATCCGCAAGGATTTCCGGAATGGTGCGGCTACTTGCAACAGCCTCCACAATCATCCCCCACTCTTACGAGTATTCCGCGCGCATTCCACGGATGCGTTCCTGCCCACCCATCGCCATGTTTGCCCTCACGGCCCGAAACGCTCCGGATCGCTCCCGTACTCCCCGGGTATGCGCCGTTCAAGATCCCGTGCATTATGAAGTAATCGAGTGACCTCGATCATGTTCTCGCCCCGGCGGCGGTAAAGGAGAAAGTGCCTGGGTTTCCGCACTGCGCCGCGCAGCTTCAGGTTGGCGCTCTCCTCCTGCTTTCGCCGCTCCATCAGGCGGAGACTTTCACGCACAACGTCACTGGCATCGCCAAACCGGCCGGAGCGAACCTCGGCCTCGATGAACCGGTCAAAGCGCTCCGTCAGATTGATATTCCAGGCCGGCATGTCATCCCCATCACGAGGTGATCGGGGTTGGCAAAATTGCCAGCCAGGCGTGCCGCTCTTCTGCCCGGCGCCGCCCGCGGCCCACCCAACCGGCGCCTCAACCTGCGTCCATGACACCGGCCCCAACTCTTTTTCTCCCCTCCCCTCTTCCACTTACACCGCCTTGCCCTCCCAACTTTAGTTTCCTCATGCTCTCCTCTGCTCCGGAAAGGAGCCCTCGCCCATGTCCAAACTCATCTCGGAAAAAAAACTCGCCGCCAACCGCGCAAACGCCGCCAAATCCACCGGCCCAAAATCCGAATCCGGCAAAGCCAAAGTCTCCCGGAACGCCGCCAAACATGGCTTCCGCGCCCGCACCCTCCACCTCACCCCCGCTGAACAGCCCGAATTCGAACTCTTCCGCGACGACCTCCTCCGCGAAACTCAGCCCCTCGGCCCTCTCGAACTCGAACACTTCGCCCACCTCCTCCACGCCGCCTGGTGCCTTCGCCGGCTCGACGGCTATGAATCCGCCCTCCTCCTCCCTGACCCTGCCATCCCCGGCCATAACCCCTTCACCCACCCCGCCAACCTCCAGTCTCTCGCCATCCTCAACCGCTATCGCGCTGACCTCAAACGCGAACTCACCCGCTCCGCCCGCGAACTCGAACGCCTCCAGACCAAACGCGCCTCCCTCAACCTCTCCCACCCTGCCACCGCCATCTCCGTCACCGGAGCTTCCCCCTGCGCCGACCCTCTCAAACTCGCCAAACAAACCCAAACCGCCGACCAGGCCTTCGAAGCCAACGACAAAAACAACCTCTCTTCAAACGTCTACGATTGCCCGTCTCTCTCCCAGCGCCTTCTCCCGACCCTTGAGAAACTCAACACCGGGCGTCTTTCCACCAATCAAACCCACGCCGTCCTCGCCCTCGCCCACCTCAACGCAGCCTCCCGTGACTCCACCCCGCCCCAGCCCTTGAAGATCGTCTTCGATACCCCGGTTGAATCAAACCCGGCGTGCATGAAAAAATAAATGGGGTCCCCCCCGACAGGAGCAACTTTGCAGCACTCTGCCATCCTGGCCCTGGAGGACGGTTCCGTCTTCCAAGGCCGCGCCTATGGTGCATCCGCACTCCGCACCGGTGAAGTCGTCTTCAATACTTCCATCACCGGCTACCAGGAGGTCTTCACAGACCCTTCCTACACCGGCCAGATCGTCGTGCTCACCAACCCCCAAATCGGCAACTACGGCACAACCCCCGCCGATAACGAAGCCGCTAAACCCTACATCGAAGGGCTGGCGGTCCGCGAGTGGACTGAAACTCCATCCAATTGGCGCAGCCGCGAAACCGCGGACCAGTTCCTCTCCGCCGCTGGAATCCCGGTCATCAGCGAGTTGGACACCCGCGCCCTTGTCAGGAAACTCCGCATCGGCGGAGTCCTGCGCGGAGCCCTCTCAACCGCCGGCCACACGCCCGCCGAACTCGTCGAAATCGCCCGCCGCTCCCCCTCCATGGCCGGCCTCGATCTCGCCACCCGCGTCTCAACCCCGACGCGTTACGAGTGGACCCGCCCTGTGGAGCCCTGCTCGCCCAGCGAGAAACTCCCCCCTCCCCCCCAGGACCGCTTCAAGGTTGTCGCCTTCGACTTCGGCATCAAACACAACATCCTCCGCCGGCTCGCCTCCGCCGGCTGCGAAGTCACCGTCGTTCCCGCCTCAACCACCGCCGCCGAGGTCCTCGCTCTCGCCCCCGACGGCGTCTTCCTCTCCAACGGCCCCGGCGACCCGGAACCCCTCACCGGACCCATCGCCGAAATCCGCAGAATCATCGGCCGCAAACCCATCTTCGGCATCTGCCTCGGCCACCAGCTTCTCGGCATCGCGCTCGGCGGCAAAACCTACAAGCTCAAATTCGGCCACCGCGGCATCAACCACCCCGTCCTCAACAAGCGCACCAATAAAGTCGAAATCACCGTCCAAAACCACGGATTCTGCGTCGACCCCGATTCCGTCCCCGAGTCCTCCGTCGAACTCACCCATTGGAACCTCAATGACCAGACCGTTGAAGGCCTGCGCTCTAAAACCGATCCCGTCTTCTGCGTCCAGTACCACCCCGAAGCGGCCCCCGGCCCCCACGATTCCCAATACCTGTTCGAGGACTTCACGAGCCTCATGAAGGAGTTCAAAAAGTAGATGCCGCGCCGTAACGACATCCACCGCATCCTCATCGTCGGCTCGGGCCCCATTGTCATCGGACAGGCCTGCGAGTTTGATTACTCCGGCACCCAGGCTTGCAAAGCCCTTCGCGCCGACGGCTATGAGGTCATCCTCATGAACTCCAACCCGGCGACCATCATGACCGATCCCGAAATCGCCGGCCGGACCTACATCGAGCCCCTCACTCTCGAATACGCCGAACAGGTCATCGCCAGGGAGCGCCCCGACGCGCTGCTGTCCACCGTCGGCGGCCAGACGGGACTCAACCTCTCCGTCGAGCTCGCCGAAGCCGGCGTCCTCGACAAATACGGCGTCGAACTCATCGGAGCCAAAATCGATTCCATCAAAAAGGCCGAAGACCGCCTCCTGTTCAAGGACGCCATGCGCAAAATCGGCCTCGAAACGCCTGCCTCCCGCCTTCTCCGCACTCTCGACGAAGGCTACGAATTCGCCTCCAAAATCGGCTATCCCATCATTCTCCGCCCCTCCTTCACCCTCGGCGGCTCAGGCGGCGGCATCGCCTATAACCAGGAAGACCTCGAAGAGATCCTCACCCGCGGCCTCGACCTCTCTCCCGTCCACGAGGTCCTCGCCGAAGAGTCCGTCCTCGGCTGGAAAGAGTTCGAACTCGAAGTCATGCGCGACCTCGCCGATAACGCCATCATCGTCTGCTCCATCGAAAACTTCGACCCCATGGGCGTTCACACCGGCGACTCCATCACCGTCGCTCCCGCCCAAACGCTCACCGATCGCGAATACCAGATGATGCGCGACGGAGCCCTCGCCTGCCTCCGCGAAATCGGCGTCGATACCGGCGGCTCCAACGTCCAGTTCGCCATCAATCCCGAAAACGGCCGCATGGTCATCGTCGAGATGAACCCTCGCGTCTCCCGCTCTTCCGCGCTCGCCTCGAAGGCTACCGGCTTCCCCATCGCCAAGATCGCCGCCCGCCTCGCCGTCGGCTATCGCCTCGACGAAATCAACAACGACATCACCCGCAAAACCCCGGCCTGCTTCGAGCCCACCATCGATTACGTCGTCGTCAAAATCCCCCGTTGGCAGTTCGAAAAGTTCCCCGGCGCCGAGCCCGTCCTCACCACTCAGATGAAATCCGTCGGCGAGGTCATGGCCATCGGCCGCACCTTCCGCCAGGCCCTCAACAAGGCCATCCGCGGCCAGGAGACAGGCAAATCCTCCGCTTCCGCCGTCTACGACGAGAAGCTCATTCCTCAACGCCTCATCACCCCCAATCCCGAACGCCTCGCCTATGTCCGCTTCGCCATGCAAAGCGGCTACTCCGTCGAAGACATCTTCGAGATGACGAAGATCGATCCCTGGTTCCTTCGCCAGATCCACTTAGGGCTGGAGCTCGAAGAGGAACTCCGGCAGACCACGCTCGGCGAGGTCACCGCGGCGCAGATGAAACGCGCCAAGCGCGACGGCGTCGGCGATAACGCCCTTGCCCGCTTCTGGAATACACAGCCCCTCGAAGTCCGCCGCAAGCGCAAGGAACTCGGCGTCTCCGCCGTCTTCAACCGCGTCGATACCTGCGCCGCTGAGTTCGAGTCCTTCACCCCCTACCTCTACTCCTCCTACGAGGACGAGTGCGAGGCCGAGCCGTCGGACCGCAAGAAGGTCATGATTCTCGGCTCAGGCCCCAACCGCATCGGCCAGGGCGTCGAATTCGACTACTGTTGCTGCCACGCTTCATTCGCTTTGCAGGACTTCGGCGTTGAGTCCATCATGGTCAACTGCAACCCCGAGACCGTCTCCACCGACTACGACACCT
>CAYWST010000428.1:0-4718 GCA_964461075.1 uncultured Solibacteraceae bacterium | reverse complement strand
GACATCGTCCTGGATCGGGAGTCCACGGTTCGCGAAATTCGGGCCACCCGGGCTGAGAAACGGCGGGTGCGGTGTGCCGGGACGGTGAAGGCCACTGCGGTCCCATTCGCAACGCCAGCCGAATCGGCTTCCGGGACTGCCACGTCCAGCCGTAGCCGCCGGTTCTGTTCCAGGCGCAGGAGCGCCGCGTTGGGAGAGGGGCCCACCAGAGCGCCAGTGTGGACATGCCGCTCGGTCACGACCCCGTCAAAGGGCGCGGTGACGGTGAGGTATTGCTCCATTTGCCTGGTGACTCGGAGGGCGGACTCAGCGGCTTCCACCGCTCCGGCCGCGGCCTCCTCTCCTGCCTTGGCCGCCTCCAACGCGCTCTGGGCCTGAAGCACTTCCGCTTCGGCCACCACGCCCTCCGTCTTGGATGCCTCCCTTAACTGGTGGTAGGTCAGTTGAGCGCCTTGCCTTTTCGCTTGGGCCTCCGCCAGTTGCGACTTCGCCATGCGAAACCTGGACTCGGCCGTGGCAGTTTGCAGCGCCACCTCTGGCGCGCTCAGCGTGACCAGGGTTTCTCCCTTCTTGACGAAGCTCCCTTTGTCGACGAGAACCTTCTCGACGAATCCTGGAACGCGAGCATACAAAACGACGCTTTCATAGGGGGTCAACTCGCCGGGCAATGTGATCAGCCGTTCCAGTTTCTGCGCCTGAACGGCGGCCAGTTCGGCCCTCAAAGGCTCGGCCGAGTCCACGGAAGATGTGAAGAGGAGACTGAGCACAACGGCGCCAAAGCGGGACTTCAGAGTTCGTGACGGGCAACTCATTGGCTTACCTCCTTTACAAAGGATTCGACATCGCCCTGCGCCTTGGCGACGCCAAGCAGCGCGCGCCAGACACCGAGGCGGGCCACCGCGGAATCCACTTCAGTCTGCGCCAACAGCCGTTGGGCGTCGGCCACCTCCATGGAGTTTCCCAGGCCCGCTCGATAGCGGGCCAACGCCTGGCGCTCCGTGGCACGCGCGGATTCGATCAGGTCGGGCATGTTCGCCGCGATCTCCCGCGCTGCAGTGAGTGAAGCCAGAGCAGCATTCAATTGCCCAGTCAGGTCCGAGATCAACTGCTCGCGCTTCTTGCTCTCTCCGCGAAACCGCGCGGCTTCGGCGTCCCGCCTGGCCCGCAGGGCCGCCCTCTCCATGATGGGGAAGGTGACACCGATGCCCGCGGCCCAGTTGTGGATGTTCGGACCAAGACCACTCAGACCACCGAGCGTCTCCCCATTTGAGCGCGCTGCCGTCCCTCGCGCGTGCACGCTTCCTAAGACCTGGAACCTTGGGGCCCACGCCCTCTCGATCGCGCGGATTCTCGCCGCCGCTTCGTCCACCGCGGCCTCCTGTTGTTTCGTTACTGGATGAGCAGCAGGATCCAGGCCGGCGGAAACTGCCACCGGAGGTTGTTCGGATAGGCGCCCAGGGATGAGCCTTAAGCTGGCGGGCTCCGAATCGAGGAGCCGCGCCAAGAGGGCTTTCGCCACATCAATGGCTCGACGGGCTTGGATTCGCTGTGTCCGGGCAGCGGCAGATTCAGCCCGCGCGTGAGACAGTTCAACGCCCGGCCGCAGTTTCGCGTTCACAAGCCCATCGACGACCCGCTCGAAAACCTCCGCCCGGCGCACGCTGGCTTCCGCCTGCAGGAAGGTCTGCTCGGCGGCCGGAACTGTCAAATAGGAGTCCGATACAAGCGCGGTGAGTTCATAGCGGCTTCGGACCACCGAGGCCGCGGCGTGACGCTCCGCCGATCGCGCAATTTCCTCATTGGCCTATCGGAGTCCGAAGTCGAAGGGCTCCCAGGCGACCAGGAATCCGACAGAACTCCCCCAAACGCTACTCGTGCTGTTCTGCTCCAATGGCGGTCCGGACACCGTGGGCAGACCCTGCGGAAACAGCAGCCCGAAGACATTGTTGCGCGTGGCCCGGTTGATTTGCGCAATCGCATCGACTCTCGGGAGGTAGGCCGTCCGGGCGAGCCGCAAGTTGGCGGCAGCCTCCTCCACCTGCGCTTCGGTCACCGCGACGGATCCGTATCTCTCGATCGCCTGGCGAACAGCGTCACTGAGCCGAAGCTCCAACTTCTGGCCGAATGCAGCAGGTCCGCCTGGCGTGAGAACCGCGCCAACGAGGATTGCCGCAATGGACAGCGTGGAGCGCCGGAAAGGCGGGAGTGAGCAGCAGCGTGGTGAGGGCATAGGCCATGAAGTTGCCAAAGAATCAGCCTACCCTCAATTTGTGAACAAGTCTTGAACCAGCCTGACCGCAGACCATCCGTAAGAATTCGGCCCGGTCTTCAGACCGCGTGCGCGGCGGGTTTGCCGCTGGGATTTGACGGCGGGGATGTCCGCACCCAATGGGTGTAAACTCGCAAGCGAATTTGGCCTGAGTCTGAAGTCCAGGCGCAGTCCGTCCGAAGGCGAGTTCCTGTTCGTGATTGATCCGGAGCCGGTGGAGGAATGCGTGACCGCGCTGGGTGGTCTGCCGCTGTTCCTGCGAGCGTTGCGACGCCTGGACGTGCCCCGGCAGTGTGAAGCGGCATCTGCACCGGAAGCAGCGAGCGGATTCTGGACGAAGCGGCCCGGGTGGAGAGTTTCCTGACGCTGAACGCGTTAGGCGGCGATTGCCTGGAGGGCTTCGACGCCCTGCGCGTAGCGGCCGGCGTGACACAGAGGACGGGCTGCCAGGCGGCGCTGGCAATGTGGGCAGAGATGAACGTGGTGTTGGCCGGCGAATTCCGGGACGGCAGCCTGCCGCCGCTGCGGGTGGCGCACCAGGCCTGGACCGCGTTGCCGGACACGGTGGACGAGGATTGCTTTCGCGGTGACTCGGCGTGAGCAGAGGAGGGGCTGTTGGTGTGGCTGCGGAACGGGCGGCGGCCGGACTGGCCGCAAGGCTTCGGAATGCCCGCAGGTGGACTGCTTTCCAGGGGAGACCGCGGAGGACCATGACCGTGAAACAAGCTGTTCGACGACGGAGCAAGGGTGAAGCGCTTCGCGGCGCACGAATCTTGGGGACTGGATGCCGAAGAAGCCGCTCCAGTGGCATTGCAAGAAGGCGGGCGCCATCGAGGGGTCGCATGCGGCGATCAGGATCGAACTGGCCGGCGGAGTTGCTCGCCGCGCGGCCCAAGCGGCTGCGGTCTCTGATCTTCAACGCGCCGGGCAAGCTGCGGCGTCATGCCAGGCGGACTATCCTCCGGCTGACGCAAAGCCTGAGCCGGTTCGGCAACTGGCAGGGGGCGATACGTTTGCTGCCGTTCGGTTTGACGCCGGAAAGCTCATCCTGGCGGCTGGATTGAAGATGCGAGATTCCAGGTGTTTCGCTGCAGCTTGAAGTGTGCCGGTGTCAGTGATGGACCAGGCGGGATGGCGTCAGAATCGCAGGTTTGCACTCCGCGGGGCTCGCCCTCTGGCTGGCTGCGCGCGCCCGCAGGGCTGCCGGATGGCCGGAAGGACCGCCGGCATCGCTCGTCAGAACTCTAGGCAAGGATGACGGCTTCTCGTGAGAGTGCCGGATGTGGAAATCGTCACGATTCTCCTGGTAGATTCGCCCAAGGAGCACAATCCATGGCCGGTGTGCTGACGGGTGGCCGATCCTCGCTCTCTCCGGCCTCTGCCTGCACCAGGGCAGCGGGGCTGGTTTTGTGCGAGACGGATTGACGTGGAAGGAGGGAGATGGCCTCCGGTTTTCCCTGGAAACTGGCACGAACCTCCGTACAGGCATCCCAGTTTCAATTGCAATGGGTGGATAATAAAAGCCTTCTCTCTCTGAAGGCCAGTGTCACCAACAGCCTCTATGCCGGCGCAAGGGTTGTGCCACGCAGACGTTGCCATAAAGATCTGCCACACTAAATGCCATAATAGAGCAAGGGAAAACTGATGAAGAACTTTCACCTGCCCCTTCCAGAGCAAACCTACAACCGTCTCCGGGCTGAGGCTGAGCGGGCACAGGTTCCGGCCACAACCTTGGCGCGCGAGGCCGTCGACGAGTGGCTTCGGCAACAGGCCCGCAAAGCAAGGCTGGACGCGATCGCGGCCTACGCAAAGGAAATGGCGGGAACCCCTCTGGATCTCGACACCGATCTCGAGTCGGCCGGGATCGAGGACCTGATGGGAAGCGGGAATAGAACCAGATGAAGCGCGGCGAGGTTTATTGGGCCGATCTTGTCCCGCGGTCAGGATCGGAGCAGACGGGCCGGCGTCCGGTGATCCTGGTGTCCCACGACGGGTTCAACCAGACTCCTGGATGGAGGTCCATCATCGTGGTTCCCATCTCCACCTCCTCATCGCAGGGTAAGCGCGGACCGACCGTGATTGAGATCTCGGGCGGGGTTGCCGGTCTGCCGAAGACGAGCTTCGCCGTCTGCCATCAGGTGACCACCCTGGACCGGGCCAAGCTGACCACGCGGATCGGCGTGCTGCCGGCTGAGTCCCTACGCGAAGTCGAAGAAGGGCTGAAGGCCTCGATGGATCTCGATTGACTCTTCGACTCAGTGCGGAGTCGCCAACAAACAGGCTGGCGATCGTTAAGGTGAATTCCCGGGGGGGCAAACTGGACGGTGTTGGCTCCGTAGTCAACACGCTACGGACGGAGACAGCCTCGCTGATTGGCGGCCGCCGGCTTGGATACTGTTCCTGAATCAGCGAGGATTCGGCCTGGAAGCGAATCGGTACATCAACAACC
>CAYWST010000427.1:0-4725 GCA_964461075.1 uncultured Solibacteraceae bacterium | reverse complement strand
CCTTTCCGACGGCGCAACCGCGAGAATCGCAGGCGTCAGCCTCAAGGCAACGCGGCGCATCCGGCGACTCATGCAGGCGCAAGGCGAACTGCCACGGATCACCCGGCGAATCGCCCTGCGCGCGGGCGAGTTCTATTCGATCCGCGTTGACCAGATCGGGCAGCACATGACCTGCCGGGCCACAGGCGCGGCCACGACAGCAGACGGCAGATAGGCCCCACCCTCGCGCACAGAACCGCACAGCGGCCAACAGCGCGCAGGCGTGGGGCATTTTTGTGGGCGCTCGGCCTTCGCATAGACGCAGGCGGGCGCAGAAGGATGGTTTTGGACGTGAAAGGCAACGGGGAGAAACTGACCAGACACCAGGACCGGGCGATTGCGGCGCTGCTGGAATATCCAACGATCACCGCAGCGGAAAAGGCGTCCGGCATCGCCGAGACCACCTTGCGGCGCTGGCTGAAACTGCCCGGCTTCGCCTCGGCCTATGCTGCGGCGCGGCGGGGCATCGTCGACGGGGTTGTGGACCGGATACACAAGGCCCTCGTGGGGGCATTTGCGGTGGTAGCAAAGACGCTCACCGATCCAGCAGCCAGCCACAGCGCAAAGCTTCGAGCGTCGGAGATTCTGTTCGACATTGGGCTGCGCGAGCGGCCCGCAGGCGTGGCGCTGCCGGACACCGGCACGGCAACCGGCATCAGCCGGGCAATCGCGGCGGTCTCCCAGGCCATAAGCGCGGGCCGGTTGACGCCTGCCGAAGCGGAGGCCATCGGGCGATTGCTGAACGCGCAGGCGAACGCGCTCGGCCTGGCCGACACGGAGCGGAGATTGGCGCGGCTCGAAGCTGCGCTCAAGGATTCCGAAGGGGGCGACCTGCCCTCCGAGGATGCGGCATAGAAACCCCGATAAACGGGAGTTATCGGAACGACTTTGATTCAGGAGAAACGAGTATGAGATTGAGCGTTCGACGGATTACGGAGGTCAAACACGAGGCTGGCCTCCTGCAGGTTGTTGCCGACATCTGCGTCGAAGATATCGGCCTGGTGCTGCGGGGCGTGCGAACCTTCATCGACGACCGACCCGAGCATTGCGTGGTCATGTTGCCGGGCGAGGTTCCACTACCGGGAAGCGAGGACGGGCCGTTGGGCTTCGACACCGTGTTCGACCGATGGTCGTTCATGAGCCTGGCCGGGAAAGCGATCACCGAGCACCGTCTGCGGCAGATGGCGGAGCAGGAGGTTACAGGGGGATGAGCGAGCAAGAGAAGGTGCGCCTGGCGCGGAGGCTGTTCGAGATCTCGGCCTATCAGCGCGCGGCCAATCGGCGGTTGCTGTCCATCGTCGAGGAACTGCTCGACATGAAGCCCAGGGCGAGGAAGCAGGCAACGCCTTCGCTCCCAAACCTCGATCCGCTCTGGGCGGAGGAGATCCCCATTGCCACGATTCGACGCCCGGCTGCGAAAGCTCGAAGCGGCGCTCGCCGGACGAACTGACGAGCGGAGCTACGAGGCTACCAGCCACGCCTACCGCGAGTTCGAGGCGCGGTCGCGCGAATACGCCGAGCGTGCGGCGCGCGTGCTCCCCGAGGGCTGGCAGCTGGTGACAGACCGCTTCGTTCATGACAGGGGCGGAATCTGCGGGAATCTCCTGCGGGCATCTGTCGCGGCGGAACCCGACCAGGCTTGGTTGGTGGGCCTGCCGCGCTTCGAGTTGATCGGCGTGTCGGGGCTGTCCGGCGACACCCCCCAGGGAATCCTGGAGCGGTTCCAACGCGCGAAGAAGCGAGCCCTGTGCCTTCAACGTGCGTGGCTGAGCGAGGAAGGGCTGGAAGTGTTGCGGAATTGGACTCGGCGCGTCCTTGCGGCTGAGCCGGACCGCCAGGACCTGTACATCGCATACGCGATGGGCAGCGGTTGCTGGTGGGACCGGGACGCCTGGGTTTGGCGGTTGCTGGATGACAAGCATTACGGCGTTTCAAAGCCGTGGATTGATGAACGACGGGGCGGGCCGCGATAGGCGCGCCACCGCGAAAAGGAGAAACACGAGAATGAACCCTCTCACGGATGAAGAGATCAGGCTCTACCTGGCCGTGCCGGTCGGCGACCTGAGGCCGTACCAGTTGGAGCAGTTGATGGATGCGCTGCGGAGACGCGCCTGGGATCGCGGCAACCCCGCTGTGAATCCGGCGACGCAACCGACGCTGAACCAGATCGCCACAGCCTGGGGCGTGTAATCCAGGCGGCAAGGAGACACCGAATGATCGACGAGAAAATGCTCAGGGTCATCCCTGAGGACATGACGAGCGAGGCCTTCAAGGCCAAGTTCGATGCTGCCTTCACTGAGGTCTACGAGCGCGAAGACGTGAAGACGGCGACGGCGGAGGCACAGAAATTGGAGGCTGCGCGGGACCGGTTGCTGCGGGCGCGTGGCAACCTGTACGCGCGGCAGCACGAAGTGGTGAAGGCCGTGCGCCTGATCCGCGACAACGCGGCACCGGTGCTGATTCATGACTTCGGCGACGAGTCACCCCAGATCGACACCGCGAAGCTGGTGGAGAAGAGCCTCGCCTTGCAGGAAGAGGAGCGGTTGCTGGTCGTCGCCATCAGGCGGTTGCTCGAGGAGGAACTGCCAGCGGCCACCATCCAGTACCACCGCATGGAAGCGGAGAGACTGGCGCTCACGGCATCGGCGCTGGAGCAGGCTGCCGAGGAGCGCTCCCAGAAACTCGCCCAGATGGTCGCGCAAGCTGCCGACTTCGAAGGCGGAATCGCTCTCGACACGAGCAGCGGGCTCAGCGGGGCGCTGGTGCACGCGGCGGCGAAGATGAGGGAGCAAGGCCAGGCGGAGTTGCGGGCCGCAGCCGAAGAAGAACAGCGCTGGCGCACGATTCGCCAGGCGCAGACATCGACGAAGGAGTAGTGGAATGACGAAATCTGAAATCAAGAGCCTCCTGAAGGGCCTCGACCACGAGTCCCTGGAAGACCTGCGCTCGGCTGTCCATGCGGAGCAGGGAGAGCGGCGCGAGCGTATCGACATCAACAGCATCAAGCCCGGCATGGCCGAGGATCAACGGCAGAAAGTGCGGGCCGAAATCTCGCGGCTGCTCCAGGAGCGGGAATAGTCTGCAGGCAATGACCGGCTCGCGTGGGCCGGTCAAATCTCCTTGCGGCGGGTGGCCTACCGGGTTTCTCCTCTGGGGGCCATCCGCATTTTTCGAAGGGAATTCAAGAGCATGAACATGAGCCAATTCTGGGGCGCGGTCCGCGAGGCGGAAGCCCAGATCGAAGAAGAGTACCCGTACGTCGTGAGCGTGGAGTCGGCCCTGCCGGGGATGCGGGGCGGGGTCGTCATGCAGGTCTCGCGGCGTGTCGCTGCGGAGCGCTTGACGGAAGGGACGCACCTGCTCGCCTTACCCGATGAGATCGAGGCGCACAAGCAGAGCGAGGCGGTCGCTGCGGCCCTTGTGTCGCGCGGCCCGAATCCGCAGCCGGTCGTGTACCTCAAGCGGAAGTAGAAGGATTGCCCGCAAGGGCATAGAACCGCGCGAACAGACGCGGATGAAAACCTCGGAAGGTGATTGCGGGGGGCCTCGGCTCCCCGCGTTTTTCACTACCGAGAATCCCCGATTATCGGACCCACAGGGAGGCGACGTGATGAGCAGCGAAGAGGCACCAAGAAGGCACCCGAAAGTCAACGCAACGCCTGAATGCCGAACCATCCCGGATCTATTCGCCGAGTTGGACGAGCAGGCGCGCGACAAGGTTGAATCGGTCATGGGGCGCGAGGCATGGGAGCGCATCAAGGCCAAAATTCTGCCTGGGCTTGAGCCCAGAGAGGTGAAGTGATGAGTGAATCGCTTGAACTGGTGATCCACGTCAAAATCGACGGGCAGGAGAAGATCGACTCCGTCGTCCGCTCGATGACCGGCGTTGGCGACCAGGCGAAGAGGTCGAGTGCGGGCCTCGACCAGATGAACAAGTCCGTCGTCGAGGCCGTGCGCGGGTTTGGGAATTTCGACAGCATCCTGGGGCGGCTGCCTGGCTCCCTGGGCAACGTTGCGACCGCTCTCGGGCCTCTCGGCGTGGGATTCGGCCTGGTAACTGTCGGGCTTGGGACTGCTGCGGCTGCCATGTGGGCCTTCGCCAAGGAAACCGGCGAACTCGCCGAGGCGCAGTTGAACATGGCCGAGCGGACCGGCATGACCGTCAAAGAGGTCGGCCTGTTCTCCGCCGTTGCACAGAATGCTGGCGTGAACGCGGAGGCGTTCACAGGCACCATGCGGACCCTCTCGCACGCCTTGAGCGAGAACAGCGAGGAGGGCAAGAAGGCAAAGAAAGCCCTGGACGAGCTTGGCATCGACGCGCGTAACCAGTTCGGCGGGCTGAAAGGCACAGCGGATCTCTTCCTGGAGATCGGCGATGCCATGCAGCGCATCGAGGACCCGGCCAAGCGAGCGCGCCTGGCTGTGGATCTCCTCGGGCGCGGCGGGCTCGAACTCCTGCCCGTCTTCCGCAGCAACCTGCGCGAGGCGGTGAAGGAAGTGGAAGGCCTGGGTGTCGCCTTCGACGAGAGCGGCGCGAAGTCTGCGGCGCGGTTCGACGACGCTCTTGACCGGCTGATGACCCGGTTGGGCTCGCTGCGGCGCGAAGCGGGCTCGGCTTCAGCCGAGATCCTGCAGAGCCTTTTCCCCGAGACGTTCGACTCCAAGGACCCGAAGACCGGCAAGTAC
>CAYWST010000426.1:0-4726 GCA_964461075.1 uncultured Solibacteraceae bacterium | reverse complement strand
ATTCGTTCCTGTTCACCGTCGGCGTCGTCGCCGGCGCCGGCCAGCTTGACATCGTCACCATCGTCGTTCTGCTTCTCGTCGCCGCCATCGCCGGCAACTCCACCGGCTACCTCCTTGGACGCAAGGCCGGAACCGCCATCTTCAACCGCCCCGATTCGAAGCTGTTCCACCGTGACCACCTGCTCAAGACCCAGGCCTTTTACGACAAGCACGGCGGCAAGACCATCATCTTCGCCCAGTTCATCCCCATCCTCCGCACCTTCGCCCCCTTCGTCGCCGGCGTGGCGAAGATGAACTACTTCCGCTTCATGTCGTTCAATGTTGTCGGCGCCTTCGCATGGATCTGCTCGATGACCCTGCTCGGCTATACGCTCGGCAACCAGCCGATCGTGAAGGCGCACTTCGAAAAGGTCGTGATCGCCATCGTGCTGATCTCGGTCACCCCCGTCGTCCTCGAAGTCATCAAGAGCCGCCGCGCCGCGGTCCCCATCAAAGCCGAACCTTCCACCGAAGCGTGACCCCTCGTCCGTCGGCGTCCACGCCCCACCCCATGCCGCGCCAGTTTCTATCGGTGAGATTGTAGACGTCGATCATGAACTCGCCGCGCCGGCCCGCCGGGAAACCGGCGCGAATCCCGAAGACCGCATAACCGGCCAGAGCCGTGTACATCGGCGCCGAAGCCGCGCCTCCGAGCACGCGCCGCTGCACCTCCGCGAGCGTCTCCCCGGTCGCTACCAGCCGCCCGTCCCGGACAAGCCCCCGCACCGTCGCGCCGTTTCTGAAGAACGACGCGATGCTCCCGAGCGACCGCGACGCCCCGATCCGCCGGTCTGAAAGCGCCAGGCTCGAGAGCCTCTCCTGCCGGTCCGCCGCCGTCCCATACACCTCCACCCACACTCGCCGCTTTGCAGGCGACCACAGCAGCGCCGCGTTCAGCGCCGGAGCCGGGACGCCCGGCTCGATATCCGGCGGCGCTCCACTTTCCCGGTCGCGGGCTTCAATCCACGTCAGGTTCTGCGACAGAAACCATGCTCCGCTCAATCGCCACTTGAGCGATTGCTCGAAGCCTCGGAATTCGGCGCCCCCCAGGTTCGCCCGCACCAGCACCGGATTCACCGCCGCCGGCACGAACACCACCCCGTTCGGCAACTGCGCCGAGATCACCTGATCGCCCAGCGGCTGCCCCACTGAGCCCGGCGGCAGGATCAGCGCCTGCGAAACCACGGTATTCCCCAGCCGCATCCGGAACCAGCTCGCCTCTCCGCGCACCGGGCCGGCCTGCCACGTGAGCCCGCCCTCCCAGTTGTCCGCCGTCTCCGGGACAAGCTGCTCCACGCGGCGGCCGGTGCTCCGCGCCGTCGCCGCCGCGCTGTCGCCAACCTCCGCCCCGCGGCCCGCCACTCCCGTCGCGGAGGTCTCATAGTTGCCGTTGCCTTGCAGCCCGAGTGTTCCCAGATCCGTCATGTTCGGAACGCGAAACCCGCGGCTGTACAAACCCTGCAGCGAAATCCCGGCTCCCAGACGCACAACCGCCCCAACCCGTCCCGTCAATCCGTTCGCCGTCAACGAGTCCCCCGGCGCCCGGTACGCTCCACCGCCCCATCTAACCGCCGCCGCCAACCGCAGCCGCTTCATCCGGTCCGGCGTCCAGGCGTCCTGCAGATACGCTCCGTAGCTTGCATATTCCGCGCCGTCCGGAACTCGAGGCCGCGAGGCGGAGACCGCTCCGGTGACTGGATTCCAGGTGGAGGCAGGAGACTTCATCCGCTCGAAATACCCTTCAACGCCGCCGGCGATGGAATGATCGCGTGCCTTCTTCTCGCCCTGTGCTTGCACGCCCCAAGCCGCAAGCCGCTCATATTGGTGGGCCACCGCCGCGAGCGGATTGCCCTGCCCGCCTTGATTGACGCGCTCTTCGCGCTGCGCCGCGTAGCTCACGCTCGCCCCTGCCCGGTCGAGCCATCCCGCCTGAAACCGCTGCCACCGCAGGTAGCCGAAATCGAGCATCAGGTTGCCCAGGCTCGCGATCAGATTGCCGTCGCCGCCAAGCAGTTGATCGTACCTCTTCGCGCCGTCCTGCTGGCCGCGCTCGTAATGCACGCTCAGATGATCGAGCGGCGACAATTGCGCCTGAAGATGGACCATCCCTCCGTACTGCGTGAAGGCGGTATCGTCAAGCCTCGTCCCAAGAATCGACGACTCCAATCCCAGGAACCTGCGTACCGCCGCGCGGCTATCCACGCCGCCCCCGGTCCGCGTCCGATTCACTCTCCTCGCCGCAATCGCCGCGAGTCCGGCCACTCTCGCCCTTGACCACGTCACCCGCGTCTGTTCGCCGAACGAGTTCGACGCCGAGGTGTAGAAAAAGGCCTGATCCCCCCGCACGACGGGATCGCCACCGGAGAAGCCCGGTACTTGCGACACAAGATGCACCGCCCCGCCCATCGAATCCGAGCCATACTGCGCGCTCTGCGGTCCGCGGACCATCTCCACGCTTTCAAGCCACGACGAATCGATGAGATTCTGAAACGTGCTCACCCCGCCGCGCTGCGCCGATGTCGTGTACCGGATGCCGTCGCGGTAAACGGCGACGTTTTTCCCCGTCAATCCCCGAACGAAGAAGGCGCCCATGGCGGGCGATGTTCGCTGCTCGGCCACGCCGGTCATTCCCCGCGCCGTCTCGGTCAGCGTGGTCACGGAGCGCTCTTCGATCTCGCCCCTCTCGAGAGTGACAATCCGCTGCGCCGTGTCCGACGCCGCCACCGCCTGACCCGCTTCAGCGCTGACGGTCACCTCGCTGCTCACCGGACTCAGCGAAAGCCGGACGGTGTGCCGCACCACTGCACCCGCGGTGAGCGTCAACGCCGCCTGATACGGCGAGAACCCCGCGGCCTCCACGCGAAGGACAAATGAGCCCGCCGCCGGCGGCGTCAACGTGAATCCGCCATCCGCCCCCGTCCGAGTCTGGGCCACCTGCGCCTGCAGCCCTGACCGCAAGCCGACAGCCGCGCCGCGGACCGGCGCGCCCGATTGGTCGACAACCCAACCTTCAACTCCGCCCGCAAGCGCTGCAACCAAAACAAAACATACGGTTGACGTCATTGATGAAAGCTGCTAAATCTCGGCTAGATGCAATTGGTCTTTTGGGGGACGGCTACCGTCCAAGGTGTGTCTCCCCATTTCACCATTGAATCGGCTTGATCTCTACGTTTGGAGAAGCTGATGATGAAACGATTACAACAAATCGGAATTGCGATTATCCTGGCGTCGTGCTCCAGCCTCATCGCAAATGCACAGGTGACGACGGGCACGATCTTTGGAACGGTCACTGATCCGTCCGGCGCTGCTGTCGTTGGGGCGTCGGTGACGGTGGCGGACATCGACAAGGGAACTTCGGTCAACCGCAAGACGGACGAGACCGGAAGCTTCCAGTTTCCCTTCCTGATCCCCGGCAACTACAAGGTTACCGTAGAGCAATCCGGGTTCAAGAAGGCTGAACAAAGCGGGATCACCCTGCAGGTGGACCAGCGGGCGCGCATCGACATTCAACTGAGCGTCGGCAACGTCAGCGAAACGGTCGAGGTGACCGCCGCCGCCCCGCTCGTGCAAAGCTCCTCGGCGGAAACCGGCCAGGTGATTGAACAGCGGGCGGTGCAGGAACTGCCGCTCAACGGACGCAACTTCGCGCAGCTTGTCTACCTCGCGCCGGGCGTCACGCCCGGGCAAGCCGGCGAGAACCTTTCGGGCGCATCCACATTCAACCCGCGCGCCGCGTCCAACTACAATCCTCTCGGCCAGCGCGCCAACGCCAATGGCTGGGTGCTCGACGGCATCGACAACAACGAGTACACGTTCAACACGGTGATCGTCCAGCCCTCGCTCGAATCGGTGCGCGAGTTCAAAGTCCTGACGGGCTCGTTCTCGGCCGAGTTCGGCCGCGGCGCCGGCGTTGTCTCAGTCTCCACTCGCTCCGGTCAGAACGAGTTGCACGGAACGGCATTCTGGTTCCACCGCAACATTGAGTTCGACGCCCGCGGCTACTTCCAGTCGCCGCAGGCCCTGCCGAAGAAGCTGCCCTTCCGGCGGCATCAGATGGGCGGCGCCGTGAGCGGTCCGGTCATCAAGAACAAGATGTTCTTCTTCGGCGACTACGCCGGGCAGCGTGAAGTTCGCGGCTTGGCTTACCTGAACACCGTGCCCACCGATGCGGTGCGCGCAGGCAACTTCAGCGATTTCCGGAACCCGAACGGCTCGCTCATTCAGATCTGGAACCCGTTCACGACGAGAGCCAATCCGGCCTCGCCCGGCAACTTCCTTCGTGATCCGTTCCCGAACAACACGATTCCAGCGAGCCTCATCGGCCAGGTTTCGCGCAACGTCGCCAGCGTCTATCCCCGGCCCAACCTCGCCGGCAACTTCAACAACTACCAGTCGGCGCCGAATCGCGTCATCGACGACAACCAGTACACCGCCCGCGTCGATTTCGCCGCCTCGCAGAAGGACAGCATATTCTTCCGCCTTCAGCAGCAGTGGTACGACCTCGACGCCCCGCAAGGCCAGGCCAACTGCTGCCTGCCGACTCCCGCTGAAGCGGCTTCCCGCTTCAAGCTTGGCCCTTATGTGGCCGGCATCCAGAATACCCGCCTTCGGACTCACGGCGGCGCTTTCAATTGGAGCCGTGTCTGGAGCCCGACGCTGGTCGGCGAGTTCCGCACCGGCTGGGCGC
>CAYWST010000425.1:1350-4784 GCA_964461075.1 uncultured Solibacteraceae bacterium | reverse complement strand
GGCGCGCAAGGCGCGTTCCGGCTGGTGGCGCCGAAGGAGAAGCGCGGCGCCCGCTCCGTCCGCATGTTGACGAAGCTCGAAGTCGTACTTTTGCGGAAGTAGAAGTAGATGTTCGAAGAGATCACCAATCGGCCCCGGACCATCCACCATCCGCGTGGAACCGCCCCCGCATTGATTGGCGTACGGGGGCGGCGGATTTTCATGACCGCCGTCATGGCCGCATTAATCGCGGCGCCAGCCATGGCTCAGCCCTTTGACTGGCAGCTTCCCAGGGGATTCCCCGCGCCGCCAGTACCTCCCGGCAACCCGATGAACACCGCCAAAGTGGAGCTTGGGCGGCGCTTGTTTTATGACACTCGGTTGTCGGTGAACGGCGGGCAATCGTGCGCGTCCTGCCACCGGCAGGAACTCGCCTTCACAGACGGGGTGGCCCGTGCGAAGGGAACGACAGGAGAACGGCATCCGCGCTCCAGCATGAGTCTCGTGAATGCCGGCTACGCCCCGGTCCTGACATGGGCCGATCCGAAGCTGACGGAACTGGAAGTTCAGGCGTTGATTCCCATGTTTGGCACGGAGCCGGTTGAACTCGGGCTGAGGGGTCAGGAGGAAACGCTCCTGATCGCCCTACGAAGGGATTCAGTGTATCGCCGGCTCTTTGCCGCGGCCTTTCCTGGAGACGCCGATGCCTTCCGGATCGACAACATCACGAGAGCACTCGCCGCGTTTCAGAGGACGATCATTTCGACTCGCTCGCCCTATGACCGGTACCGCTATGGTGGCGACGAATCCGCCATCTCACCCGCGGCGAAAAGGGGTGAGATTTTGTTCTTTTCGGGAGAGAAGGCAGGTTGCTTTCAGTGCCACGGCGGCTGGAATTTCAGTGGACCGGTCCGTTACGCGGATGGCCCGCCGGTCGAAGCAGAGTTCCACAATACCGGTCTCTACTACACGTACCGCGCGCCGAACACCGGGCTCCACAGACACACGGGCAAGGCTGAGGACGAAGGGAGGTTCCGCGCACCGACGCTGCGGAACATCGCAATCACAGGCCCGTACATGCACGATGGGAGCGTTGCGACACTGGCAGAAGCGATCGAACACTACTCCAAAGGCGGTCGCGCTAGCGCACACCCGGCGAAAAGCTCGATTCTACGCCCACTCTCCCTCAGTTCTTCGGAGAAGGCGGATCTGATCGAGTTTCTGCGGAGCCTCACGGACGAGGAACTGCTCAAGGATCCCCGCTGGAGCAATCCATGGGCGCGATGAGCACATCGAATCCGGGGGCTCAGTCCTTCTGGAGCATGACCTCGGTGGACTTGATCACTGCCTTCACCGTGTCGCCTTTCTTGAGCCCGAGTTGTTCAGCGCTCCGGCGGGTGATGACACTTTCGATCACGTTCTTACCCACGCGCACTGTTATGTGCGCCATGACGTCTCCAAGTTGGATATCGATAATCTTCCCGCTGAGCTGGTTTCGCGCTGATAGTGACATACCCCACTATTATTGCAGTCAAAGTCCGATCAGAAGACACTGCCCAAGCTCGGCAGGCATTCCTTGAGGTACTAACAATATGATCCATTCGTTTCTACGGCACGCGCGTTTCCTGCTTCTCATGACCGCCTTCGGGGCGTGCCAGGGGCAATCCGCTAGTCCGGGGCGGTTCATTATCGTCGGCATGGGAACGGCGCCAGACCTGATGACAATTCGGGCCCAGAAGGTGGTGAACCAGGCAGACGTGCTCATGGCGGAAGAGGGCGCCATCAGGGCCATGTGGGCCGATTTGGCCGCAGGGAAAGAGGTCTGGGAGTGGCCGCACAGTCTCAGAAAATTCTTCGGCGCTGATTTGAACAACATCAAGAACCCCGTACAGCGCGCCGAGGCGGTGCAACTCGAGAAGATACGCCAGGACTTGACAGCGAAGATCACTGCTGCTGTCACGGCGGGAAAAACAGTGGCCTGCCTTCAGAGCGGCGACCCGATGATGTTTGGCATGACATTATTCCTGGAGTTGCTGCCGGCCGGCGTGGCCACGGAGATCGTGCCCGGGATTGGAGCCTTCCAGGCCGCCAGCGCGTCGTTGAAACGCAGCCCGCCCTACGGCTACGACACAAGCGCCGTAATCCTCACGATGGATGACTGGCCAGGGCGGGTCGATGTCAATGAGAAGCTCATGGCGGCGGGAAGCACGATGGTCTTCTACACAATGAATCTGGAATACCCACGGCTGTTCGCCCAACTGAAGCGATTCTATCCGGCAGATACACCTGTGGCCGTAGTCTGCGATGCGGGAGACCAGGCCCGGGAGAGGATCATTCGAAGCACGATTTCGAGATTCCTAACCGAGGTGGATTACCGGACTCTGCCTGTCAATCGGCACCTGCTCTTCGTGGGCAAATTCCTGGAAGCCGGGCAGGCTCGCAAAGACTACACGCCACGCGTCACCGAACCGGCCAAAGCGCATTGAAACTCCGCGTCCACCCGTTCGATCCAGCGCCTAGCCCGGCCCATCTCCGCCGGCTCCCTCACCATCCGATGTATCCTCCGCCGCGCGAGCCTGGATGGGGCCAGCGCCTCGGCGCCATTCGCCGCAACATTCGTCGATCTCTCGTCATTGGTCAATTACGTCACGGCTGCTCACTGAAACCTGCACGGAGCCCTACTCCAGCCGCTGCTGACCCGCCAGGGAGCAGGCCGGTGAGCAGGCCGGTGGTTGCCCCGCGGAGGCGCCGGGCGTATAGTTTTGGTTTCAGTGTGGTGATGGGGCCCACCCGGAACCGTCCCGAACGCTCGGGAACGATAGCTCCTACCGGAAGGTAGGGGCTTTTTCTTTTGCCCCGGCAGTTTTCATTTGCGGAGAGGAGTCATCATGACAGAGATCGTAAAAGTCATCGGGCGCGAGATCCTTGATTCACGCGGCAACCCGACAGTCGAGGCTGAGGTCGAACTCGCCGATGGTAGCTGTGGAAGTGCGGCCGTGCCATCAGGCGCATCGACCGGCGAGAAAGAAGCAGTTGAACTTCGGGACGGCGACAAGAGCCGCTATGGTGGCAAGGGCGTGCTCAAGGCAGTCGCGAACATCAACGAAGCCATCGCACACGCCGTGCAGGGCCTGGATGCATCGGATCAGAGGGCTGTCGACGAGACGATGATCGCGGCCGACGGGACGCCGAACAAGGCCAAGTTCGGGGCAAACGCCATCCTGGCAGTATCGATGGCGACGGCAAGGGCCGCCGCGATTTCACATGGTCTGCCTCTCTACCGCTACATGGGTGGCGTGAATGCCGCTGTTCTTCCGGTACCGTGCATGAATGTCCTGAACGGTGGCAAGCACGCGGACAACACGGTGGATTTCCAGGAGTTCATGATCGCGCCGCACCGCGCTCCGAGTTTCAAAGAGTCGATCCGGATGGGGATGGAGACGTTCCATGCGCTC
>CAYWST010000425.1:0-1250 GCA_964461075.1 uncultured Solibacteraceae bacterium | reverse complement strand
CGCTCCGAGTTTCAAAGAGTCGATCCGGATGGGGATGGAGACGTTCCATGCGCTCAAAGGCGTCTTGAAGGCGAAGGGGTATAGCACCGCCGTCGGCGACGAGGGAGGTTTCGCTCCCGACCTGAAGTCGAACGACGAGGCCGTTGAGGTAATCCTGGAGGCGATCCAAAAAGCGGGCTACAAGCCTGGAGAAGACATCTCGATCTGTCTCGATCCGGCCACGAGCGAGATGTGGGACGACGGAAAGTACATTCTCTTCAAGTCAACGAAGGCGGCGATCTCACCGGATGAACTCGTGAAGCTGTGGGAATCCTGGGTGCGCCAGTATCCCATTGTGCTGCTGGAAGACGGCATGGGCGAGAACGACTGGACGGGCTGGAAAACGCTGACCGACGCCCTCGGCGACAAGATCGAACTGGTTGGGGACGATATCTTTTGCACGAACCCGGCGATTTTGAAGGAGGGAATCGAGAAGTGGATCGGCAACGCGATCCTCATCAAGCTGAACCAGATCGGGTCAGTGACGGAGACGCTGGAGACCATTGAGCTGGCGAAGAAGAACAGCTACCGGTGCTTTGTGTCTCACCGGTCGGGCGAAACCGAGGACACCTTCATCTCGGATCTGACCGTCGCCACTGGCGCCGGCCACATCAAGACGGGCTCCGGTTGCCGCAGCGAGCGTGTGGCAAAGTTCAACCAATTCCTTCGAATCGAAGATCGTCTCGGTGCCCGCTCGAAGTTCGCGGGCCGGGCGGCATTCGGTCGTTGACGCCTACAGGCCGCGCGATCGCAGTTTGTAGAACAGCACCGGCGTCACAAGAAGCGATAGGACCATCGACACGGCGACGCCTCCAATGACGGCGATGGCGAGCGGCTGAAGCATCTGCGCGCCTGAGCCGACTCCGATTGCCAGCGGCAGCATGCCGAAAATGGTCGCCAGGGCTGTCATCAGGATTGGGCGTAGTCGCCTCCGGCCTGCGTGAAAGATGGCGTCCCTGAGAGTCAGCCCGCGCGCGGAGAAGTCTTTCTCCGAGTCGAGCATCAGAATGCCGTTCTTGTGGACAATGCCAACGACCATGATGGCGCCCATGAATGACGAGATGTTCAGCGTAGTGCCGGTCACGAAGAGCGCCAGCAGTGCGCCGAACCCGCAGAGGATCGTTGCAGCGAGAATCGCGATGGGGTGCGAGAAGGACTGGAACTCGAAGACCAGGATGATGAAGATCAGCAGGATCGAGGCAAGCAGGACC
>CAYWST010000424.1:0-4804 GCA_964461075.1 uncultured Solibacteraceae bacterium | reverse complement strand
GGCCTCTGGTTTTCCGCTGCAGGGGCTGTTCCAACAGGCATGGGCGCAACTGCGCCGCTGAGCGGAGACGGGCTCTCCGGACAAGCCAAAATGAAAACGCGATTCTGAGCGATCGCGAGCGAAGCTTTGATCAAAAACGCCTCCCGCGGCCCGTCGAGCGCGCCTTCGGCGTCCTTCCGGCCCGGCAAAGCCACAACCACGAGGCAACCAGGAAAAACCTCGCCTGAAAACGACGCCGAATCAGGCCGAACGATAGCCATTGAGCCGGTCAGGCGGGAGTTGTGAGAAATGGCGGCTATACCCCAATCAGTTCGGCGGATTCGCCGTCACGACCGAACTATGTCCTGTGTTTTCAGTGAGGCCTCGCCGACCACCGGAGGGTCTTGGACAGTAGTGCGCGCACAGTATCCCTCCTCATGCCGCATCACAGCCGGATGGTTTCACCGGACGGGTACAGTGTTCTTGCCCGTATCGCCGTCCCCCGAACGGGCCAGATAGACTTTCCCGCGCATCGCTTTTCTCTCCGATCGATCACCTCGGGATCACCGCTATCCTGGCCGTCATTCGGAGGTTCCACCGAACTCGCCATATTTTGAGACTGGCAAGCCGAATCTGTCGCTGTTACAGCAGGAGGACGTTTAAAGTGCGAAATCTCAGAACGCTTGTGATTCTCATTCTCTCAATGCCTGTAATGGGTGCCCCCCTGTCGGTAGAGGTTTACAACATGCCGTACTCGCAGCACACCATTGCCGGAGGGACCCTACCGTTTTCCGGCCGGATCTTCTGGTCGTCATTTTTGCCGTCGAATGAAGACGCCGTCACGCCGGACGGAATCCGATTCCGCGGGATCACCTGCATGGACGGCGCCGACGACGCCTGCCGGGATCAGCTGGTTAACCCAAACTTGTTGGATCCGCTGACGATGCGCATGACCAATTTCTACTTCACCTGTGACAACCCGGAGGGATGCCCAGCATTCGAAGTTACGCTCGTGTCGGACTTCATTCTGAATCCGGGCTGGCAGATAGGCAATGTGAATACCAGTTTCCAGATCGAAGGCTGCACCGTGAACGACGTGACACCGCAGAAATCGCTTCCTGGCTGCGACGGAGGTGCTGCCGGACCCCAGATGACGATCGCGTACTATTTCTCCTACACAACCTCCACCCGCGACAACTATGACTCGGCGTACGTCGAATATGGAGATATCAACAATCCGGTCCTGGTGAGCGGCCTCTTCAACATCACGGGCGGCGGCGATTCCATTCCAATGAATGAGCACGTGATCATGACGCAGCAATTCCGAATCGGCGGGCTGCCTGCCACGGATGATGACGGCAACCAGTTCCTCGGCCCCTGGAGCGGTTCAATCTACTTCCCCGGTAGCATCTCCAGCACCATCCAAACCGGCCCGGGCGCCACCTCCGTTCCAGAGCCAGGCACCTCTCTGTTGTCCGGCGCCGCGTTGCTGACTGGCGGTATCCTCTTCCGCCGGCGTGCTAAAGTCGCTTTGCATGGCCGGCGAATCAACCCCTGAAGCCGTTACCGCATTGCTCGCACGCTGGAAAGACGGCGATAAGTCGGCTTTCCAGCAAGTTCTTCCCGCGATCTACGCCCAACTGCGGAGCATCGCTGAAGCCTATCTCCGCGCGGAGCGTCCTGGCCACACGCTGCAAGCCACCGCGCTCGTCCATGAGTTGTATCTCAAGTTACTGCCGCAACGCGAAGCATCCTTCGCCGACCGGCAGCACTTCCTCGCGTTTGCCGCCCGGATGATGCGCATGATCCTGATCGATCATGCGCGCACCCGCGGCAGACAACGCCGCGGCGGAGACCGCTCCGTTGTGCCCTTGCATGACGAGATTCCCTGGATCGACGCATCGTCAAGCGAAATGCTCGACCTCGATCGCGCGCTCACGGAGTTGAAGGAATTGGATCCGAAGAAAGTCCGGTTGGTCGAGTTGTACTGCTTCCTAGGCGCGAGCCCGGAGGAAACCGCGGAGTCGCTGGGAATCTCCAGGGCGACTTTCTTTCGCGAGTGGCAGTTCGTGCGGAGCTGGCTGTATCACCGGCTTCGCCCCCCAAAGCCGCAAACTGAGGAAAATGGGGAATGACCCGCGACGAATTCTCTCTCGTCGAAGAGATCTTCACGGAACTGCTCGATGCCGCTGCGGACGAGCGCGCCCGCCGACTCGAGCAACTGCCCCCCGACATCGGGCAGTTGGTTCGCGAGTTGCTGGCATCCGCAGAACGGGAACGCGCCGAGGCTCGCGGCGAGTTGCGCCCCCGGCGATTCGGCGATTGGGAGACGATTCGCAGACTGGGCCGCGGCGGAATGGGCGAAGTCTGGTTGGCCCGCCGCGCTGACGGCGCTTTCGAAGCCACCGCCGCCATCAAGGTGTTGGCCGGACCGCTTCAGTTCGGCGACTTTCCCGAGCGCTTTCGACAGGAACGTCAGATCCTGGCCTCACTGGACCATCCGAATGTCGCGCGCCTTCTTGACGGAGGGATCAGCGAAGATCGCGTCCCCTACTTTGTGATGGAGTTCGTTGCCGGATCTCCGATCGATGAGTACTTGCGGTCCCATGCCCTCTCCGTGCCGCTCAAGCTCCGCCTGATGGAACAGATTTGCCGCGCCGTCAGTTACGCGCATTCCCGCCTCATCCTGCATCGCGATCTGAAACCCTCCAACGTCATGGTGAATTCCCGAGGCGAGGTGAAACTGCTCGATTTCGGCACCGCTCAGCTCCTGGAGCGCTGTGAAGACAGGTTGACGGGAAACGCAGGCCGCCTCTTGACGCCCTCCTACGCCAGCCCCGAAATGGTGCTCGGCAAGCCGCTCGCTGTGACCTCCGACGTGTGGTCGCTGGGCGTGATGCTCTACGAAATGCTGACCGGCCGTGTTCCAATCCCAAGTTCGGATGTGACCCCGGAGCGCATGTTACGGCTGGAACCCTTGCCCATGCCAGGGATCGATCGGGATCTGGATGCCATCCTCAGCAAAGCGCTCGAACCCGATCCCAACGCCCGTTACGCGCAAGCCGAGGAACTGCGCGCCGACCTCGAGCGATGGCGCCTGGGGCTGCCGGTCCAGGCACAGCGCGGAAACTGGCGGTATCGCCTCGGCAAGTATGCGCGCCGTCACCGCCACCGTTTCCTGATGGCAGCCGTGGTTGTCTTCGCTGTTCTCGGCGGCGCCGCATCCACCGCCTACCAGACATACATCGCGTCCCGCCGTTACGAAAGCGTCCGCACGCTGGCCGAGAGCCTGCTCACGGAGATCTTCGCCCAAACCCAGCGGGTGCCGGGCAGCCGGGAGGCACAGCAACTGCTCGCACAGCGCGTGATTGAGGCGCTGAAACCGCTTAGCGGCAACCCGAGTGGAGATCCCGAACTCGACCCGCTTCTTGCCTATGCCCATGTCCGATTGGCCCAACTCCAGGGTGATCCCTACCAGGTCAACATAGGCGACACCAACGCCGCGCTGAAGAGTCTGGACTTGGCTGCCAAGCTGAACAGGGGCGATTCCCCCAAAGCCATCCTGGTGCGAGCGCGGATGGAATCGGCGCGCTCCGGCGTTTTGATGGCCGCCGGCCGGAAGCTTGAGGCAGCGGCAGCCGCCAGGCGGGCCTTCGAGTTGCTCGGCAGACTACCGGCATCGAGCGCCCACGCCAGCGACCGCATGGAGCTTGCAGGATTTCTCGGCGATTTGGCTGCCGAAACCGACCCGGAGGAAGCGGAACGTTACTATGCCCAGTGCATCCAGGAGTACGAAACCTACAAGACGCTTGGCGGCAAACTCGCTGACGCAGCCCCTCTCATTCTACGCCTCAAGCGCGGGCAGATCTGGATGGAACGCAATCCCGTTCGCGCGTTGCGCGAGTTTCGGGCGGGCCTGGACCTATACCGAACCATGCCCAGATTGGGACAGGAATCCAACCGCCGTATTCTCGCTAACCTCATCCGAAAAGAATCCAACGCACTGGCTCGGCTGAAACGGTTCGCCGAGGCGCGAATTCGCGCGGCGGAATCGGTGCGGATCGCGCGCGAACTCTCTGAAATCGATCCTCAGGACCATCGCGCGCGGTTCGATCTGGTGGTAGCCTACAACGATCAGGCCATCTTGCTTGAACAGGCGGGAGATATCAGAGAAGCCCGCGCGGTGACCATGAAAACCCTCAGACTTCTGGAGCCGATGGCGGATCAAAGCGGCCCCACATCGGCGTTCGCTGCAAATCTGGCCGAGGTCCGTCAACGAGCCGTCAGATTAGGAATGAGATCAAGCCATCAGCCGGGAGAAAGACGTTAGGATTGCTGGCGGCTCAGCCAACGCGTGCGCCAGCCCGTCTGAATTTTTCTCGCCCGAACGCTTTCCGCTTCTCCAGCAAGAACAGCCGTTGCAAAGTTCTCTGGATTCAACTTCTCGTGTTCCTGTCGCCCCAGTTCGCTTCGTCTCACAATTCAAGCGAGGACTCACCGTGCATGCGCCTGATTGTCCGGCGCGGCCCGGGATCGACCAAGCCCGGGAATCTAAATCTTCGATTGTTGTCTACTTGCGGGTCCAGGTTTTCCCACCGACCCACGCCCGGTGACCACCTACTCCCGATGATCCAGCCGCGGGCGACGATCGAAGCAATCGCCGGGATGAACAGGGGTTCAGCTATAGTGTCGTGTAGCGTAGATACGGCTAAAGAAGCGCTTTCTGGGCGGCTCTCGCGCGCTCTAGCCGTTATTTCTCACAGGGGGGTAGCGGGAAGCCGCGAACTCTTGCATAAACGTTTGTGAGAGCAAAAGTTTAGAGCCA
>CAYWST010000423.1:0-4807 GCA_964461075.1 uncultured Solibacteraceae bacterium | reverse complement strand
CCTCCCCAACGGAGCCGTCTTTTTGCGGGACGATTACAACGGCGCCCGCGATACCTTTGAAGCCGCCTTCGACGTCCTCCGGAACGCCACCGCCGCGCGCCGCATCCTCGTCATGACCGATATGTCCGATTCGAGCGCCAGTCCCAGAGACCGTCTCAAGCGCGTCGCAGCCCAAATCGCCGGACTCGCCGAGATGCTCGTCTTGGTCGGCGACCATTTCGATACCGCCCTCCGCCGTGCCGTCGCCGCCGGACTTCCCGAAAGCAGCGTCCGCGGTTTCTACTCCCTCGAACACGCCGCCGCGTTCCTCCGCTCCGAACTCCGCGCGGGCGACCTCGTCCTGCTCAAGGGCCGCGCAACCGACCACGTATCCCGCATCTTCTTCGCCCAACTCGGAACCGTCGCCTGCTGGAAAGCCTACTGCTCTAAAACCATGCTCTGCGACGAGTGCTGGGAACTCGGCGCCTCCTCGCTGCCGGAAGAACACTCAAGCTCCTAAACTCAACGCCCTCGTCTGCCGCGGCGCCAATCCGGCCAAACACGAGACTGCCCCTCACGCCGGAACTGCCAAAGCGATAGACTCTCCAAACGGAGGCCTACTGCTGTGACGGAGATCTTCAGCCAGTTCTCGGCGTTCACCGTGTTCCTCTCGATCTCCGCCATCGGCTTCCTTGTCCTGCTCGCCTCCTTCTTTTTCGGCGAGATCTTCGAGCATTTCGGCGACGGCGGATGGGACCACGACCTCGGGCACGGCGGGCCCAGCTTCTTCAGCATGCGCGTGCTGAGCGTCTTCGTCACCGGCTTTGGCGGCTTCGGCGCCATCGCCACGCATTTCGGGCTCTCAGTCCTTCCCGCCTCCGGCATCGGCTTTCTGAGCGGGCTCGGCTGCGCCACCGTGATCTACTCCTTCGCGAGGTTCCTTTACGGACAGCAGGCCACCACCGAGACCACCACATCAGATCTCGTCGGCCAGCCGGCCCGCACAATCGTTTCCATTCCCGCCGGAGGCATCGGCCAGGTACGCTGCCGCATCGGCGAGGAACTCGTCGATAAGATGGCGCGCACCCGGGACGGGGCCGCCGTTGCTGAGAACACCATTGTCGTCATCGAACAGATATTAGGCGAAATTGTCATCGTCCGCCCGCAGTAGTCTTGTTGTTCCCTGGAGGATGTAGCTCATGTTCACCGATGTCAGCCAGTTGCTGCTGCCCATCATTGTCGTCGCCGTCCTTCTCGCGCTCTTCATCGCGGCCGGTCTGTTCAGCCGCAACTACATCAAGGTCGCGCCCAACGTCGTCGCCGTCTTCAGCGGCCGCAAACGTAAGCTCCCGGACGGGCGCATTGTCGGTTACCGCATGGTCCGGGGCGGCGCCGCCCTGCGCATTCCGCTCCTCGAGAAGGTCGATTACCTCTCGCTGAACGTCATGACCATCCCGCTCGAAATCAAGCGGGCCTATACGCTCAAGGGCGTGCCCATGTCGGTCAAGGCGGTGGCCAACGTCAAGATCCGCAGCGACGAAACCGCCATGCACGCCGCCGCCGAGCGCTTCCTCGGCATGACCCACGAGAACATGCAGCGCGTCATCTTCCAGACGCTCGAGGGCCACCTGCGATCCATTCTGGGCACGCTCACGGTCGAGGAGGTCAACAGCGACCGGCAGAGCTTCGCCCAGAAGCTCACGTCCGAAGCCGCCACCGACCTCGAAAAGATGGGCCTTGGGGTCGACGTGCTCACCATTCAGGAAGTCAGCGACGAAGAGGAATACCTCAACGCTCTGGGCAAACGCCGCACCGCCGAGGTCAAGCGAGACGCCACCATCGGCGAAGCCGAGGCGACGCGCGACGCCAAGATTCAATCGGCGCAGGCGCTGCAGCAGGGAGAGCGGGCGAAGCTCGCCGCGGAAGCCGAGATCGCCATGGCGCAGCGCGACCTCGCCATTCGCCAGGCGCAGTATCAGGCCGAAATCGAAACGGAAAGAGCCCGCGCCGCCCAGGCCGGTCCGCTGTCGCAGGCCAAGGCGCGCCAGGCGGTCGTGGCCGAGGAAGTCAAGGTCGAGCGCACCCGCACGCAGGAGCAGATCTCCGTCCAGGAGCAGGAAGTCCTCCGCCGGCAGAAGGAGCTGGAAGCGACGGTCATCAAGCCCGCCGACGCCGAACGCCAGGCCGCCATCGTCCGCGCCGAAGCCGCCAAGCAGGCCCAGGTGCTCGAAGCCGAAGGCCGCCGCTCCGCCCTGATCGCCATCGCCGAGGCCGAACAGGAACGCCTCCGGAAGGAAGGCATCGGCCGCGCCGCCGCCCTCGAAGCGGAGGGCAGAGCCGAAGCCGCCAAGATCGAAGCCGTCGGCCTCGCCCAGGCCAAGGCGATCGAGGCCCAGGGCGTCGCCGAGGCGACCGCCATCCTTCGCAAGGCAGAAGCCTGGAAGGAGTTCAACGAGGCCGCCCGCCTGCAGACCATCCTCGAGAAACTCCCCGCGATCATCGAGGCCTCAACCGGCGTCTTCGGCGCCGTCGCCGCTCCCATGGGCAAGATCGACAAGCTCGTCGTGATCGACCAGGGCGCCGGCGGCGCCCAACGCGTCGCACAGACCGCCCCTACCGTCGTCTTCCAACTCCTCCAGCAGCTTCAGGCCCTCGGCCTCGATCTGCCAACGGTGCTCGCCCAACTCGGGATCAAAAAGAACGGCGAGGAGCAGCCGGCGAAACCCGAAGCCTAAAACGTCAGCCGCGCGTTGAGCTGCATCCGGCGCGCCTCGCTCACGGTCAGAATCCGCCCGAACGAGGTGTTTCTAAGGTCGGAAACCGGCGCCCCAAGGATCACGTTGTTGAACGCGTTGAACGCGTCGGCGCGGATCTGCAGCCCAAATCTCTCCTTGAACAAGAAGTTCTTGGAGATGGAGATGTTCACGTTCCAGGAGCTCGGCGAACGCAGCCAGTTCTTCCCCACGTTGCCCGGGCGGATCGTTCCGCCGCTGGCGGGGGCGACCGGAACCGCGGAGAATGCGCGCGCGTTCAGCCACTGAAAACGGTCCGTGCCGTCCGAGTAGACATCGCCGCCGGCGAAGTCCGGCCGGCTCCGCGGCCGATTGCTCGATTGCACGATGTTCAGCGGATTCCCGGAGGACGCGGTGACAATGCCCGACGCCTGCCATCCGCCAACCAGATGACGCGCCCAGCCCTGCGCTCCCGGCCACTTCGCGAACGGGAACTCGTAGACGGCGTCGGCCGCGAAGTTGTGAGGGAGATCGAGGTTCGTCGGCCCGAGGTCGGCGCGCCAGTTGGTCTCATCCTGAACGTTGATATCGTTGCCCAACCAGAAGTCGCCGTTCGCTTGCGCCATCGTTCTCGAGTACGTGTAGTGGACGTTCATCGAGAGCCCGCTCTTGAACCGCTGCCTGAGCGAGGACTGCCAGGCATGGTAGTAGCTAAAGTCCGCGTCGTCCCGGTAGGTGAAGGACAACGCCTGGGGGAACGGCCGGACTCCCGTCAAGTAGTCCGGCTGGTTCAGTGCGTGCGTCATCGCCACATGAGTGGCCTTGTTGCCCACATAGCCCGTCTGGAACGTCAGCGACCCGGTGATCATGCGCTGGTAGTCGAACGACCACTGAAAGTTCTGCGGGTTCTTCATGCCGGGGAACGAAGTCACGTATCCCCGCGGTACCGGGAGTCCGGTGACCAGCTTGCCGAAATCTTCGTTGGTCATCGGATAGCGGATATTGAAGTTGTTCACGTCCGCCTGGCCGAAGTTGAAGCGGAATGGCAGGTCGGGATTCAGGTAGTGCGACGTGGCAAAGGTCCGGAGGCTGAACGGCGCGTAGGCCATTCCGAAACCGGAGCGGATGACGTTCCGGCTGTTGCCGTCGATTGTCCAGGCGAATCCGACCCGAGGCGAAAAGTTGTTCCTGTCGGCGTTGATGATGGAGTCCTGCGGCCGGAACCGCGGAGGAACCGACACGGCGCCCGCCGGGCCGTCGGGATTATACAGGTGGCCCGTCTCTTCCTTGTAGACGGAGAAGTACTCATATCGCAGGCCGATGTTCACAATCAGGTTCCGCCGCACCCGGATGTCGTCCTGAATGAAGAAGCCCATTTCCCAGGCGTGGCCCTGATATGGCGGCTGCCCGAAGGTGACGCGGACGGCGCTCGGACGGTTCTGCAGCATTGCCGGCGCATTCGGATAGGTGAAGATCGGGACCTCCTCATCGAAGCGGCGCGGATTCCGGTCGAAGTAGATCCCGCCGAATTTCACCGTCTGCCTGCCGAACGTGCGGACCAGGATCTGCTCGAGGCTGTACGCGTAGCCGCGGTTGATCAACGTCTCCGAGCCGGCGCTGAAGGTTCCCTGGATCGCCACCGACGGGATCTCCCCGTTGGCGTGCAGCCCCTCGCTCCGGTTGGTGTCGTTGTAGTTGATTCCGAACCGCGTCTCGCTGGACCATCGGGCGCTGGCGCGGGTCAACGTGACGTTGCCCGACTCGGTGACCCCGATGAAGTTCCGGGGATTCGCCTCGAGAACCGATGGGACGCTCTGGTTCGGACGGCCGCGCCGGTACCGGACCGCGAGCCGGTATGCGTCCGTGATGCCGTAATCCACCCGCCCCACGATGTGGTTGTCATCCGCCGTATTCGAGCCCGCGCCCCGGTAGATCCCGGTCACGGCGTTGGCGGCGTATGGCTCCGTGGGGTTTGGCCAGAGATCCAAAATGGTCTTATAGGCCGGAACCGCGGCGATGGCCTGTTGCTTGAATTCGCGGGTGGGCGTCTGCCCGGTCAGGTTCACGAACGAGCTCTGCCGGTAGCCTTCATAGAC
>CAYWST010000422.1:0-4816 GCA_964461075.1 uncultured Solibacteraceae bacterium | reverse complement strand
GGGACGTCGCGCTCCGGTCCGATGAAGTCCATCAGCTCGGCCGTATAGCGGCGCGTGATTCGCTCGAGTTCGCTCTGAGACAAGATCGACGGGTCGCAGATGACGCCGCCCTTTCCGCCGCCGAACGGGATGTTGGCCACAGCGCACTTCCACGTCATCCAAGACGCCAGGGCGCGTACCTCGTCGAGCGTCACGTCGGGCGCGTAGCGGATGCCTCCCTTCGCGGGACCGCGGGCGATGGAATGCTGCACGCGATAACCGGTGAAGACTTCCAGCCGCCCGTCGTCAAGTTGAACGGGGATGTAAATGGTCACTTCCGTCGTGGGAGTGCCGATGACTTTGCGCAATCCTTCATCGAGGCCGAGCCGGTCGGCCGCCTCGTCGAACCGGGCCTCGGCGGCGAGCCAGGGATTGAATTCCTTGGCGAGAGCCTCATCGATTCCGGGTTTCGAAGCTTCGAGGATCATGTTAGACCTCCGCTGCCATTATCCTCACAGAAGATGCCTGATACAACTCGCCGTCACTTCCTGGCTTCCGCCTTCGCCTTCCTTGCGCCCGCAGAACCATTCGGACTCCAATGGGAGCGGAAGGCGGGAGGACACCGGGGGCCAGTCCGTTACCTGCATATTCACGGCAACGAAACCACCGCCCGCGAGGTTCTGATGGAGGCCTTACCCGCGCTCCCTGGTGCGGCCTGGTTCGTCCCAGGCTCGGAGAGGCTGGTGACAATCGGCGGGGCGCTCATCGACCCGAACCGGATGTGGAGCCGGGAAGGCGCCGAAAAGAGCTTGCGCCGGTACAACCCAAAATTGACGGACCCCGGAAGGATCCTGGATCTGCTGGATGCCGACCGCCCGCGGATGCTCGACGAGCTTCTGCCGCCGTCCGGCGGATTCCTGGCGGCGCTGCACAACAACGGTCCCGCTTATTCGATAGCGGCGGAATCGCCCGTCAGCGACAGAGTTCATCAACCGCAGCGGGACCAGCCGCGCAATTTCTTCCTTTTTACTAATGAACGCGACTTCGATCTCGCGCAGGAGGGCCCCTATAACGCAGTCCTGCAGGCAAGCTCGAAGGGCGAGGAGGACGGCAGCCTCTCGCGATTGTGCGCCGCGCGCCGCGTTCGATACGTCAACCTCGAATGCGCCCAGGGCGCGGCCGAGGCGCAAAGGGAGCGGCTGCGCTGGTTGATGCAAATCATGCCGCGGACAAGAATTCCCGGCTACACCGCTCATGCTCACGGGATCTGGATGCTGGAAAACGGCGTGATCACCGGGCTGTGCGACCACTCGCGGCCGGGGCCGGGCTATCTGCTGACCGACGTGGAATACACCGACTTTGTCCTCGACCTTGATTTTTGGATATCCAAGGGCGGCAACAGCGGCGTCTTCATCCGGCAGCCGCTCAGGAAGTTCTCAATCCGCGGCGACGAGCGCGCGGCGCAGCGCCCGACCGACGGGCATGAGATCCAGATCGACTACAACGACCCGAAGAACTTTACGGGTTCCGTGTATAACTTCCAGAAGCCAACGAAGGTGGTAGGGGGAGAGGATCGCTGGAACCACTTCACCATCGAATGCAGGGGGACTCGGGTCATCGTGAAGGTGAATGGCGAACTGGTGAACGATTATGACAAGGTGAGATCGCCCAAGGGGGCGATCGGCTTTCAGGTTCACGGCCAGAAACCGCACGATGACGCGGTGCGTCTCCGAAATATCGCGATTCGCCAAATTGCAACCGATTAGCGACAATAGGAAGACACATGGTTTCGCGGACCCCCGCAGTACTTTGCTTGCTTCTCTTTCCATTCGTCCTTGAAGGCCAAGGCGAAGCCAGCGGCTCGGGCGATGCGTCCGAGCCGTCCTCGTTTGCTCCGCGCCGGAGCAAGGAGTTTTCCGTCCTCGACCAGCAGACGGTGAATTGGAATCAAGTCATGTTGCAATCGGGGTTCTTCCTCGGCGTCAAACACGGCTTCCGGTTCTGGATGGAGCCAGGAACCCGGGAAGGGCTGAAAGGCCGGTTCTTCCCCGAATGGGGGAGCGCAGTTGGCTCAATGCACGGATGGGCGGACGGAGATCCCTTTTATGTGAACTACGTCGGCCACGCGATGCAGGGGGCCGTGACGGCCTACATCTTCGCGCAGAACGACATCCCGCGGTACAGATACGTGGAATTCGGCAAGAGCAAGGACTACTGGAAGGGCCGGCTGCGGGCGACCGCGTTTTCCTGGGCGCACAGCACCCAATTCGAGATTGGACCCCTGAGCGAGGCGTCCCTGGGGAATGTTCAGGCCAAGTATCCGGCTTACGGATTCGTGGACCACGTGGCGACGCCAGCGGTGGGCCTGCTTTGGATGATCGCGGAGGACGCCCTGGACAGGTACGCGGTCAAACCCTTCGATCGCAAGTTCTCGAACCGGTGGGCGCGAATGCTTGTGCGGAGCTGGCTGAATCCTTCCAGGAGCTTTGGCAACGTGATGGGATTCACAATGCCGTGGCGCCGGGACACCCGGCCGAACCTGTTCCACGACGACATGCTGCGGCGATACATCCAGAACGAACTGAACACGCGCGGCAGGGTGGGTCCGGCGATCGCCGGACCGAGCCAGGAGAAAGCCAACGCGGTGATCGCTCCGGCGGAGGTCAACTTCCAAATTCAGCCGACATACTACTCCGGCGCCGGGATGTGCCTGGGCGGCAACAGCAGTCTGGGATTCCGGCTGGCCGAGCGCCTTCAGGCGGTCGTCGATGTGGGCGGGTGCACAATGCGAGGCATGGGGGAGAACTGGTCGGGCGATTCGCTCACTTACCTGGCCGGTCTGCGCTATGCCGCCTGGTCGAGCGGACGCTGGAGCGCGAGCGTGCGCGCGCTCGCCGGCGGCGAGAAACTGACGCACGAACTGCTTTACCCGAAGAAATACGACGCGCTCAAGGCGGCATGGAAGGCCGCCGGCAGCGATCCGAAGACGCAGCCCAAGCAAGAGGAGTTCGCCTACAAGAACGAGACCAACGGATTCGCCATGACGGGCGGCGCGGCGCTGGACTACCGCATCAACCCGGCGCTGCAGGTGAAGGTCGCCGCACTCGATTACCGTCATTCGTGGGTACGTCCCATGGACGGCCGTTCCTACGGTAACAGTGTGTCGCTGACGTCGGGACTCGTCCTGCGTCTCGGGACCTGGTAGACGGCGGGCTAGAATCGGACTCAGATGCTGAGGAGAACCTTTCTCTGCTCGATGCTGCCCGCTGCGGCTCAGAGTCAACCTGCGAAATCGTTGATTGTCCACGCCGACGACGCGGGCATGTGCCACTCGGCCAATCTCGCCACGATCGAGGCGATGACCAAGGGATCGGTCACTTCCGCGAGCATCATGATGCCTAGTCCAAGGATGCTCGAAATGGCGGAGTGGGCGCGGGCCCATCAAGAGATGGATCTGGGTCTCCACCTCACGCTGACCAGCGAGTGGAAGCATTACCGCTGGCGGCCCGTCGCGCCGCCGGAGAAGGTGAAAGGCCTGCTCGACGCCGAAGGCTTCATGTGGCGCAGCGAAATGCAGACCGCTTTCCAGGCCAGCGCGGCCGAGGTGGAGACCGAACTGCGGGCGCAGATCGATCTGGCAAAGAAGTCCGGCATCGCGTTCACGCACCTGGACTCTCACATGGGCACGCTGTTCGCGCGCCCGGATTACTTCGATGTCTACGCAAAGCTCGCCCGCGAGAACGGCGTCCCGTGCATGATTCCGCGTCCGTCCGAAGAGCTGCGCGCCCGCAAAACGCCGATCACCGAAGAGATGATTCTGGCCAAGGAGAAAGCGGGGCTGCCGTTGATCGACTGGCTTGTGACAGGCGTCGGAGGGCGCACGCCCTCCGAAAGACGGGAGAGCTACCTGAAGTTGATCGCGAGCCTGCGGCCCGGCGTGACGAAGCTGATCATCCACCTGGCCAAGGACGATGCCGAGATCCGCGCCATCACCGGCAACTGGGAGCAGCGCTGGGGCGACTTCCTGTTCTGGTCGAGTCCCGAAGCCCGGCAGGCGCTCGACGCCGGGGGCGTCCGGCTGTTCACGTACCGCGAATTGGCCCGCAAGGCCGCGATTTGAAGTAATCTGGCTCAGATGCGCAATCCACTGCTCGGCGAGTGCCTGGCCGAGTTCGCCGGCACAATGATCATTCTCCTGTTTGGCGGCGGCGCGTGCGCGATGACGACGCTGTTCGCCACCGGGGTTCCAGGCGAGGTCGTTCTCGGCGGCTGGACGAGCATTACGCTAGGTTGGGGCTTGGGCGTGCTGTTCGGAGTGGCGCTGGCGGCGCGGGTCAGCGGCGCTCATCTGAATCCCGCCGTGACACTGGCATTGGCCGTTTTCCGCGGTTTTTCCTGGGCGAAAGTGGCGCCCTACGCGCTCGCGCAGACTCTAGGCGCTTTCTGCGGCTCGGCAATTGTCTACTTCAACTATCGCGCTGCAATCGCGGTGTTCGACCCGGCGCTCGAAAAGACGGCCGGGATCTTCACCACGTTCCCCGCTCTGCCCAATGCGCCCGCCGCCGGCTTTTTCGATCAGGTGATCGGCACGGCGCTCCTCGTCCTGCTCGTTTTGGCTGTGACGGACAAACGGAACGGGCCGGCCCCCGCGTGGGCGACGCCGATCCTGGTTGGCTTGATCGTAGTCGCCATCGGGATCAGTTTCGGCAAACTGCACGGCTACGCAATCAACCCGGCACGCGACTTCGGTCCGCGAGTGCTCGTCACGATGCTCGGCTTCAAAAACACCGGTTTCAATGGCGGCGACGTCCTTTGGTGGGTCCCCATCGCCGGACCC
>CAYWST010000421.1:0-4819 GCA_964461075.1 uncultured Solibacteraceae bacterium | reverse complement strand
CGGGGGCGCGCGGCCGGGCGGCTGGCTCAAAGTCGACAGCGAGAACGGCCCGTTCAAAATCGCCCGTTATGCCGACCGCAGTGCCGAAGACGTCGGCAAGGTGACGATCACGGTGGGCGGCGAGCCGGTCAGGGTTGTGGCGAAGGCCGTGAGCGGCGCCGGAGTGGCCGACAAGGAGCACCTGTCGGGCGGAGGAAAGGCGCGGGAGGCGTGCTTTGCGCTCGTCGACGATGCCGTCCCGGTTCGAGTCGTCCCAGGTGGTGTAGGAGAGGCCGTTGCGGAGTTCGTCGATGGCGGATTCGGCTATGAGCTGTCCGTGGCTGTAGAGGGTGTAGGTGAACGGTTGGCCTTCGAGGCTCCCGGCGACGTTCGGGTGTTCGGCGCGTCCGTTGTAGCGATCGTACGAGCATTTCTCGACCCGGACGCTATGGTAGGAAGCGAAGACGGGATTGAGGACGGGGTCGCGGCTGAGGATGCCGGATGAGCCGGCGAGCGGGCCGAGGTTTTTCATAGGCGGCTCGGTCGCGGTGCCCATCTCGCTGCGTTCGGAGGGATAGACGCTGGTGCAGTTGGTTCCGTCATCGTAAACGCCATCGCCGTTGGTGTCCCGGGCATGGCAAGCGCCGCCGCCGGTGAAAGAGATGATCCAGTTGTCGGATTCGATCTCGGCGCCGAAGGGGGCCAAGGCTCCGCCCGGTTGCAGGCAGCCGCCGGGTTGCGTGCAGCGAGCGGGCGCGACATAGAGGACGGGGCGAGTGCCGTCGACGCAGCGCAGGTTGCGGTCCTTCAAAAAGACCCGCGTGTGATCGCGGAGGCTGGCGACATTGGCGGGGCGGTCGCCGGCATTCGGCTGAGGAGTCAGCGAAGATCCAGTCAGGCGAAGCGCCTGACAACGGAGGGAGTTTTTCCAATAGGGGTGAGCGCAGTCGTCCGGCACCCCGGGGAGGGCGGGCTGTGCGGGAATCAGCGAGGCGAATGCCAAGGAGGCGGCGAGGGCTTGGAGGCTAGCACGGGACGGCAACATGAACAGGTCTCCTCATTACTGAACAAACCGTATAGTTCAATCGGATAAAACGACGATACTCGTCATGTCAAGCGGCGGGGAGAGGT
This sequence comes from uncultured Solibacteraceae bacterium, assembly GCA_964461075.1. GTDB lineage: Bacteria > Acidobacteriota > Terriglobia > Bryobacterales > Bryobacteraceae > JACADU01. The sequence continues at coordinate 3,709 of CAYWST010000421.1, read as the reverse complement.
ATAGTACTTTTCCAAAAGTTACTGCTAGTCCTCACGTCCCAGGGGGGTCTGATTTCCCCATTGGGCATTTCAGCCCCTCTGAGGATCCCTTGCGCATCGAACATATCTGCTCGACAATCGAGTCAGTCAAGGGCAGCGAGTTCCGGCGGCGGGGTTCCCAACTCGCGTCCGCCCTCCAACGCACAACACACCCTTACTCTGTTTGCGATGACCGGACGGATGACTCGCGCATTCGGCGCGGAGGATGCTGTCCGGTCTCGGCTGATGTTCAGAAAACCACGTTTTCTGACGATCGACTCCATGAAGTAGCCTGGCAACCAATCTGGCCGTGCAGCACAGGATGCTTCGCCCCTGGTTGGCCGAATCCGCTGTTCGCTTCGGTGCTGGGGGCTTTCAGTTGCGAGATCTCAGCCGTCTCGGCCGGAAGTCGTGGATAATGGAGTCGACAACTATGAGCTCCACGGTCCATCTCGGTGATGTACAGGTCGATGCCGCCAAACTGGCGGGCCTGTGCCGGCGATTCGGCGTCAGGGAGCTTTCACTATTTGGGTCCGCGGTGCGCGGCGAATTGGGGGCAGACAGCGACATTGACGTGTTGGTTGAATTTGATCCCGCGGCACGCATTGGGATTGTCAAGTTCGAGTCGCTCGTTGAAGGCCTTGAAGCCTTGGTTGGACGCAAGATTGACCTGGTGACAAAGCACGGTCTGAAACCGTGGGTCCGTCCGGAAGTTCTCAGAGAGGCCCGTGTCGTTTATGCGGCATGAGGCCTCACTCCTGCAAGACATCCTCGTCGCCTGAAAAAAGACTGAAGCCATCACCGCCAGTACGACAGAGGAGAGATTCCACGCTGATGAGATTCTGCCCGCGGCAGTTCTGTATCACCTGACCCTCCTAGGCGAAGCCATCAGCCGCCTGTCGCCGGAACTCAGGGCACGGTACCCAGGAGTACCCTGGCAACAGATCGTGGCCGTCCGCCACAGGATCGTTCACGCCTACTTTGATTTGGACTGGCAAATTCTGTGGATCGCCGCCATGGACGATGTCCCACGGTTCTGGGAGCAGGCCAGCCGGATACTCGAAACTGAATTTCCGGAATCGATTTCCGGATGAGCCGCTAGCCGGTTGCGAGCCCGAACTCAATCGAACGCACCTTGCCCACCCGGGCGAACTGCCGCGAGTATTCGAAGGTCGTGGCTGCCATTTAGAGACGAGTGGGTGCTCCAATCACCCACGCGGCAGCGCCGGCCACCGATTTCCACGGATCGATCCGGGCTCTATGGATGCGAACCACATCAATTCCCGGGTGGGTCCCAGTCCGGCGGCGACACTCAGCCGCACTAGAATCGGGCGCTAGTTCGTCCATCGGCAGCGGCAGATACCGCCAACCCGGCAAATCGTGGAATCAATCAATTGCCCCCCCGTTCCGAGCTTCCTCGAATCTCGTTCCACAGCCGAAACGGTGCTTTTGCGCTACCCTCCGCTACCCTTTGCGCTACCCGAGCAAAAAACGTCCGCCATCGCTGGCGGCTTCCTGCTCGTACCTGATTGATTCTTTGGTGCGGATGAGAGGACTTGAACCTCTGTCAGCGCCGGTGCAAAAATCCCCATAGTGCCGGTCGAAAATTCCCCACCCCTTGACAGAGGCTGAGGCCGGCAGCCGACTTCATGGGGAGGAGGCGCCGAGATGTGCTGAGGGGGAGAGACGTGCAGGAAGTTGCCGAGATGAAACGGCAGGGAATGAGTATTCAGGCGATCAGCAAGGTGTTGGGCTACGATCGCAAGACGGTCCGCAAGTATCTGATCGAGCCAGTGGCCCGGCCAGAGTACGGTCCGCGGCCGAAGGCTCCGGGCAAACTGGACCGTTTTCAGCCTTACCTGGAAGAGCGGCTCCAAGTCGGCGTGTGGAATGCGCGAGTCCTGCTGCGGGAGTTGCGCGAGCGGGACTACGACGGCGGATACACGATTCTGACCGACTGGCTGCGGTCGAGACGCCGAATGGCGCACGCCGTGGCAGTGCGGCGGTTCGAGACGCCACCGGGCCATCAGGCGCAGGTCGACTGGGGCCATTTGGGCACCCTGGAGGAAGACGGGCAGGAGAGCCAGCTCTGGGGCTTCGTCTTGACGCTGGGCTACAGCCGGATGTTGTTCGCCCTGGCGGCGCTGGACCAGAAGTTGGGGACGCTGCTGCGGATGCACGAGCGAGCCTTCGAAGAGCTGGGCGGGGTGCCGGAAGAGATTCTCTATGACCGGATGAAAACGGTCTGGCAGGAGACCGACGAGCGCGGCGAGATCGTGTGGAATCCGGTGTTTCTGGACTTTGCGCGCTACTGGGGTTTCCGGCCGCGGCTGTGCCGTCCGTACCGGGCGCAAACCAAGGGCAAGGTAGAGTCGGGCGTGAAGTACGTCCGGCGAAACTTCCTGTGCGGTTTGCAGGGCCGGGAGCTTTCCGGGCTGGATGACTTCAACAGCCAGTTGCGGGCGTGGGTGTGGGGCGTGGCCAATCAGCGGGTGCACGGCACGACGCATCAGGCGGTGCAAGCGCGCTGGGACGCGGACCAGTTGAGCCTGCAGCCGGTGAAAGGAAGGCCACCCTATCCCTACCTCGACGAAGAGTTGCGGAAGGTGGCGCGCGATGGTTATGTCAGTTGGCAGGGGAGCCGCTACTCGGTGCCGTGGATCTATGCGGGCAAGGAGGTCTGGGTGCACGGCCGGGGCGGCCGTGTCGCGATTCACTATGGCGACCGGCGCATCGCCGAGCATGGAGAAGCGCCGCGGCGGCACGTGGTGGTGCGCAATCCGGAGCACCACGAGGGCATTCCGCTGGGGGCACGCGAGCAGCGCAAGACACTGGTGCACATTCGCAGCCAGGCGCCGGTGGTGGAGATCCGTCCGCTGGACGCCTATGAGAGCGTGGCGCTGGGAGGTGGGCGATGACGGTGATCGAGCGCTTGCGCGAAACGCTCGGCGCGTTGTCGTTGACCGCGCTGGAGCTGCGGCTGGAGAGCCTGCTGGAGCAGGCCTCGAAGAAGGAGCCCAGCTACGCGGACTTCCTGCTGGAGACACTCACGGCGGAGGTGGATGCACGGCGGCAGCGCTACCTGAAGACCCGGCTGCAGCTGGCGCACCTGCCCTATGTGAAGACGTTTGAGCAGTTCGATTTCAGCTTCCAGCCTTCCATCGATGAGCGGCAGATTCGCGAGTTGCGGACGCTGCGCTTCGTCCATGAGGCGTCGAATGTGATCCTGCTGGGACCGCCCGGGGTGGGCAAGACGCACCTGGCGGTGGCGCTGGCCGAGGCGTCGATCCGAGCCGGGCAGGCGGCCTATTTCATGACTGCGCATGATCTGGTCGATGATCTGGGCCGGGCCTATCGCGAGGGACGGCTGGACCGGCGGATGAAGGTTTACCTGGCGCCGAAGGTGCTGATCATCGACGAGATGGGCTACCTGCCGTTGGACGATCTGGGCGCGACGATCTTCTTCCAACTGGTCAACGCGCGGTATGAGCGCGGCAGCATCATCCTGACGTCGAATAAGAGCTATGGCGACTGGGGCGGGATCTTCGGCGATCCGATCATCGCCACGGCGATCCTGGACCGGCTGCTGCACCACTCGACGACGATCAACATTCGCGGGGAGAGCTATCGGCTGAAAGACCGCAAACGTGCCGGCCTGCTGACCGGTCGGGAGCAGCAGGAGGGGCAGAAC
>CAYWST010000420.1:0-4841 GCA_964461075.1 uncultured Solibacteraceae bacterium | reverse complement strand
GCATCGCCTCGTAATACTCGAGCGAATTCGTCGTCAGCAGGCCGCCCTCCCCCGACGTCATCAGCTTGCTCTCCTGCAGCGAAAACGATCCGATCTGCCCCATCGACCCCGCCCCGCGGCCCTTCCACTCGCCGCCGTGGGCGTGCGCGCAGTCCTCCACCACAACCAATCCCTTCTCCTTTGCCAGCGCCATCAGCCCGTCCATCTCCGTGAACCGCATCGCCAGATGCACAGGCACGATCGCCTTTGTCCTCTCCGTCACCGCGGCGCGCGCCGATTCCACATCAAGACAATACGTATCCGGATCCACATCCGCGAACACCGGCACGCCCCCCATCGCCAGCACCGCCGTCGCCGTCCCGTCCCACGTGTAAGCCGGCACGATCACCTCATCGCCAAACCCCACGCCCGCCACCTGCAGCGCCACTGTGATCGAAAGCGTCCCGTTGACCACCGGCAGCGCATACTTTGCGCCCTGCAGCTCCGCGAAACTCTTGCAGAACTCCGCGGCCAGCGGCGTCGGATACGGGAACCCGCCCCAATGCCGGCTCTCTACCGTCTGCCTGATCCTCTCCAGATCCGCCGCCGTGTATTGCGGCCAGGGGCTGAACGGCGTCTTCCTGACCGGTTCGCCGCCGAGAATCGCGAGTTGGCTCATACCAGGGGAAAGTAACACAATGGGCTCATCCCGCTCCGGAGGTCCCTCTTGCTCCGATTCCTGCCCGCGCTTCGAGATGGCCGGCAGCATTGCTCCACGTGATCAACCTCACACGCGAGCCTCGCACCCTCTCCGTCAACCTCCCCTTCACGATCCTCGCCGCCCGCGGCACTGACGCCCCACGCCTCGAATAAGACTTCGGCGCTTTCCGCTATCCTGTACTCATGCGCCTGGGATTCGCACTCCTCTATCTCGCTCCCCTTCTCCACCTCAACGCCCAATCCATTCCCACCGGCCCCGCCGTCGGCGCTCGCATCCCCGCCTTCTCCGCCATCGACCACACGGGCAAAACCCAAACCTTCGAGACCCTCCGCGGCACCAAGGGCCTCGTCCTCGAATTCGTCCGCTCCGCCGATTGGTGACCCTGGTGCAAAACCCAGCTCGTGCAGCTGGAACAGAAAAGAGCCGACTTCGCACGTCAGGGCTACAATGTCGCCACCATCAGCTATGACAGCGTCGACGTCCTCAATGCCTTCGCCTCACGCACCGGCGTCTCCTACCCCATGCTCTCCGACCCCGATTCGAAGATCATTCGCGATTTCGGCATCCTCAACGAGTCCATGCCCAAGGGCCCCTTCTACGGCGTCCCCCACCCCGGCGTCTACATCATCGACGCCAAGGGGGTCGTCCGCAAGAAATTCTTCGAAGACAACTACCGCGAGCGCTACACCGCCTCCAGCATGCTCTTCCGCACCGCGCCCCAGGCTCTTCGCGACGGCTGGACAGAGATCGAAACCCGCCACCTCAAGCTCCGCTATCGCGCCAGCGACACTTCAGTCAACGGCGGCATGACCGTCACCCTCGCCCTCGAAATCGCCCTCAAGCCGAAGATGCACGTCTACGCTCCCTCTGTCGCTGGAAGTTACATCCCCGTTCAGTGGACTGTCCACGACAAGCCCGCATGGAAGGCCCTCGACCCCGAATGGCCCGCCGCCCGGACCCTTCACCTCAAGGCCATCAATGAGACTCTCCCGGTCTTCGAGAAAACCTTCGCCGTCACCCGCGACCTCACCTTCGCCCAGCAGAAGGAGCTCTTTGCCGCCGCGGGCGAGTCGAAGCAGATCGCCGTCTCCACGACCTTCCGTTATCAGGCCTGCGACGACCGCGAATGCCACCCGCCCGTCAACGTGCCCATCGAGTTCAGGTTCACCGCACAATCGCACGACTCCACGCGCGTCGCCGAGCCGCTCCGCCGCAAGTAGCTCACCCGCCGGGAAACATCCTTGTCACCCCCACCGCCGCCGGACGTCGCCAGCACCCGATGCCGCGCCCCTCCGCCCATCAGCAGGACCCTCCCGCCCAGTCGAGTGTTCACTCAGAGCCCGCCTTTCCGTGCCAGATAAATGCTCCGGCACCCCCGCGCCACCACTCCTCCGTTACTGTAGAAAGGAGCCGCGTCCCAAGCCTGCACCCTGCCGAAGCCTGCGTCCCGCAGCGCCGTCCGGATCTCCGCATCGCTCCAGCACACCTCCTCCACGCGCTCCCTCTGCCGCTTCCAACACTTCCCCTCTCGAATGAACCATTCCAGGTCGCTCCATGCCCGATCCTTCAAGTAGTCGTTGCCGTTCCGCATCACCAGCACAAGCCCCGGCTTCTCCATCCACACAGTTCCCGCCCAATACCGCTTGAAGCCAGCCCGGTTGTTCACGTCGAAATAGAAGCGTCCTCCCGGCTTGAGCGCTCTCGAAACCGCCATCGCCACTTTTTCCAAATCGGCCTTTCCCGGCACATGGTTTAACGCGTCGCCCTCGCACATTACTAGGTCCACCAATTCTCCCAAACGGAAAGTCCGCATGTCTCCGCGAATCACCCGCACTGCTCCGCCTGCCTTCGCCCGCGCAGCCTCGCACATCATCGGAGATTGATCCACCGCGAACACCCGCTTCCCGGCCTTCGCCAACTCAACCGCTGTCGTCCCGGTTCCGCAGGCTAAATCGCACACGGTCCCGACATCGGCAAGATGCGGATTCAGAATTCGCCTTTGCGCCGCCTCAATCGGACCCCGCAGCGATCCGAACATCTTGTCATAATGCAGCGCCAGCCAGCGGTATGGCCGGACCGTTTTGGATTTGGACATCTCTCCTCCGGTCTGCGCTGCATTCTATCTCGATTGCATCCCGGTGTCGCAAATTTGTTCGTACCAAAACGCCGAATCATGATTGTTGAAAACTGATTCAACTCTTTTGAATTGTCCGGTAATCCTCGTCCGCCCCACGATGCTCGCGTGGACCCTTCCCATAAACTCCAGCCCGGTGCTGGTCTTTCTTCCGCATAAACGCCCGATCGCCGGCCAATCCGGCGTACTGACCCGCTTCTGCACGCAACTCTCGACTCCCGGCGATCTCATCGCGCTGCGTCGGAATCGTACTCCCGGTGGCAACGGCCCTGGCTGAGGCTGCGAGGCTACCGAAGTCCGGCTCATCCAGCGGCGCTGACCGGCGCATATAACGATCCGTGTTCGATCTTCGCGGCCGTCGCAGAGCATGGGCCATGCAAGCGTGGAATCAGGCGGATTGGAGTTCGGGGAGTGAGCGCCGCCACGCGAGAAGGCGATCGGCCATCCGCTTGGCGAGGCGGGGCTCCTTTGTAGCGAGGTTTTGAGACTCGTCACGGGAGCGGTTAAGGTCGTAGAGTTCGAGACTGGAGCCGTCGTCGTCGAGGAGAACTTTCCACCGGCTGCTGCGGAGAGCGAGATTGGGGCTGCGGTCGCGGGGGTCGCCCGGATAGATATAGGAGGCGTCGCGGCCATACTCCCAGAAGAGGTCTTTTTTGCGACGCTGAGGCGTGCCGAGGAAGGCGGCGCTCATGTCTTCGCCGTCGAAATCGACTCCTGGAGCGTTGACGCCGGCGAGGCGCGTGAGCGTGGGGAATAGATCGAGGGAGGAGAGGACGGTTTCGTTATCAACGCGTCCGGAGGGGATGCGGCCTTTCCAGCGGGCGAAGAAGGGAATGCGGATGCCGCCTTCGTAGAGGCTCCACTTGCGGCCGCGGAGGCCGTCGGTGCGGCCTGGCGGGAGAAAGCCTTCTTTGTAATAGCGGGGCCAGGCCGTGGGTCCGTTGTCGCTAAGGAAGACGAAGAGAGTGCGTTCGGCGAGACCGGCGGCGTCGATGCCATCGGCGAGGCGGCCGATCTGGCGGTCCATTTCGTCGAGCATGGCGTAATACTGCTGGAGGTATTTGTTGGCGGAGTAGCGTTCGTACTTCTTCATCAGTTCTGGTTTCGGGGCGAAGGGGTCGTGGACGTCGTTGGTCCAGAGTTGGAGGTAGAAGGGGCGTTCCTTGTTGCGGCGGACGAAGTCGAGAGCGCGGTTGACATAGATTCCGCTCAGTTCGGACTGTGCGGCGCAAGAGATGTTGCCGCGGCCGAGCCTGGCGTTCTGTTCGGAGAGGGCGCCAGGGGGGAGGACACGGTCGCCAAGACCTTCGAAAGACGTATAAGACTCGTCGAAGCCATATTCGGTGGGCAGAGGCGCGTCGCCGACATCGCGGCCTCCGCCCATGTGCCACTTGCCGAAGTGCGCGGTGGCATAATTGGCGTCCTTGAAGGCACGGGCGATGAGGGGCGCCTTCGGGTCGAGCCAATCGCGCATGCCGAGTTCGCGCTGGCGCTGGCGGGTGTGGATGTAAGAGAAGATGAGGTGGCGCGAGGGGTGCTGGCCGGTGGTGATCCCGACGCGGGAGGGGGAGCAGATGGGGGAGGCGACATAGCCCTGGCCGAAGCGGACGCCTTCGCCGGCGAGGTGGTCGAGGTGAGGGGTGGGGATTTCGCCGCGGTAGCAGCCGAGATCGAAGCCCATATCGTCGGCGAGGATGAGAACGACATTGGGGTTGGCGGGTGCGGGCGCGGCGAGGCCCGCGAGGAAGGATCTGCGATTGAGCATGGCGTCTCTTGAAGGATAGTGGCTGCGAGGACAATGTTTCACGACGGCGGCTCGTCAGAGTGAGGCGAGTTCACGGCGGAACATCAGGAGGTGGAGGGCGAGGCACGCAAGGATGACGCCGTAGACGCCAACGATGAGAGGCGCGCCGAAGGAGGGAACCAGAGCGCCGGTGACGAGGCTGCCGATAGGCATGCCGCCGCGGAAGGCGATGTTGTAGAGGCTCATCACGCGGCCGCGCATTT
>CAYWST010000419.1:0-4855 GCA_964461075.1 uncultured Solibacteraceae bacterium | reverse complement strand
ACCCAGGTCTGTGTAAGTCTCCCCGTTGTTCCCCTGTTCGTTCCAAACCCGCGTCTTGAACTGCAAATGCTGTTTCGCGTTCTGCCCCATACCCAGTTCCGCGATGGCCTGCAGCTTCCGCGGTGAGAAGCCCGCATTCGCGAACTTCACGCTCGTCCTGAGAATCGAGAACGGCAGCGCCAGCACCACTCGATCCGCCGTCACCTGCGCTCCGCCAGCGAACTCCAGCCGGTACGTCCCATCGAGATTGCGGCTGATTGACGTCAGGCGCTTGCCGGTCTGAATCTGAGCGCCCAGAGCGTTTGCCAGCCCTGCCACGATCCGGTCGTTTCCGCCCCGCACCCTGTACTTCTCGTTCGACGGGCCGAACAAACGGATTTGCCCCTGCCCGCGGTAACCGAGCAGGTAGATCAGGTTCAACGCGCTCTGCTGCTCGGTCTCCGCGCCATACTCGATGTTGTACGCCACGTCGAGCAGTTGCCCGAGCCTTGAGTTGATTCCTCCCGGCACGGTTTCGTTGATCCAGTCCCGGATGCTCATCGAGTCCAGCTCTCGCCCCCGGGGCGTCGACTGATAGTAGGTCGTCGGATACGAAGCTTCCGAAACGTCGCGATGCAGCTTCTGCCAGATCTGTTTGATGTCCTCCCGCGCCTGGCCCACTGTGTACGGCTTGCCGTCGAAATAATAAAACGGCTCGGTCCCGTTGAGCTCCGCGCTCAGCAGGTTGTCGAGCGGCAGCCTGAGTTCCTGAGCCAGTTGGCGGATCGCGGTGTGGCCCTGATCGATCAGTTCTCCGCCGCGCTCCACAAACTGCCCCTCATCGAATGCGCCCTGCAGCGTCCAGCACCTGCCCCCCAATCGACCCGATGCCTCGTAGACGGTCGCATTGATCCCTCGCTGCTTCAGTCTGTATGCGCACGTCAGGCCGGCCAGGCCGCCCCCGACGATCGCGATGTTCGTCGTCGCGCCGAGCGCCGGTGCAGGCAGCGCCGCTGTGGCGAGAAACGCGCGGCGTGTAGGTTTCGCTTCCGGAGCATGTTCATGAAACAGCTCCGCGAGAGTGTTAAGAAGAGCGCACTTTGGCATCCCAGATCCTCCTTCGGCAGTGCCTACGATCCTAACAAATGTGCCAGACTTAAATTAGCGCCGCTCAATGAGTTCCGGTCTATTTCCCTTCGAACAGTACTGGCATGTCTATGCCGGCCTCTCCGCTGCCGTCATCTTTCTGGTCCTGCTGGACCTAGGCGTCTTTCATAGGTCCGCCAAGGAGCGGTCGCTCAAGGAATGCGTCATCTGGACGATCGCCTGGGTCACGCTGGCGGTCAGCTTCGGATGGCTGATGAGCTTCTATCTCTCCCATCGCGGCGACGTGCCCGCCGGGGGCGTGCGGAAGGCGGTGCTCGAGTACTTTGCCTGCTACCTCCTGGAATGGTCGCTCTCTATCGACAACGTCTTCGCGTTCCTCCTCGTCTTTCAGTTTTTCCGCATCAAGCCCAAGTATCATTCGCGCATCCTGTTTCTGGGCATCTGCGGCGCGGTCTTCTTCCGCGCCGTTTTCATCGCCGCCGGAGCCTGGCTTCTGAAGTTCCAGGCCGCGCTGATCGTCTTCGGCGTCATCATCCTGATCTCGGGACTGAAGATGATGTTCGTCGCCGACGGCGGCGAGCACGACGGACCGCCGCGCTGGATGCTGCGCCTTCAGAACTTCGTCCGATTCGATCCAAACTCGGAGGGCGACCATTTCTTCGTCAAGCACGACGGAAAGGTTTGGGCCACTCGCGCCTTCCTCGCGCTGATGGCCATTGAGGCGAGCGACCTCGTCTTCGCGGTCGACTCCGTCCCCGCCGCCTTCGGCATCACCAAGGATCCGTTCCTCATCTTCAGCTCCAACGTGCTCGCGATCCTCGGCCTGCGATCGCTGTTCTTTGTGCTTTCGCACATGGCGCGGGCGTTCCACCTGCTGCGGTACGGCGTGGCGATCGTCCTGGTCCTGATCGGCGTCAAGATGGCCATTGTCACCCCGGTCTTCGGCTATCACTTCCCCGCCGGCGTCTGGTTCGCGATCATCGCCACCTGCCTGGGCGCTTCCATTGCTCTTTCGGCGATCTATAAACCGCCGCCTGAGATCGAGAAGATCCACCCGCCCGAGGTTGAAACCGGCGATCCCGTATAATCGATTCATGTCAGGATTGGTGACGCTGGGCCAGGCTGCGCCCCTCGATCAGGCGGTCCTCCGGGAGAAGCAGGAACGGCTGTTCGAGATCCTGCGCGCGATGGGCCGCGTTCTGGTGGCCTATTCAGGCGGAACCGATTCCGCCTATCTCGCCTGGGCTGCGGCCGAATCGCTCGGCGAGAACGCCATCGCCATCACCGCGGACTCTCCCTCCATCCCCGAGTCGCACAAGCGGGACGCCATCGAGTTCGCGAAACAGTTCGGCTTCCGTCACGAAATGATCCCGACCGCGGAATTCGACAACGAAGCCTACACCGCCAACAATCCCGACCGCTGCTTCCACTGCAAAGACGAGTTGTTCACTCGCATGGAAGAACTGGCCGCGGCGTATCCCGGCCATGTCATCGTCTATGGCGTGAACAAGGACGACCTCGGCGATTACCGCCCCGGGCAGAACGCGGCGAAGATCCACGAGGTCAAAGCGCCGCTTGTCGAGGCGGGGCTGACCAAGGCGGAGATCCGCGAGTTGTCGCGGCTCGCCGGTTTGCCGACGTGGGACCGGCCGGCGGCGGCGTGTCTGAGTTCGAGGATCCCCTATGGAACGCGGGTCACGCCGGAGCGCATCCGGCGCGTCGAACTCGCCGAAGAATATGTCAAAGAGCTGGGCTTCCGGCAGTTCCGCGTGCGCTACCAGGACGAGACCGCGCGCATCGAGATCGCCCGGAGCGAGATGCCGGCGGCGCTTTCAATGGACATGATGGCGGCGCTTTCGGCCGCGGTTAAGAGAGCGGGCTTCAAATACGCCTCGCTCGACCTCGACGGCTACCGGCAGGGCGCCATGAATGAGGTGCTGGACCTCGAACGCAAGTGAACCAACGAACGCTGCTGCAGCTCCGCGACGAGCTGAACGAGTTCGCCAATCAGCTTCACCTGGAAGATCAGGACCTGCCCGAGATCTTCGATGCGGGTCTGCTGGAAACCTCACAATCGATCAGCGATCTGGTGACGGAGCTGTTCTCGGCGAACCTGGCGCGGCGCGGCGTCGCGTTCAGGCTGGCCTCGAAGCTGTTGGTGGAAGAGCCTTCGCCCGATTCGATGTCCGAGGTGCTGGCGGAACTCGGCGCGCTGGCGGCCGACGCGGCCCGCGAACTGCGCCGCTCCGCTCCCGGGGCGCGGTGGCGGCTGGCGCGGCATTACAACGAAATCTGCCTGCATCTCGCGTCGCCGTCGCCGGCGGAGAACCAGAGTTTCCGGGAGCTGCCTGGAATGCTGGCCGCGAGCGCGTGGCTGCGGGCGGAGTTCAGCCGACTGGCGCGGCCGGCGAAGCTGGACGAATCCAAGGCGGTCTTCGCCGGCGGATTCGATAAGGACCGGGGACAACGGTATTCGAGGTCGGCGGACAGAACCGCTCACGGACAGATCGGGAACACGCTCGACCATCTCCTGCGCCTGATTGAAGGCCGGGCGCGGCAGGTGTGGCACCTGCGGCGCAGCGAAGGAGAGGACCGGTCGCTGAACTGGTTCTACTCTCGCGCGCACGCCGACATGTTCCCGGACTTCCGCCAGCATCCCGACGAACACCGGCTGGCTCTGGAGGTCGCCAAGCTGAAGGGTCTGGCGCTTGGCCTGCAACTGCCGGAGTTCGCGCTTTGCTACGACAGCCCGGACTGGATGGCGCATTATGCGTTGACGTACCTGTTTCCGCCGGCGCCGGACCGCTGGCCGGTGCATCAGGCGTGTCATCTGGAGCGGGTGCTGCGGGCGCGCCTGACGCGCTGGTACTTCCAGCCGTTCGATCACGATCTGGAGCCGCTCGAGGTAACGGCGACGGTGCTGCGGATGGGGCGGCCGCTTTTCTATGAACGTGTGGCGGCGCACGCGCTGCTGGAGTATTCGCTGCTACAAGGGATCGCGTTACAGCGGAGCGCGGCGCCGTTTTACATGGAGGCGGTGGCGATGCTGGAGCGCGAGTTCTGCGCGCTGTTCGACGGCTACCTGCTGCGGCTGCTGTACTACCCGAAGCTGAAAGCCCCGCAGGGCTGGTGCGACTACCTGGCGGCGCTGCACGGTCTGCATTTTGGCGGAGCGCCGAGCGAAGAGCTGGAAGCATTCAGATTCTCCTTTCTGTCGCGGCGGGGGCTGAAGTCGGCGGTCGAGATTCTCTACCGGATCGCCGGGAGCCACGGAGCGTTGAACTGAGATGACGTTGAGCCGGCGCGCGTTCGTGTTTTCGATGGCGGCGCAGGACCGGCGGGTGAGCACAGCGGCGGAGCTCGCGGCGGCGGCGGCGGCGGCGCGCCCCGGAGAGGTGATTGTGATGCGCGCCGGAACGTGGCGCGACTCGGACCTCATCGTCAACGCGCGAGGCGAGGAAGAGGCGCCGGTCCGCGTGGTTGCGGAAGAGCCCGGCGAGGTGATCTTGACCGGCCGGTCGAGGCTGCGCATCGGCGGCGCGTGGGTGACGGTTGAGGGTCTGCACTTCAGCGAGTGCGACTACCCGGGCGACCTGATTCAGTTCAGGACGCCGTCTTCAAATCCGGCGCGGAACTCGAAGCTGCTGGACTGCGCGATCGTGGATTCGAATCCGGCGGATCTCGAACTGACGACGCGGTGGATCTCGCTCTACGGCGAGAGGAACGAGGTGGCGCGCTGCTATGTGGCGGGCAAGCGCAACATCGGAAC